>JACPSF010000396.1 GCA_016193385.1 Deltaproteobacteria bacterium
CCTGCGGTTCTCTCTTCCCCACGCGCACGCCGAGTTCTTCCTCGACTTGTGCTATCTTATCCAATCGCCGCTGGTGCCGTCCTCCCGCAAAGGGTGTCTCGAGCCACGCGTCGACAATCTTTTCGGCCGCGTCGTTCTCGATGACGCCGCCGCCCAGAACCAGGATGTTCGAGTTGTTATGCTCGCGGCTCATTTGGGCCGCTTTCAGATCATAGACGAGGGCCGCCCGGACCCCAGGATACTTGTTGGCCAAGATCGACATGCCGATCCCGTACGTGCACACGAGGATCCCCTTCTCCGCCTCACCCTCCGCAACCTTCTGGGCGACCAGCCGGCCAAAGTCGGGATAGTCAACCGACTCGCCTCCGTTAGTCCCAAAGTCCTCAACCGGCAATCCCTTGGCACGAAGGACCTGCACTAAATGGTCTTTGAGCGCCACGCCTCCGTGGTCGCTTGCGATACCGATCATAACTCCATTCTCTCCGCCGCGTTCAGACCCGCGGGCACCCTATCAGATTATTCAGATAGAGAAAATCGCAGGAGCATGGCCGCCGTGCCATTTCGACTCCTGCGATCCGCTCTGGGCTAAAGGGCCTAGCCCTCTCCTGACGGCGCTTGGCCTTGGTTCTCCCTTCAAAAACTGGAGGACCTATCGATGGCTATCGATGTAGCTGATGACATCCTGGACGGTCTTGATTTTCTCCGCATCTTCGTCGGAAATCTCCATCTCGTATTCTTCTTCCAAGGCCATGACCAGCTCGACGATGTCCAGCGAATCGGCCCCCAGGTCCTCGATGAATGAGGCCTCTGGAGTCACCTCGTCCTCGCTCACACCCAGTTGCTCGCAAACGATCTCTTTCACCCTGGCGTCTACGGACGATGCCATGTTTTTTACCTCCTGGTTAACATTTTCTCTACATGTAGAGTCCGCCGTTCACGTTGATGACTTGCCCCGTGATATAAGAGGCGCCGGGACCCACGAGGAATGACACCGCTTCCGCCACATCCTGAGAGGTCCCAAAACGCGCCAAGGGGATAGAGCGCAGAAATTCGTCCCGAAGCTTTTCCGGGAGCCGGGTTGTCATTTCGGTATCGATAAAGCCCGGCGCCACCGCATTAACCGTGATGCCGCGTGATGCCAGCTCGCGTGCCATGGCCTTGGTAAATCCGATAATACCCGCCTTCGATGCCGCATAAGCGGACTGGCCGGCGTTGCCAATCTGTCCCACCACCGAACTCAAATTGACGATGCGGCCGTATCGCTCCCGGATCATCCTCCGGCAAACAGCTTTGGTGCAATGAACAGTCCCTCTAAGGTTGACTCCGATGACCCGATTCCAGTCCTCAGCCGTAAGGCGAACCAAGAGATTATCCGAGGTCACGCCCGCATTGTTGACTAGAATATCAATTTTTTTATGCTGGTCAACGATTTTTTTCACCGCTTCTTCTACCTGATTTTCATCGGCGACGTCAAACGGGCAGAGTTCGCCGCTCCCACCTTGTGCCAGAAGCTCCTTAAGGGTGAACTCGGCCGCCTCCCGACTCTGCCGGTAGTTGATCATGACCCCCGCGCCCAAGCGACCCAAAGCCAGCGCGATAGCTTTCCCTATGCCCCGGCCGCCGCCGGTAACCAAGGCGATCTGGTCCTTGAGATCCGCCATAACCGTTAATCCGCCAGAATTCTCTCAAGGTCCCCAGGGGCTTCAAAGTTTTTGTGCCTCAATTGCGGGCTAATTCTCTTGACCAGCCCACTTAATACCTTGCCCGGGCCAACCTCGACGACCAGTTCGCAGCCCAGCCTCTCCAGTTCTCTGACCGACTCCTCCCACCGCACCGGTGAAATCGCCTGCTCGACTAGAAGGGACTTCACCCGGCTGCCATCCATATTGACTTTGGCTTCGACGTTGGTGACCACCCCTATCGACACGGGGCGAACCACCACTTCGGCCAATGCCCGTCTCAGCCCTTCGGCGGCAGGCAGCATCAGGGAACAATGAAAGGGAGCGCTGACGGGCAGATCCAAAACCCTCCTCGCTCCGCGCTCCTGCGCTAAGGCCATCGCTCGAAGCACGGCCGACCTGGCTCCGGCGATGACAACTTGCCCGCCCCCATTGAAATTTGCCGGCGCCACCGCCTCGCCCCCACCGGCCTCCTCACAAACCCGCCTTACCTCCCGAGCCTCCAACCCCAAGATCACAGCCATAAGTCCCTGGCCCTGAGGAACGGCCTCTTGCATCAACCTCCCCCGCTCCCGCACGACTTTGACTGCGTCGTGGAAGGAAAGAGCCCCCGCACAGACCAACGCGCTGTATTCCCCCAAGCTGTGGCCCGCCACCCAGACGGGCCTGAGCCCGCTCTCTTTCTCCAGGACCCGCAGCGCAGCGATCGAGACCGTAAGGATAGCCGGCTGGGTATACTCGGTGAGCTTGAGTTCCGCTTCGGGACCGCCAAAACAAAGTCGCTTTAAAGGCAGCCCTAAAACCTCGTCCGCTTCCCCGAAGATCTGGCGCGCGACGTCAAACTCCTCATAGAGCTCTCTCCCCATCCCGACATACTGGGATCCCTGGCCAGGGAAAACGAACGCGAGCCTAGCCCTCTCCCCCACTTTTGTCTTCTCTTTCTTCTCCCTCGGGATCCGGCTTCTCGGCCAGGGTCTCGATTTTTGATTTGATCCGGCGCCAGATTTTTCCCGGGAATTTGTCGGCAGTCTTATCGGTAAGCTCTTCCAGTACCTCGGCAATGTGATGGTTAACATCGTGAAGGACCGCCTCTTTGGCTACCCGAATGGCGTTCTTGATCTCCTTGGGACCGGAGCCCCCGTGGGCAATGATGGCGACTCCATCTAATCCCAGAAGGGGGGCTCCGCCATATTCCGTGTGATCCAGGCGAGCGTAGGCCTCTCGGAGAGATTTTCGGCTGAGCAAGTACCCCAGACGGCTGAGCGTGCTTTTCTGAAATGCGTCCTTGAGCACCGACACGATAAAGTTTGCCACCCCTTCCATCGTCTTCAGGGTCACATTGCCGGTGAAACCATCGCACACTACCACATCGAGCTTACCGCTGCAGATGTCTCTACCCTCTACATAGCCGATATAATTCAGCGGACCGCCGGCAAGCTGATCGCTCGCGGCCCGCGTCAGATCGTTTCCCTTCCCCTCTTCTTCGCCGTTGCTGAGCACGCCTACCCGGGGACGAGAAATACCCAGAACCCTCTCGGCGTAGACCGAACCCATGAGGGCGAACTGAACCAGATGGCGCGGCTTGCAGTCGACGTTGGCCCCGGCATCGATGATCACGGCCGCGTGCGTCACCGTGGGCACGACCACAAGGATAGCCGGTCTTTCCACGTGCGGCAGATTTCCCAAAACGAACATCCCTGTCGCCATCACTGCCCCCGAGTTTCCCGCACTGACCACCGCCTGAACCTCCCGCCGCTTTAACAGCTCAAAGGCGACTTTCATGGAGGAGTCTTTTTTTTTCAGCGCCGCGCTCGGGGATTCATCCATCGCGACGGCCTGAGAAGCTGGAATGATCTTCAAGGCTGCGCGCCGGGAGGGATAACGAGCGACCTCGCTTTCGACCACATCTTCCTGACCCACCAGGAGGACCTCCACGTCCAGATCCGCGGCGGCGAGCACGGAACCCTCAACCACTGCCCCGGGAGCTCGGTCGCCTCCCATGGCATCCACAGCGATCGTTATCATAGGCAAAGGGAAGCGCCTTAGCTTTCTTCGGTTTCGACCACAAGCCTACCGCGATAGTGGCCGCAGCTAGGACACGCGCGATGGGGGAAGGCAGTCTCCCCGCATTTTGGGCAGGTGCTCCATTGGGGCGCAGAAAGGGCGTCGTGGGACCTGCGTTGATTTTTCTTCCTTTTGGAAGTTCTTCTCTTAGGTACTGGCATCTTCTTGATCCACCTCTTTCCCTCTTCCTAGACGCAAGGCAAACCAATGCGAAAAGAGGAGGGAAGCTATTGATTTAACTTCAGAGTGCGGAAAAGAGACATACGCGGATCGCCTGGCGAAACCGCACAGCGACACGGCTCCAGGTTGAGATCCGCACCACAACTTGGGCAAAGCCCGCGGCAGCCCTCCTCGCATAACGGACGCGTAGGGAGCGCTAACAGCACCTGCTCCCGGATAAAAGGGAGTAGATTGATTTCTTTGGAAGCGTAGAAACTCAACCCCATTTCGTCCTGGTTCAACTCCCCATTCTTACGCGATAACGGATCCGGGGTCAAAACAAAGGCAAAATTTTTCTTGAGAGCGAAGGAATAGCTCTTAAGGCAGCGGCCGCAATGCCCCTCCACCCACGTTCCAAACCGGCCCTCGAAGAAGAGTTCCCGACCCGACCGGTAATATGCCAGATCCACGTCCACAAACTCAGGGAAGCGATAGTCCCTGACCAAATGCATCGCATGATTTAACTCTTCGATGCTTTCCGTAAACCGGAGCCTTTTCGGGGACTCGGTGATCTGCTCTACCGGGATGATCATACCCTGACACCGCGAACGAAAAACCCGCCTAAAGTATTATTGAATTCCGCTCTATTGTCAAGCCGAAAGCCGCCAGAGAAGCTCCAAAAGCTCCTGATTTTTTGACCACTTCCGAACTGCCCGCTCACCGCCCCAAGGATTTGCCGCGCCCTCAAAAGCTAGATGGGCTCTCCTGGAGGGCGCTACGATGCGAAAGTTCCGCTTCTTGCCTTGACAAACCGAGACCGAGTGGGTAGATGAGAAAAACCTGTGGTAGAGGTATCTCATCTCACCAAAATCTACGGTGAACTGCGGGCCATTCAAGACGTTTCGTTCACCGCCCGGCGCGGGGAGATTTTGGGATTTCTCGGCCCCAACGGCGCCGGGAAGACGACCACGATGCGAATCATTGCGGGTTTCATACGGGCTTCCAAAGGCACGGCTACGATCGAGGGATTCGATGTCTTCCGGGATTCCTACCAGGCACGCCAACGGATCGGATATCTTCCGGAAAATCCTCCCCTCTACCATGACATGACAGTCAGGTCGTATCTAATTTTTGTCGGCAGAATTAAAGGCATGGGCAAAAGAGAGGTCCGGCGGGCGATAGACGGCGTGCTGGAGAAGTGCTCCCTAACCGACGTCGCCTCGCGCCTCATCAAGCACCTCTCCAAAGGCTATCGCCAACGGCTGGGACTTGCCCAGGCCCTGATTCACAACCCGCCGGTGGTGATATTGGACGAACCGACTCTGGGACTCGACCCCAAACAGGCCGTCGAGATCCGGGGTCTGATCAGGGAGATCTCAGGGGACCGAACCGTCATCCTTTCAACCCACTTCCTGCCAGAGGTTTCGCAGCTATGCGCCAGGGTGGTCATCATCAATGAGGGAAAGATCGCGGTGGAGCAAACCCTAACCGAGCTCACCCGAGGCGGTAGCCTGGAGGAGGTTTTTTTGCGCACCATCGCCAAAGAGCCGAGCGAGAGAGATTCGCAGGTCGAGGAAGGATCGTCCTGGTGAGGGTCATCGGGGTCATCGCGGGAAAGGAGATCCGCTCTTTTTTTGTCTCGCCGATCGCCTATGTCTCCCTCACAGGGTTTCTCTTGGTCAGCGGTTGGTTTTTCTTCAACCTCCTGTTCCGTTTCGATCACCTCGTCACGCTCTATTCCGGCCTGCAAAATTCCCAAGGATTGCAGAGTCTGAATCTCAACGAGCAAGTGATCGCTCCACTCCTTCACAACCTCGCCATCGTTCTGCTCATCATGGTCCCGATCATGACCATGCGTTCGTTCGCGGAAGAGAAAAGAACCGGGACTTACGAGCTGCTTCTGACCTCACCGCTCACCGTGCCGCAGATCGTCTTAGGCAAATTTCTGGGATGCCTGACCTTCGTCTGGTTGATGATTCTGCTGACCGGCATCTACCCGGCCATCCTTCTCCTTTACGGCAATCCCGAGTTGGGCGTTCTCGCGGCCGGCTATCTCGGCCTCTATTTTTTGGCGGCGGTTTTCGTATCGGTAGGGCTGCTGACCTCATCGCTGACGGAAAATCAGATCATCGCAGCCGTGCTCTGCTTCGTCATTCTGTTGCTCCTCTACTTGCTGGCTTGGCCCGCCGAAACCATCGGCCCCAGGCCGGGAAAAATCCTCAAGTATCTCTCGGTCATCGAGCACTACGGCGAGATGGTCAAAGGATTGATCGATACCCAAGGGATTGTTTATTTTCTCAGTTTGGCCTTCTTCAGCCTCTTTCTCACCCACCGCTCCGTAGAGGCGTCTCGCTGGAGATAGATGAGCGGGATTCTACAAGTCGCAGGTGTGACCGGATTTGTGCTCATCTTTTTCGGCCTCGTGGCCTATCTCTTCGGCGGGAAGCTGCAGGACCCTTACGTTTTGGCCCATTTAGGTCTCGGCCTCTTCGGCTTCCTGATTTACCTCGCCACCCACGGGCGCAGCTTTCTCAGGACGCTCAGCCGGCGGTCCACCCGATATGGACTCCACGCTGCGTTGTATTCCTTGCTCTTCCTCGCCAGCCTCATCATGGTCAACTTTCTTAACCTCCGCCACCACGCCCACTGGGATCTGACCGCGGCAAAGGTTTTTACTCTCTCCCCTCAATCGGCCAAGGTCCTCGAGCGGCTGCAGCGTGACGTGGAGATCTATGGATTCTTTGAAAGAGGAGAAAATCCCGCTGTCTCCGGTCTCATGAAGAGCTACACGTACGGATCTCCCAGGATCAAGTTCTACCCGATTGACCCCGACCGCCACCCGGAGCTGGCCAGGGAGTTCCACGTTCGCCAGTTCAATACCCTGCACATCCGCTATGGACAAGAGGCAACCAACATCACGGACACCACGGAAGAAGCAGTCACAAATGCCATCGCCAAACTGACTAAGACGAAGAAAAAGACCGTTTACTTCCTCATCGGTCACGGTGAGCCCGGGATCGATGACCGAGGCACAAGCGAGGGATACGGGGCAGCGAAAGAAGCGCTCGCGAACGAAAACTATCAGGCGCAGGAGCTCCTTTTATCCACCCAAGCGAAGGTCCCCGAGCAGGCCGCTCTTCTGATCGTGGCCGGACCGCAAAAACCGCTTCTGGACCAGGAGCTGAAGGCGGTGGATGACTACGTAAAAAACGCCGGCAGACTCCTGATCCTTCTGGCTCCTCCCGGGGGTGATGACCTGAAGGCTTTCCTCCGCGACTGGGGGGTAGAGGTAGGGGACAACATCGTGGTGGATCAAGAGATCCGGCTTTTTGCCGGACCCTCCCTCGGAGTCCAGCCGATCGCCGAAGCCTACAGTTCGCTCCACCCGATCACGCGCGAGTTCAAGGAGAGAACCATTTTCCCGATGGTCCGCTCCGTCGAGCCTGCGGCCTCGACGAGGGACGGAGTGCAAGTAACCTCCCTGGTCAAGACCAGCCCCAGCAGCTGGGCTGAGAAAGACCTCGCCGGCATCTTCCGTCAAGGAAAGGCTTCTCTCGGCCCCGAAGACAAAAGAGGGCCGGTCTCGATCGGCGTCGCGGTAGCCGCCGAGCTGAAAAAAATCGGCATCGAAAAAGACGGGCAGGCAAAGATCGTGGCCCTTGGGACCGCGGAGTTCGCGAACAACCGTTTCATCGACCTTTTCTTTAACCGGGACTTCTTCCTCAACACGGTCAACTGGCTTGCCGAAGAGGAGAGCTCCATCTCGATCCGCCCCCGCTCGCTGCGCTCCTCCCGCGTCCAGTTGAGCCAGGCGCAGGGCACCCTCGCCTTCTACCTTTCCTTCCTGATTCTGCCGGAGGTTCTGCTCATCATCGGCCTGGGCGTATGGTGGAAGAGGAGGTAAGCCATGCCCGCGCGCGGCGCAAAATAATTCTCTCTTGAGAATCCCCACTCTTTCTGTTAACCATGCTTAGGGATCGCTTCATGAAGCTCCCGGGCCAGCTAGCAGAGAAATGGGGCGGCAAGCGCTACAACTCGTTTCATCGCGTCCTCGAGGACGCCTTCCACGCCCGAGTTCATAAGGTGAGTCTGAGATGGGACTTCACCTGTCCCAATCGTGACGGGCGGGTCGCCGTAGGGGGCTGTACCTATTGCAACAATGCCGGCCATACACCGCGTGGTTACCATCCCGGGATGCCCATCCACGAGCAGATGGTGCAGGGGATGGAGGCGCTCCGGCGGCGCTACAAGGCACAGAAGTTCATCGCCTATTTCCAGAGCTACACCAACACCTATGGTCCGGTAAGAAAGTTGGAGCGGCTCTACCGGGAAGCGCTCGACATCCCCGGCGTGGTGGGTCTCTCTATTGCCACCCGCCCCGACTGCGTTCCGAACGAGATCCTCGATCTCATCGCCGATATCGCGCGCGAGAGCTATGTCTGGTTAGAGTTGGGACTAGAATCCATGCACAACAAAACGCTTCGATGGGTCAATCGGGGGCACGGCTTGGCTGCATTCCTGGACGCCGTCGAGCGAAGCAAGCAAAGGGGACTGCGCCTGTGCGTGCATCTCATTTTGGGTTTTCCTACCGAAACTCGTGAGGAGATCCTTGAGACACCGCCGCTCCTGAACCGGCTCGGGGTCGATGGGGTTAAACTCCACAACCTTCACGTCATCAAAAACACGGTGCTGGAAAGGATTTATCGCTCGGGGGCCTTTGTCCCGCTCACCCGCGAGGCCTATGTTTCGATGCTTGTCGATTTTCTCGAGCTCCTGCGGCCGGAAGTGGTGATCCACCGATTAACCGGGGAGACCTATCGAGACCTCACTGCGGCTCCAGATTGGTCTGGCAATAAGCTCGGGGTGCTCAATGCCATCCAGGCCGAACTCGAGCAAAGAAACACCTGGCAGGGAAGAGCTTGCTTGGAAAAATCTGCCTCAGGCGCGCGGCCAATGGGGATCCAAGTATCGGAGGGAATGGCGCCTTGAATGCCCATTTGGGTTTGCTCCATGGCATCCTACCGGCCACGGTGGACTTGAAGGTTTCGATACCGGAAAACCATCCTTCCGCCCGCAACCTGGGCTCGGAGCGAGTGGGATCAGGGACTCTCGTCGACCCTGATGGTTACATTCTCACGGTTCATTACGTGACCTTGGGAGCTCAGTCGATCACGGTCACGTTGCTCGACGGCGAGCAGTTTCCCGGAGAGCTGGCGGCTCAAGATTACGAGTCCGGTTTGGCCCTCGTCAAGATTAGCGGCCGGGAACTCCCTTTTCTCCGACCTGCCCCGCCCGAATCGCCGTCTATAGGCCAGGCTGCCATGATCGTGGCAAGCTCCGGTGAGACCGAGAGGAGGGTGAGCGGCGGCTACGTCACCTCGACGGAAAGTTTCGACGGGCACTGGGAATACATGTTGGACAAAACCATCCGGCTGACGGCTTTCAATCCGGGCTATGGAGGCGGGACGCTGGCCGACATGCGCGGCCGTATTATGGGCGTGGTTTCACTGAACCTCAACCAGGTCGGGAAATTTTCGCTGGCGATTCCGATTGAGTACTACCTCCGGCACGAGCAGGAACTCAAACAGTACGGCCAGATCCAGAGCCGTCCCCGACGGCCCTGGCTCGGATTCTACACCCAAGGCTTTGGCGGTCACATTGTCGTCGCGGGCGTCGTACCAGGAGGACCCGCCGAAAGGAGCGGGCTGCGCGAGGGGGACATTATCCTCGGGGTGGAGCAAAAAGAGATTCGCTCGCGCCCGGAACTGTACCGCGAGATGTGGAAGAAACGACCTGGAGATCGGATCTCGTTCCGAATCCTGCGTGAGGAGGAATCTCTGAACCTGGAGGTGGCGAGCGGAGACCGGTGGGATTTCTACCGCTCCTGATCGCTCTGCCCGTCTCGACTGATTATCTCCTCGATCGTCTGGCTTGAACGTCCTGCCAAAAGAAGAATTGAAAAGCCTAGCTACCTACCGCGTGATCTACGGCGACACGGACCAAATGGGCGTCGCCTATTACGGCAACTATCTGAGATGGTTTGAGATCGGCCGGACGGAACTGCTCCGGCAAACCGGCGTCCCTTACAAATCGATCGAGAGCCAGGGACTTTACTTCCCGGTAACGGAAGTCTCCTGCCGCTATTTCAGGCCTGCCCGCTACGACGACAATATCGTCATCGAGACCACGCTCGCTGAACTGGGGCGCGCGACACTCACTTTTCGCTACAAGCTTTACCGGAACGAAGATCAGGAGCTTCTCGCGTCAGGCTCTACCAAGCATGCCTGCGTGGATGCGCAAGGACGCATCGCCCGAATTCCACCGGAGCTAAAGGCCGCCCTGGACGCGAAGATTCCCGAAGCTAACTAAAAATTAGGCCTCGACCCTGCGTTCTTCACCCAGAGCCGCCTCGAGCTCCTCCCTCACTTCGGGATCGGACTCGAGCTCTAAGCGCTTTCCCAAGGTCTCAAGCGCTTGCGGAGTTCCTATCTGCCCCAGGGCCCAAGCCACGTGCCGGCGAACCAGCGGCTCATGATCCCCGAGCGCTTGGGTCAAGGCCGGGACCGCCTCGGCCCGCCGTGAGTTTCCCAAAGCGACGGCGACGTTACGCAAAAAGCCTCGCCGCTTGGCTCTGAGAATCGGGCTTTGGCGAAAACGGCGGCGGAACTCCTCCTCACTCAAAGAAAGAAGCGCAGTGAGTTCCGGCGCATGGAGACCTTCGCGCGGGTAGAAAGCCTCCTCGGAGGTCGGAGTTGCTTTGACATTATAGGGGCAAACCTCCTGGCAAATATCGCAGCCAAAAACATGATTGCCGACGAGCGGTCGAAGGTGTGTTGGAATCGGCCCCTTGAGCTCGATGGTCAGATAGGAGATGCAGCGGCGCGCATCCAGGATGTAAGGGCCAACGAAAGCCCCTGTCGGACATGCTTTCAGACAGAGTTTACAACGGCCACAGCGATCCTTGATCGGGCGGTCAGAAGTTAGTTCGAGACTGAGAAACAGTTCACCCAAAAAAAACCATGAACCGCGCCGGGGCGAGATCAACTGCGTATTTTTACCGATCCAGCCGATCCCCGCGACACCGGCTAAATCCCGCTCCAAAACCGGACCCGAGTCGACAAAGGCCTTCCCTTCGACGGGCCCGGGATAAAGCTCCTGCACTTTATCCAGAAGCGCCTCAAGCCTATGCTTCATGACATCATGATAGTCATCTCCCCACGCATAGCGAGAGATCCAACCCTTTAGTCCTCGTTTTCCTACCGGTCGGGAAAATGGGGTGGCATAGTTCATTCCCACCGATACTACCGAGCTTGCCCAAGGGACGAGCTTTCTCGGATCGCGCCGAACCTCCTCGGTCCGCTTCAAATAACCCAATTCCCCTCCCAACCCTCTCCTCAGCCACTCGGCGAAGGACTCTTCATGGGGAGCAGCCTGCACCCGGGAAATCCCCACCAGGGCAAAGCCGAGCCGGTGCGCCTCTTCCTTAATCCGCGCCGACACCAGAGACGGTTCTTTGATTTTCTGCGCTTCCACAGTCAACGTAACTGTTTATGTTAACCGAATTTTGTAATACAACAAACCGGACCAAGAAAGGAGCGAAGATTTGGATTGGATTTGGGCTGAGATCTTGACCCTCAGCATCCTGGCCGTCTACTGCCTTAGGACGCTCCTCGCCCACGCTCTGGCATGGCGTCGTTTGCGTAAAAATAATAAGGCGTCTCCTCTCAATACCGAACTCCCTTCCATCTCCATCATCAAGCCGGTGCGGGGGTTGGACCAAGAGGCACAGGAAAATTTCATGAGCTTCATTCAATCCGGGTACCCGGCCCCTTTTGAAGTCATTTTCAGCGTCGAGGAGAGAGAGGATGCCGTCGTTCCGCTCGTCCAGCGGCTCATAGCAGACTGCCAGACTCCCGCAAGAGTTCGCCTCATCTTTGGCAAAAGACAGGACCAGAGGGAGCTGGGAAAAACCATCAATCTGATGGCCGGGGTGAAAGAGAGCCGTTACGAAGTTCTCGTCTTCAGCGACTCGGACGTGCGAAATGCTGCCGGCTTTTTAGAGCAACTGGTCCGCCCGCTTTCCGACGCGCGCGTGGGCATGTCCTACGCCTGTCCGGTCTACAAAGGGGCGCGCGAGTGGGTCGCCGCCCTGATGGCCCTAGCAGTAAACGAAGCCATACTCGCTCTCGCCACCGCGCCCCCATTCACCGCCATCGGCAGCACCATGGCGATGCGGAAGGATGTCCTGCATGCGACCGGCGGACTGACGCCGCTGCGACACCGAATCGGCATCGACGCCGCCCTGGGCCGGGCCGTGCACGCCAAGGGATACAGGATCGAACTGGTTCAGCAGCCCGTAGTAGTCATTCACGTCCACAGCCACTTCAGCGAGTGGTGGCGGCAGATGCATCGCTGGCTGGTGACCATTCGGCGCTACCTGTGCGCCGGGTATCTCGTGATCCCGTTTTACAGCGCTCCGATAGTCTGGGGCTCCCTCTACTTTTTTTTCTCTCTACTGGGAGGAAGGATGGCGCAAGGGCTTGCCGTTCTGGCCTTCATCCTGGTCTTCCGCCTCGCCTCGGTGGTCGTTGTCAACCTTTTCTTCGCCAAGGACCCCGATATGTGGCGTCATCTGTGGCTTCTCCCCATCCTCGAACTTCTCACCGTGGCGCTCTGGCTCGAAGGCTATGCCAATCCTAATGTCGTGTGGCGGGGAAGAAGATACCGCGTCCTGGCAGACGCCACCGTGAGACCGGTCCGATGATTCAGGAAGGGAAAAATGCTATCTACTCCTAAAGGCGCATTCCCTTTTTGATTTCCTTGAGCAAGGCAATGTTGTCGGAATGACCGGTCATACGGGCCGTAACCATGCAGCGCACCGGGCGCCCGAACAGGTAGAAGTCCCCCACGATGTCCAAAATTTTGTGGCGGGCGAACTCGTCGGGGAAACGGAGCTCCGTATTGATGACCTTCTCGTCATCGAGCAGGATGCAATTGCTGAGTCTGCCGCCGTTCACCAACCCCAATTTCTCCAGCTTCTCGATATCCCGGAGGAAGCCGAAAGTCCGGGCCGGCGCTATCTCCTTTTTAAAGGACTCCTGACCTTGAAAGACATAAGTATATTCCTGCTCCCCCACAGGCTTCGGATAGTTGAGCGTGTAGCGGACGCCAAAAACCTCCGCAGGTTCGGCGGAGATGGACTCTCCCCCCTTTATTTCGAGCCGATAGGAACGGTCGAGCGCGATCTCTGACCACTCCTTGTCCTGCTCTTGAACGCCCGCTTCCTCGATCAGATGGCAGAACTCCAGGGCGGACCCGTCCAGGATCGGGATCTCCCCCTGAACCTTCACTAAAAGGTTACTGATGCGGTAGCTGTGCAGGACCGCCAAAAAATGCTCGACGGTTCCGACGACGATCCCCTTGCCGTGAAGTGACGTCGCGTAGCCGGTCGAGCCCACGTGGTCGAGATGGGCAGGGACGGTAGCGTCCGCCGAGATCCCGCTGAAAAGGATCCCGCTGTCGGGCGGGAGCGGATGCAGGATCAGACCGGTCTTTATCCCCGAATGGAGGCCATGACCGGAAATCACCACGCTCTTTTTCAACGTCCGCTGCTTCAGGGCAGACACGTGAACTTCCGTCGCGGCCCCGGAAGAGCGCCGCTTGGTCTTACCGGTCTTCAGCCTTGGCCCCTCCTCCGCGATCGCCGGGGACTCCCCGAGCGCCCGGCGAACTGTGAGCAGCAAGCCATCGAGGGAGAGCGGTTTCTCGATGAAATCAAAGGCGCCGTACTTGGTGGCCGTGACCGCTGTATGGATATTGCCGTGGCCCGAGATCATCACCACGTTGGTGTCAGGATCCAGCTTCTTGATCTCCCTCAATAAACCGATCCCGTCCATTTCCGGCATCCAGATGTCCAGCAGCACAAGCCGCGGGCGCTCGCTGCGGATGAGGTCTGGAACCACGGTCCCGGTGGAGGCCTCGATAACCCGGTAGCCTTCGTCTCTCAGGATTTCCCGAACCGATTCGCGGACCCCGTCCTCGTCATCAACGACCAGAATGGTTTTCGCTTCCAATCTTTCTCTCACGACCCCCCAACCCTCACGGCTAAGAGTAGACGGCCTTATTACGGATTTCCTGCGCTTGCGCCTGCACTCGCACCGGCAGTTCAATGATAAGCCTTGTGCCTTTGGGCTCGTTCTGACGCACCCGGATATAGCCCCGATGGTCGGCGACAATCGCGCTGACAATGGCCAGGCCCAATCCGGTACCGTTCTTCTTGGTCGAAAAATAGGGTTCAAAGATTCTCGCTCGGACCTCGGGGGCCAAACCGCACCCGTTATCGGCCACCTCCAAGTGGACGATGCCGAAGGAAGGATCATAGGCCGTCGAGATCCTCACCTCCCCACCCTCCTCAACCGCAGCCACGGCATTATCTAAAAGATTGATCAGGGCCCGCTTGATTTGATCCCGGTCCAATTCAAGCGGCGGAAGCTCTCCGTTGTCAAACTTAAAGTGAATCCCCTTGTGCCCCTCTTTGAAGAGGAAAAGGGCCTCTTTGACGGTCTCATTGAGATCATTAGGGGCGAGCTCGGCAGCCGGCAGGCGGGCAAACTGAGAGAACTCGTTCACCAGGTTTTTCAACCGCCAGGCCTCCATCCTCTGAACTTTCTGGATCTGGGTGATGTCCTCAAGGAACACCATGACTCCAAGGATCTTTCCTTCGTCATCTCTCAGCGTTGCCGCGGCCGCCATAAGAGTCAGGAATCGGTCGGGATGCGGTATCCTAACTTCCTGCTCGACGCTGGCGCCTTCCCGCACCTGCTCCATCATCTCGCGCATCACGCGGAGGTGCTCCACCTGAAAGACTTCGGCGTAATTCTTCCCCAGCGCCTGCTCCGCGCCCAGGCCGAGCATCTGGATGGCGGCCTTATTCATCGTGGTGATCTTCCCGGCCGGGTCCACGGAGATCACGCCCGCCGTGATATTGGCCAAGAGCATCTCGGTGTACCGCCCCCTGCGTTCGAGCTCTACGTTGATCTGCTTGAGATCCTGCGTCATCTGGTTGAACGAATCGACCAGGGTTCCGATCTCGTCGTCTCCCACGGGCTCTATCTGATAGTCCCAATTCCCCTGGGCCACCTGGTGGGTCCCCTCCGCCAGCCGCTGGATCGGCACGGTAATCCCTTTGGCCAGGTACAAGCCAAACCAGGTGGCGGAAAAGATGATGACCAAGGTAATGAGGAGCAGAGTGAGGATGTAGCTGTTTTTCACGGGTTCTTTCAAAATGGCCAAGTTCTTGTGCTGCTCGTAAGAGCGCGATATCTGGAAAGCCCGCTTGGTGATGCTTTTGGGGACATAGTAGTCGACCACGACGACGCCCAGAATCCGCTTGTCGGGCCTCCGCGGATAATGTCGCCCTCGCCGAAGGCCTGAGTCCGTGTCACCTCCAAGCCACGCAGCGCCCGGTTGAGAAAATCCGATTCCGGTTGAATGGTCACGCCGGTGGGCACCTGATCATTGAAGGCGACCACTAAAAGCTGGCGGTCGGGAGAGAATACCTCGACCGTCCCCAGGTTATACTCGCGCTGCTTGGACTGGATGAACTCCTTGAGATTGCCAATGCGCTCTGCGTCGAAGAGTCCTCCCTGCGTAATGCTCAGGCTGAGCTGGCGAGCGTAAAACAGAGTGTTATTGGCCGAATTCTGATAATAGGCATGACCGATTTCGAGAGACCCCTTCAGTGCATTCTCGACCTGGATATCGAACCACCTCTCAAAGGACCGGGTCACAAAACCGCCGGCGATAAAAAAGAGGAGCAAGGTCGGAACCAGGCAGAGCGCCAGGAAGGCTAGCACCAAGCGAACCCGTAAGCGAGAGCCCAGAATTCCCCTCTTCCTCTCGAAAAGAAGCTTCACCAGGTTCCGCACGACGAGAAAGACGAGCAGGACAAGCAGGATAATGTTGATGTTGAGCAGGAGGAAGAACGCGATATTGTTGGTGAGGGAATAATCGGTGGAGATTTCGGGCGCCTGGACCTCGAACAGGGCGAACAAAAGCACCATCAGGGTGGTGATGAGGATCACCAGCCCTTCCCGCTTCCTCCGCTTGGCCTCTTCCCGCTTGAGGCTTTCCTCGAAGGCCTTGACTGTGTCCGGGGACCCCATATTCCTAAAGGCCCGTCCGCCCGCTAAAATGCTGGCGGATTCTACCTCCTAAACAGATAAAGGACAAGCGTTAAGATCAGGCTCAGCAGGAGGCATGTCGTCAGGGGAAAGTAAAAAGTAAAGCGCTCTCTTTGAATATAAATATCCCCTGGCAAATGGCCCAGCCAGGGGATATTCCCTGCGAAGGAAAAAAGCAGCCCCACGACAACCAAAACGACCCCAAAAAGAATCAGCAACCTACCCGGCGCTCCCATCGATCCTTCAGCCCCTTGATCCCTTTAACTCTGCCTAAAAGAGACTCGGTTGCTTCTTCGTCCGCGCCGGTTGGTTCGCTTCTCGGCTGCGACCAAAATGACTGTACGCCAGGGATGTGGCCATGCGCCCCCTCGGAGTACGCTGCAAAAATCCCGCCTGAATGAGATAGGGCTCATACATTTTATCGAAACCCAGGGGGTCGATTTCCTGCATCCGCAAGGCCTCGTCGGTGACGGGCTTTGTGATCGTTCCCGAGGCCTTCACCTGCGCATAGTCGCGCACGCGGCGCAGGAGCCGGTTCGCGATCCGCGGGGTCCCGCGCGCGCGGCGGGCGATCTCTACCAGGCCCTCATGGTCCCCGTCCACGCCCAGAATCGAGGCGGAGCGCTTGAGAATTTCGGTGAGGGCCTCAGGTGAGTAAAAATCCAGGCGGAAGATGGCGCCGAAGCGATTCCTCAGCGGCGAGGTCAGCAGCCCTGAGCGCGTCGTCGCGCCGACCAAAGTGAAGCGCTTGAGATCCAACTTGATCGATCTCGCCGAGGGGCCCTGGCCGATCATGAGATCGATCTGATAGTCCTCCATGGCCGGGTACAGGACCTCTTCCACGACGTGATTGAGCCGGTGAATCTCATCGATAAAAAGAATATCCCCCTCTTCCAGATTCGTGAGCAGCGCCGCCAGGTCTCCCGGCCTCTCGACGACTGGCCCGGAGGTTGCTTTGATGTTCACTCCCATCTCCCGCGCGATGATGTAGGCGAGGGAGGTCTTTCCTAAACCGGGTGGGCCGTGGAAGAGAATGTGGTCCAGTACATCCCGGCGCCCGTGCGCGGCGGCGATGGCCACCTTCAGGTTTTCCTTAACCTGCTCCTGCCCCACATACTCCGCAAAGCCCCGCGGTCGCAGGTTAATCTCGTATTTGAGATCTTCTTCGGTGCTTTTAGCTGATATGTGACGGGGGTCCATGATCAATTTCAAATTTCAGATCTCAGATTGCAGATGCAAAAGACTTTCAATTTGAGATTTGAGATCTGCCATTTGAGATTCAAATTTGCTTTTTAAATTTGACTACTGACTGAGCCTGCGCAAGGCCTCTTTGAGCACCTCCGGCAAACTCCTTTGCCCTCCCTGGGTAATCTCGCGCACGCTCTTCCCCGCCTCTGCGGGCCGATAGCCCAGGTTGACGAGCGCTGAAACCGCATCCCTGACCAGTTGGGAGCCATCCTCATGCCCGACCCGTTCTGCCGAGAGAGCGGAAAATTTATCCCTAAGCTCCACGATCATTCGCTCTGCTAATTTCTTTCCGACACCGGGAATCGACAGAAGCCGCATCTGGTCCCCCTCTCTGAGCGCCCGCGCCAAATCCTCCGCCGGAATGCCGGAAAGGATATTGAGGGCCAGTTTCGGCCCGATGCCCACGACACTGTTGAGGAACAAAAACAACTGCTTCTCGGCTGGCTCCAAAAAGCCGAACAGTTGCAGGGCATCCTCCCGCAGATGGGTGTGAACAAAAAGGCTTACGCGCCCCCCCGGCTCGGGAAGGCGGTAAAAAACGCTCAGGGGAATAAAGATCTGATATCCGACTCCGCCGACATCGATGGTGATTTCACCGGGCTCCTTGTGTGCGAGCGCCCCGGTAATCTTGGCAATCATGCGCTATCCCGCTTGTCCAACGGCCTGGGTGCACCCCTGGCCGCATCAAAGGCACCACCCGTTAAGGCATCCTGCCCCGTCTCAGCTCTCGGCCCGCGACCGGAAGCGCCCCAACCACTCGGGCACGAAAGGGACGTTGATGGAGATAGCAGATCGCGGCCGCAAGAGCATCGGCCGCATCCGCCGGGACTCGCCCGGTGAGATGGAGCAGCGAAGCGACCATTTTTTGCACCTGCTCTTTGGAAGCTCTGCCGTAACCCACAACGGCGAGTTTGATCTCAGCGGAGGCGTACTCGTTAATGGCAAGCTCGTTCTCGGCGGCCACCAGCAAGACGACCCCGCGGGCCTGGCCGAGCTTCAGTGCGCTCTGAGCATTGCGCGCGAAAAAAACCTTCTCAAGACTAACCCCTTGAGGCTCATAGCGACGAACGATCTCTTGGAGGCCACGATAAATCCGGCTCAAGCGCCTGCCCTGCCCCAGGCCTCCCAAAGCGCCGATGGTCCCGTGGGCCAGGTGACAGAGCACTCCACCAGCCACCTCGACCACTCCCCACCCCGTGGTGATCGTGCCGGGGTCAATGCCCAGAACTCTTTGACCGTCCTCACAGGAGCTCGCGCCGTCATCGGGATTGAGCCGAAACCCCATCAACTGGCCCGCTCCAAGAGTTCGTTAGGAATGTCGAAATTGGCCGCCACGCTCTGCACATCGTCGAGCTCTTCCAGCTCGTCCGTGAGCTTGAGAATCTGCTCCGCGTTGTGGCCATCCAGGAAAACCGTGCTCTTCGGGATCATGGTGATCTGCGCCGCCACCGTGGAAATTTTTTCCCGCTCGAGGCGCTCTCTGACTTTTTCAAAGTCCTCCGGTCGCGTGACCACCTCGAACAGGCTGTCTTCCTCCCGGACATCCTCGGCCCCGGCTTCCAGGGCGAGATTGATCAACTGGTCTTCTCCCACCTTGGTCTTCTCCACGGTGATCAGGCCTTTTTTGTCGAACATCCACGCCACGCAACCCGTCTCACCCAGATTGCCGCCATACTTCGAAAAGAGGTGGCGAATCTCCTGCACGGTGCGATTTTTGTTATCGGTTAGGACTTGAACCAAGATGGCGGCGCCCCCCGGCCCATACCCCTCATAATGGATCTCTTCGTAGTGGACGCCTTCGAGCTCGCCGGTCCCCTTTTTGATCGCCCTCTCGATGTTGTCGTTGGGCATGCTGGCAGCCTTGGCTGTCTGAACGGCCGTGCGCAGTCGCGGGTTGGCGCTGATGTCTCCCCCGCCCATCCTCGCGGCGACAGTGATCTCCTTGATCAACTTGGTGAAGAGCTTTCCCCTCCTGGCGTCCTTGGCCGCCTTCTTGTGCTTGATGGAACTCCATTTTGAATGGCCCGACATGAGGTCAAAGCTCCTGAAAAACGACCTTTCCTGCTAATTTTTGAAGTTAACACAATCTCCAGTCTTCGTAAATGGCCCTTTTCGCTTCCATCCCTAGTTCCCTTCCCGTATAATGCGTTTTTTAATGACGCCGGGAAACTATAGAGAGAAAAGTTCGAGCCTGTCACAGCTCTGGACTGTCTTTGCCCTTTTCTTTTCCATGGCCTGCTCCCTGCCCCCGGCAGGAGTTAGAGTACCCGAACCCTCGTTGCCCCGCGGCGGTGCGAGCCAAACCGGGATCGCCTCTTGGTACGGCCCAGGGTTCCATGGCCAACCCACGGCCAGCGGGGCCGTCTATGACCAATTCGAGCTTACCGCCGCGCATCAGACTCTGCCCCTCGGCACCCGGGTGATGGTTACCAACCTCGATAACGGAAGGTCCACAGAAGTTACCATTAACGACCGCGGACCTTTTGCCAAAGGGAGAATACTCGACCTCTCGTATGCCGCCGCCAAGATGTTGGGAATGATCGGACCGGGAACGATCCCGGTGCGGATCGAGGTGATCGACAGCGGATCGCACGAAATTTCTCTGATCCGAGCAAGCTTGGACTACACCCTCCAGGCGGGCTCTTTCATTTCCGAGGAAAATGCTCGGCGACTCAGGGCCCGCCTCATGAACGTGTATCCAGAAATACCCCAGGTCTCCATCGTCCCAGTTCAGGGAAAGGATGCGGTTTATTTTCGGGTGCAGCTGGGAACCTTCTCCGACCGTCGTGATGCCGAGGGACATGCCCGCCGCTTAGCGCGCTTGGGGTTATCCACCATCATCATGGAGAAATAAATGGCCCTTGGCAAATTGGGCGCTAAGCTGTGCCTTTCAGGCGCATTTTTCCTCCTTGTCGGCTGTGCCGGAAACGACTTCGGGTCCCTCTCGCCACGCCCCCCCCAATCCTTTGAGGAACTCAAAAAGGCGGTTTCTCGCCTGCGGGGACTGCCGTTCGAGCAGGAAGTTTCTATGGAAACTCAGAAGCTCGAAGAGATCCGGTCCGCGTTGTCAACCGCGATCGAGGAAAAATCGGCGGCGCAGCTCTCCACCACCGGGGAGGTCTATAAGCGCCTCGGCCTCCTGCCCGAGTCGCTTGACCTACCGAAGGCCCTGATTGACCTCAAGCTCTTCCAACAAGCGCTCCGTTATGATGCCCGCAAGAAAAGCATCCTGGTCCCGCAGGAGCCTTTGGGGACTGCCTTCGCCTTATTGCGCTCCCCATGGAGGATCAACGAGGAGATGGCCCAGCAGATACTTCTCGTCCATGCGCTCACCCACGCCCTCCAGGAACAACATTTCCATTGGCAGGAAAAAATCAAAACCAGAGACACCCCGGACGCGAAATTGGCCCTGCGCGCACTGCTCCAGGGGGACGCGGTCCTGGTCGGGCTCGCCTATTTCACGGAGAACGGTGAAGGGACGAAAGAAAAAATTCTGGCGGGAGTTAAAAGCCTTTTTCGGCTCGCTGAGCGCCTCGACGACGAGCTCCCGCAATTTCCCGCGGTGCTGCGTCAGACACTGGCCCTGGAATATCTCTACGGCAGCCAATTCGTGTCATGGGCCTACTCGCGCAAAGGCTGGGAGGGAGTCAATGCGCTGCTGTCCGATCCCCCCGTTTCCACCGCGCAGATTCTCCACCCCGAAAAGTATTACCTCAAAAGGGAGGACCCTCTCGAGATCGTTCCATGGACGCTCATTCGACAGTTCGGCGCACAGAAAATCGTGGACGAGACCTTGGGCGAACTGATGGTCCGGCATCTCCTGGCCCAAAATCTGTCCAAAGAGGATGCCGAAAAAATCGCCGCCGGGTGGGCCGGGGACACTTTAATGGCGTTCCGGGAACGCACAGATCTGATCATCGGATGGGTCACGGCGTGGGCGAGCCCTTCCGGGGCGCAAGATTTCGCTGCCGCCTTCCGCGGGGGATTGCAAAGACGCTACGGGGTCGCGTTGGTGAGGAGCCCAACCGATGCGGATAAGCTCATCGCACCGGAGGGCGCCCATCCGCTCCTCCTACAGACGAAAGACAATATGGTACTATTCCTCGACGGGATTCCCGGCCCCCACGCGGCCGAGATTGCCGCGGGACTCTGGGAGGAGTTAGAAACGAGGAAGGCGCCTTTGCGGGTCCCCTTTGAGCTGGCCGGACCGACTCAACTACCTCTCGGAGTGATGGAGTAGCGCTCCCCCGCCTTCTCCACGCGTCCTTCGTGAACGAGCTTGCGCAGGTGCGCCTCCACCGAATATCGAGCCACGGGGTGCAGGGCGGCCGGCGTGTCGGTGTAAATCACTTCGACCATGGCCGGGATCGTATGGTGACCCTCGCGCAGAGCCTGGAGCACTGCGCGCTCGCGCATCAACCGGTGGCCGATGTACTCCCTGATCTTGCCATAGGGGTCCTCGACCACGGGTCCGTGTCCCGGCAGGAGCCGGCGGAGCTTTAACTCTAGCAGTTTCTCCAGCGAGCCAAGGTACTGCGCCATATCCCCGTCGGGTGGGGGGATCACCGTGGTTCCCCGACCCAGGATGTGGTCTCCGGTGAACAGGATCTGATGCGAAGCTTCATAAAAGCAACAGTGCCCCGACTCATGACCCGGAGTGTGCACCACCTGCAGCTTCCCGCCGTCATAGTCGATGGTGTCACCCTCCGAGTACGCAAAATCCTCGCCGCCCAAATATCCGGCGCGTAAACGGGAGATCCCGAGCTTTGCGCCGCTGCGCTTTTTCAGCGCCAATGCCCCGCCGCAGTGGTCTTTATGGATGTGGGTCAAGAGGATCTTTTCGATCTTTTTTCCCCCCATGGCTTCCACTTGCTCCAGGATACCATCGATATTCTCCGGCGAAGGGAGGGCAACATCGATCACTGTGATCGCCTCGCGGCCAAGCAGATACTGGTTGGTCCCTTCCAGGGTCATGTATCCCGGATTGGCCGCCCGAAAATGCCGGATGTGCTCTAAACCTTGCATCGACTACCTGAACCCGCAGAAAAAAGTGCTGAGGCCCATCGCGCTCATCTATAGAGGACAGCAGACGCAAAGTCAAAAAGCCTGCAGACCCCACACCCTAATCCGTCCAGAAAGCCCGCCCCGGCTTGATTCAAGCGTCGTTTCCTTCCGAGGCATAGGAACCCGGAAGAAACGATAAAGAATGCTACCCCTTCGGCAGATCATTCAGCCCGAACCCACCACAGACAATATTCGACAATATCGATACTGTCTGATATATATCTTACCATAGAGGAGGAAACTGACCGGATGAAAACGATTAGCCTGAAACTCGATGACCGCCAGGTCAAACTGCTCAATGAGGTCTCCAAAGCCACCCATATTCCAAAATCTGCGCTGGTTCGCAAAGGGGTAGATTTAGTCCTCCGGCAAGTGAAGGAGGAGGTAATTTCAGTGGAGTTGCGCCGGGAGATCGAAGGGCTCCTCAACGAGGACCGCGAGCTCCTCAAACGCCTGGCCAAAGCGTGAGATACCTTTATCCTAAACAGATCCTCTACCTCCACGAACAGATCATGGCGGTCAGCGGTAGAAGCGCTGGGATTCGAGACGAGGGCCTTCTGGAGTCCGCAGTTTATCGCCCCCAAGCTTCCTTCAGTGGCCAGGATCTGTACCCCGATTTATTCGGCAAAGTTGCGGCCGTCGGTCATTCACTTATAATGAACCATCCGTTTGTCGATGGAAATAAGCGAACGGGCTTCGAGGCCATGCGCCTGATGTTAAGGCTCAATGGTGTTGACATTCACGCATCGATCGATGCCAAGTTCAACTTCGCCATGGATATCGCCAAGGGAAAACTGCGCGAAGCCGCCATCGCCGATTGGCTTCAAAAGCATAGCCGAGCGAGGAAAAAGAGATAAGCCCGCAGAGGCGATTCCGATTCTCCAAAAGGTCCTGCCATGGATGGAAGGGGACTTCCACGCGCAGCGGCGGGACTATTGCGGGCGCCCGGATAAAGGGTTAGCGGCTATTCAACCGAGGTCAATCACGATCTTGCCCATGTAAGCGCCGCTTTCGACCGCCTCATGCGCCGCCGCGATCTCCTGCAAAGGGAACCGCATAGCGATAGTATTGATAAGCCTTCCCTGTTCCAGCAGCCGGACAACGTCGTTACAGGCCTGCGTCTTGACCTCTTCCGCCATGGAGTAGACAAGCACGAGCCGGATAGTTGTATTGCGCCTCATGAAGGCCGAGAAAGCCAGCTTAGGTTCAGGATTCCCTGTGGAGGAATAAGCGGCGATGACGCCGCCATTCTTAATTATCGCCAAGCTTACGGGGAGGTTCTTACCAAAGTCCACCTCCACGATCCGGTCCACACCTTCTCCTTTGGTCAGCTCCTTGACTCGCTCAGCGACGTCCTCTTTTTGGTAATTGATCGTATAATCAGAGCCCGCCGCTCGGGCGTGCGCAGCCTTTTTTTCGGAGCTGACCGTGGCGATCACGGTCGCACCGCCCCACTTTGCGAACTGTACTGCGTAGTGCCCGACGCAGCCCGCTCCACCTGTGACCAGAACGGTTTTTCCACGTACCGGACCGTCAACGAAGACGCAGCGGTGAGCAGTCATTCCTGGAATGGCCAAACAGGCGCCCTCGGCAAAACTCACGGAATCCGGCAGATGTACGGCCTGTTGCGAGGGTACGACGACATACTCGGCCGCGGTTCCGAAAGCTCGCTGCCAGCGCGCATTGTAGGTCCACACTCTCTCTCCAATGCGGGACTCGTCGACACCGGGACCAACCTGATCGATTATCCCGGCGCCATCGCTGTGAGGAATGATGCGGGGAAAGGACATGCCCTCTGTGGACCCGCTCCGCCGCTTGGTATCGGAAGGATTCACTCCGGAGGCGTAAACGCGGACGCGGACCTCTCCCCGTCCTACCCCCGGCTCCGGCATTGCGCCGACTTGAAGCACTTCCCTTGCAGGGCCAATATTTTCGTACCATGCTGCGAGCATAACATTCTCCCTAATGTTGAGACGTCAGATCGTTGACCGGCAAGGTCCGTTCGCGGAACTATTTTTCGTACAGGCTCTTGACCAGGCCGCTCGCTTCGATCTCTTTCAAGTAAGTAAGATCAAACAGGCTCTCCGGGGCGACCGCTTTCGCTTTGGGGTTGCGCTGGCCGATCTCGTCCAGGACGAGCTGAATCCCATTGACCGTGGGATATGGGACTCTGGGCATGACCTTGACCGCGTAATGCTTATAGGTCTCCTCCAGCATATCCCGCTCCGCGATGCGCGAGTACTTGGCCAGAACTTTTAGGCTGAATTCCTGATCGGTCTTGAACCGATGTAGGCCTTCCACATAGGCCTTGAGGTAGCGGCGGATAGTATCGCCATTTTCCCGCACAAAGCTCCGGGTCGTGACCACCCCGGCCCCCTGGTAGTCCACGCCGATAGCGCTCAGGTCAACCAGCATCTGAAATCCAAGCTTAAGGGCACGCAAATTAAGAGGAGAAGAAAGCACGCCGCCGTCTATCGCTCCGGAGGCCAACCCTGCCAAAATCTCCTGCGATCCTCCCATCTGGATCAACGGCACTTCCCGATCGGGCTGGAGCCCCCATCGAGACAGCATATAGCGGATCAGGAAATCGTCGGAGGTGCCGAAGCGAGTGACCCCGAGCTTTCTTCCCTTCAGCCCCTCGGGGCTTTTGATCTCCGGCTTGACCATGAGCTTTTGGCCCGGTTTATGGTTGGGCCCCGCCAGCATGACGAGGTCGGCGCCGGCTAGATTGGCCTGGATCACCGCGGGAATGGCGATCTCGGCGATGGGAACTTCTCTGGCGAGCATGGCCTGAACGACTCTCGAACTTCCCGCGACGTAGATTAAGACAACGTCCAGACCGTTTTTCTCAAAATAACCTCCCTCCTTGGCAACCCAAACCACAGCCATGGATCCCACTGTGGTCGGATAGGCGACCTTCAACTTGGTCATCTGCCCCGGCGCCGGCCTCGGCCACGCCAGGAGCAGAAGCGCGAGGACAACTCCTAGCAGGCTGCGGAAAAAGTGATTTTCATGCTTCGAGAGCCTGAACGGAAAATCATCCATGATTTCAACGGAGCCTCCGTTCGCCCTGAGCGTGTCGAAGGGTGAACGGAGAGTTTTTCCGCAGCCTGCTAGAGCGCGAAGGCTACCTCTGAGAGAGCCCTGCGATAAGCCTACTGTACGCATCGCGACTCACTTTCATTCAGTATTTTCCACCAAAGACTTGGCTAGCGACCGCCGGATTCCAGCCCGCTGTTTACTGAAATTGCCCGCAAAAAGCAAAACGGGCTCCGGGTCTACTTCTATTTCTTGACTTTCTCCCTACACAGTTAAGTGGTAGCAATCTGACCCCAGCACTACCCCCTACTATGCTCCCCAGGGCTCTAGCGGAAGCTGGCGGGATCCTTGGCCTCACGCGGGAACCAGCCGCCGAGCCGGTGGTAACCTTTCAAGTAGCTGATCTGCCCCTCGTTGGTCATCGCGTTCTCCAACACGCTAACGAGGCGGACGGCTACCGTTGGGAGCGGTTGATACTGAGGCTCGTCGAGCTGCCGTGCAAGGTCCTCGGCGGTTAGCGTCTTGAGGTACGTCTTCATTCGCTTGTACGTCGCATCGTGGTACGCCAGAAGCAGCTCCGCTGAGGCGCGAAAGAGTCGCACTTGCTCGCGCGTGTGAGTGGCCGATCGCCCGAAGTCCGCGGGCTCGGGCGGCATGCCAAATCGAGCGGCCCAACCGTCGGCGATCCATAGCTGCTCCCAGCCGGCAAGCCGCGACACGTTGCTGTCCATGATTCGGCTGAGCCGCCAGGCAAGCCAGCCTATGGGCGGATGCGGCTCCTGGATGAGTTCCGCCTCGGTGAGACCTGCCAGTGTGCGGTGCAGGGATTCGTAGACCCGTGTGAAGGCGTCCAGCAAGATGTCAGTCTCTACCATTGCCAACTACCTTCCTTACCCAGGACTCGAGGCCCGGCTCTCCTACTCGGACCCCCGGTTGTGTGTCCGTTCGCCCAACGCTGAAGCTCAGGGACGCGCCGCCGGCGGTGCGTCCCCTGCGGCGGTGGGTTGGGCGGATGAGCCCTTGCCACCGTCCTTACTCGCCCCACCTGGAGTCCGACTCTTAGCCTCAACGTACGCAGATGCACCGAAGTAGAAGGCAATCACAACACCAACGGTGGTTGTGAAGTGGGTGAGCAGTACCTCGGTTAAGGGAAGCAGCTTACTAGCGGGATCATTCGGATCTTCTCTCCAGAAGGCAAAAATGGCAACGAGAAGAAGATACTCCACCACTATTGCCCCGGCGATTGCCTTTCGCACTGCTCCCTCGTCGAATGGAGTGTCGGCGGAACTGCCCCGCGAGCCGGAAAGGAACCAAAAAAAAGTAATCAGCGCGGCCGCGATAATGCAAAGAACCACTGGGGCACGCCCCAGCCCGAAAGGGTTCTTGACGGTGATGAGGTAGAGGCCCGCCGCCACGATGGCCAAGATCACAGTGACAACTGATGCGGATTGTTGAGTCACGGTATTGGCCCTCCTCGAGTCGAGTGCGTACCGCCTTAGTGTTCGAGGTGTCTGCTAACGACGCCCAACTATAATCCTCAAAAATGCGCGAAGGACAGCATTTTTCGACCTGCTTCCGAGGAAAAGCAATGGTTTCTCATTTGCAAATTCGGAAATTTCGAGGCAAGCGCAGGCGATCGACCTTACGCGACGCCTCGAGGAACTCGCGCTGGTAGTGATAATCGTGAGGAAGCTTCACGACGTTGCGCTTGCCTTCGCGCACCAGGCGCGCTGGCAGCACCAGGAAGTCTGTACGGATGCTGTCCAACGTTGTCGTCAGATACTGCGGTGGCAGACACAGCCGCTTGAACCAGTGCACGATGTCGGCTGCAAAAAGCACCAGTTGAAAGAAGGCAACATTGGCGGTCCAGGTATCGGTTGGGATTTTGCCCAAAGGGTAATCGTAGACAAACTCCCGGATGTTTTTCTCGATGGTTGCCCGCACACTGTAGAAGCGATACACGCGCCAAGGACTCGGTGTGAGATTGGTTACAAAGACATGATAGGCGTACTTGCGATCCTTGAACAGGGTAAGTTGGGCCGAGTCCTCGGGATCCTGGGGAATCGGACGGCGCACCACCACGAAGCGGTGGAGGCGCTTCATCTTGTGATGGACCTTCTGCCGGAACTCGGCAACCTGCCAGCCGTTGCCGAGTGTTTGAAAGCGGCAAGCTCGGGCGCGTGCCTTGATGTTGCGATACTCCCGGGCCACCATCACGTAACCGCATCCCGAGGCGTCCAGGAAGCGAATCACCCGGCTGCCGTAGAAACCCGAGTCCATGCGAAAGCGCATGCGCGAGCGGGCAATCGTCGAAGGGGCTTTCGCCAAACAAACTTTGAGAAAGGGGACGGCACCGGTCGAGGCACCGGCGTTGCCTGGGCGCAAGCTGCCATGCCAGAACTCCTGGAAACCTTCCTCGAAGCAAAGCAAGGGATGGTAGGACCTGCGGCCTGGCTTCTTGGGATTGTATCCCACCCGAGCGCCTTCGGCCCGACCGTAGACAATGAGGACCGTGGAGTCCACATCGAAGACCAGCGAGTTGCGCTGATGGGGCAAGGCGAACAGATAGGCGCGCAGGCTGTCGTGAAGACGTACCAGTTGTCGAATGTTTCTGGGAGGAAGACGCTTCAAGAAGCGGCGCAAGGTGCTTTGATCGGGAAATCTCTCCAACCCCAACATCTCCAGAAAAGCGCCGTTGTATTGAAGGATGTCGGTCTTGTTGATGCGCCGAAGCCCCATGATCACGGCGTACACAAGCGCCAAGATCATCTTCGAGGAATGATACTCCGAACGCCTTCGCGGCAGTCGGACGTAGTCTTGGAGCCGCTTCCTCAACCTGAGTTTGTTGCAAAAACGCTGGATGAGCCACATTCCGCCGAAGTGGGTAAGATGGCTTTCCTCGAATGAAAAACGGACTTCTCGGGTACCTTTTGGCATCACGCACAAAATACCCTATTAGGGGCATTTGTGCGACAAACTCATCCAAGGGCTTACGCCCTCGCTTTACCCTCAGAAAAACCATTATTGGCAATACCTAACGTGGTCACTTTCGTGCATTTTTGAGGATGAACATTCGCTTTTATGTTGATTCGGAAACTGGGGAACCACATATCTACCGCCACGGAGTTACAGAGGATGAAGTCGAAGATGTCCTCAAAAATCCCGGTGAAGACCGCCCTGGTCGAGAGGGTGCTCGAGTCGCCATC
>JACPSF010000397.1 GCA_016193385.1 Deltaproteobacteria bacterium
TTGGCGGCGGCTTCCACCGGGATATGGGTAACCTTATTGATGTCGATTCCCGCCAGCTTGGCGAAAGCGGGCCAGGTAACCATGATGGCGGCCCCGGTGGCCTCAGCAAAGCTCTTCCCCTCCACGTCTTTGGGCTTACGGATTCCTTTCTCTTCAAACGACAGGAAACTCTCTGGGGCCTTTCCGCCGAGCACTCCGATAATCGTTACCGGCGCTCCCTTGCCAGTGGATATGATCGACGTCGGGAGATTTGCTTCACCGAATTGCGCCTTTCCCGCCGCAACGATCTTCGCCGTGTCTCCGCTACCGAAGCCGCGGGTAATCGTGACGTCGAGTCCCTTGGCCGCATAATATCCCTTTTCCTTGGCGACGAAAAAACCCGCATGATACCCGCCGACGACCCAGCCGAGCTGGACCAGGACTTTTTTGTTCTGGGCCTGTGAGTGCGGAGGAAAGGCTGCTGAGAAAACGAGTCCGCACACAGCTACGAGTGCCGCGCAAACGATTTTTTTCATCGGAATCTGCCTCCTTGTTTAGAATCTCGTGCGAGGGTTACCCGGATAGCTTAACTGGCCAGAAGCTACCACCCTGCTTTGATCGAAGTCAAGGGTAGCGCGCGCCGTCCTGTTTACCTTTTAATCAATCGCAGCTATTGCCGAAATTTCTACCAACACCTCGGGTTGCATTAGCGCAGCAACAAATATTGTAGCCCCAGATGCGCGCGCTCCTGCCAAAACCTCGTGTTTTGCCTTCATCCCGACGGTTTTGTACTCGTTCTGGGCAAACGCAACGACGTAAGTATCAAGCCTGACAATGTCCTCCAACGATGCTCCCGCCGCCTCCAATGCGGCCTTCACGTTCAGCATGGTCTGACGCACCTGCGCAGCCAGATCGATGGTTTGGAAGTGTCTGGTTTTGGCGTCAGAATTCAGTCCGACAATATTTCTCTCAGACAGTGGCCACGATCCCGTAGGATGACACAGAGCCTAAAATTAGTTTGACAAGCGAATCGACATGGAATAGATATCCGCCCGAGATTAAGGCTTTTCGGTGCTATCGGGCATGAGCGCTCAGAACCGTATCGGTCTCATTATTCCTTCCAGCAACCGTCTCACTGAGCCACAATTTCAGCGATACGCTCCGCCCGACATCGGGGTCCATGTCATGCGACTGCGCATGACCGGCCGGTGGCATAAGCCGCTGAAGGAACTCAAAGAAGACATTGGTGAGGCGGCAGCCGTGCTCGCTGACACCAAGCCAGGAATTATCGTGTTCCACTGCACCGCGACTTCTATGGAAGAAGGGCTCGCCGGGGAGGCCGAAATCGTGGACGCGGTTCAAACCTCCAGTGGCTGCCAGGCCATCACCACCGGCGAAGCAATCAACCAGGCGTTGAACCGCCTCGGGATCAGAAAACTCATCCTTATCAGCCCTTACGCCAAGGAGACCAACCAACACGAGATCCGCTATTTGCGCGAGGCGGGCTTTGAAGTCCTGCAGGATTTTGGCTTGGGGCTTTCCGGCGGCGGGGATGAATACATCAACATCAGTCCCCAACGCTGGAGGGAGATCGTTCTGGAGAACGCCCGTTCGGAGGCGGATGGCTATCTCCTAAGCTGCACCAACACGACCATGATCGAAGTCATCGACGATTTGGAGCGCCGTCTCGGAAAGCCCGTTGTTACCAGCAACCAGGCTACGCTTTGGGCTTGCCTGGCAAAGCTCGGCGCGCTCCGCCCTATCCCTGGACTTGGCCGGCTATTCCATCCCAATTAAATTCTGTCCAGACTCCGCATACAGCCTTTGCCTTTACACTTTTAGAGTGGCTCCGGACCGTGGCGCTCCTGCCCATCGGCAGTCGCGAAGTTCTCATGTTCGGTATCGCGATCTCAGGTTGACTCCCTGTCCGCAAAGCCTTATAAGAGCCCGCAGAATGGCCGTTACGCGAACCCGCGTGAGACAGGAAGTTAGCGTGTGATGAGGTCGCGACTTTCGCATTCGCTGAAGAAGGGATCTCCTTGCTGAAAGAGCTTGAGGCCTCAGGTTTTGTCGACGCCCTTTACAGGAAGTGACGGGGAATGACGCGCTACCGCGTGGGAGTGGATGTTGGGGGCACGTTCACCGATGTCGTCTTCATGGACGACGCCGGTGAGGTAACCATCAAAAAAGTCCTCTCCACTCCGAAGGATTACAGCGAAGGAATCCTGGACGCTATCGGCCCGTCCCTTAAAGAGAAAGGTCTGGAAGGACGCGAGATCGAGGCGGTCATCCACGGCACGACCATAGCCACAAACGCGATCCTGACACGGTCAGGAGCAAAAGCTGGTCTCATCACAACGCGGGGTTTCCGTGACGTCCTGGAGTTCGGGAGAATTCGGAGACCGCAGCTCTACGACATGGAATGGGAAAGGCCCACCCCTCTGGTTCCCAGGTATCTTCGAATGGAAGTCGACGAACGAATCGCCTCTGACGGAGAGGTGCTCGTCCCCCTCGACATGGCTGGCGTGGCGCGGGCGGTTCGCTCCTTACTGGAGGAAAAGGTTGAGTCTGTAGCGGTATGTCTTATCAATTCGTATCGGAACCCGAAACACGAAGCGGAGATCGGTCGCTATCTCGCGAGCGAAGCTCCGGGCATCTTTGTCAATCTGTCGAGTGTCCTCCTCCCCGAAATCAAGGAGTTTGAACGCGCCAGCACCACGGTTGTGAATGCTTATGTCCAACCGGTTGTGAAGGGCTACGTGGAGAGCTTCGCTCAGAAGCTCGGAAGCATCGGAATCGTCTGTCCGCTTCTTGTCATGCAGTCGAACGGAGGCGTGACTCCTGCTCGCAGAGCCATCGATCAGCCAATCCACATCATCGAATCCGGTCCTGCCGCAGGGGTCATCGGCACGCTTTTCATGGCGCGGCGGACCGGAATGGAGAATCTTATCAGCTTTGACATGGGTGGCACGACAGCCAAGGCCTGCATCGTCGAAAAGGGCGAAGTGACTAAAACCAACGAGTACGAGGTTGGAGCCGGCCTCAACATAGGCCATCGGATGCTGAAGGGCGGAGGCCACGTGGTGCGGGTCCCTATCCTGGACATTGCCGAAGTCGGGGCCGGAGGGGGAAGCATCGCCTGGATTGCCGTGGGAGGGATTCTAAAAGTGGGCCCTCAGAGCGCCGGAGCCAGCCCCGGACCCGTGGGCTACGACCTCGGGGGAAGCGACCCGACGGTGACAGACGCCAATGTGGCTCTGGGCTACCTGAACCCCGAATACCTGGCTGGAGGGGCCCTACGGCTCAACGCGGACGCCGCACGCCGCTCCCTCCATGACCGGATTGCCCGGCCTTTGGGGCTTGAGCTGGTGCAAGCCGCGTACGGCATTCATGTTATCTCCAATGCGACCATGGTCAGAGCGGTCCGCGCGGTCTCCATCGAACGCGGGCGCGACCCGAGGAAGTTCGCACTCTGGGCTTTCGGAGGGAGCGGTCCGGTCCACGCGGCGCATCTTGCCCAGGAGATGGAGATGGTCCGAGTCGTCGTCCCTCCTGCACCAGGATTGTTTAGCTCCCTCGGGCTCCTCTTTTCGGACCTGGAACACCATTACACGCAGACTTTCTGGAACAAGTTCGCCGATGCCAGGCTCGAAGACGTTAACGAGGCCTGGACCCGGCTCGTGAGAAAGGCGTGCGACGATCTGGCGTGGGAAGGCTACGCTAACGAGAGAGCCCAGATGCAGGCGATAGCTGACGTCCGATATGTGGGTCAAAACTCGGATCTAGCCATTCCTCTGCCCAACGGTTCCCTGAGGCTCGAAAGCCTGGCTATTCTACGCGAGGCCTTTGAGCAAGAACACGAGCACACGTATGGGTATCGCGTCCCTGAGAGTTCGGTCCAGTTCGTCAACTTGAGGGTGATTGCTCGAGGGCTCAGAGAAAGGCCGCAAACATTCCAGGGCCTGACTCGCTCGTTGAATCCTTCCCCCGCAGCCTGCCTTCCGAGTCGCCAACGACGCGCTTACTTTGGCCCGGCTTTCGGCTGGATCGAGACTTCCGTCGTGAGCCGGGATCACCTCGATCATAGCTCTCAGGAAGGACCGCTCATCGTCGAGGAATACGACTCGACCACAGTGGTTCCGCCGCGCTGTCGTGCCCGGAGGGACGAATGGGGGAACATCAATGTGGAAGTCCGCAGGTCTTAGAGACATGGCCAAAGAATCTCGCCGCGACCCTATCACGTTCGAGCTCATGCAGCATGCCATCGCTGCGATCGCCGACCAGATGGCCGTCACTGTAGTGAGAACCGCCAGGTCGACCGTGGCCAAGGAGGTGATGGATTTCTCCACGGCTTTGTGCAACGCCGACGGCGAGCTTGTGGCTCTTGGACTGTGCTTGCCGCTGATGCTGGGGAGCATCCCTCCCGCCGTCCAGGCCGTTCTGAAGCGCTTTCGCAATGATTGTCATCCCGGAGACGTCTATGTCCTGAACGATCCCTACGACGGCGGGGCCCACCTCCCGGATATCTACATGTTCAAGCCTGTCTTTATCGGCGACAACGTCCTTGGCTTCTCCTGCACGGTCATGCACCACGCCGACATCGGGGGCATTGCCGCGGGAGGCATTTCCTCGGCCGCTACCGAGATCTACCAGGAAGGACTCTGCATCCCTCCGCTAAAACTTTTCGATCGAGGGAAACCCAATGAAACCCTTCTATCGATCATCCGACGAAACGTCCGCGTTCCCGAGACGGTCATGGCAGACATCTCGTCGCAAGTGGCCGCCTGCGCCGAGGGTGAAGAAGGGTTGATCGCGCTGGTCCAGGAGTATGGGTTAGAGACCACCCAATGGTATCTGCGAGACCTGCTGGACTACAGCGAGGAACGCACTCGGGATGCGATTCGAAAGCTCCCCGACGGCGAGTTCTCTTTCTGCGATCACCTGGACGACGACGGCTTGACTACGGACCCCATTCCCATCCGGGTAAGCTTGAAGAAGCTGGGTGACGAACTCACCGCCGATTTCACCGGGACGGCTCCCCAGGTGAAGGGCGCGATGAACATGACCCGGTCTTACGCCCTGTCGAGCTTTTATTTCGCCGTCCGCTGCATCCTCGACCCCGACATCCCGAACAACGAGGGTTTTTTTCGTCCTCTGAAAGTGGTGACCGTCCCGGGTACGCTCGTGGATGCTTTGCCCCCGGCTCCTGTCGCCTCCAGGGTGCTCACGGCGATTCGGGCTTCAGACACCCTTCTCGGAGCCCTTGCCCAGATGTTGCCGGAAAGAATCCTGGCCTGCGGTGTCGCCACGGACTGCAACATCAGCGTGTCGGGCTATTATCCCGATCGGGGACCCTTTGTCCAGCTGGACTGGCTTCCCGGATCATGGGGCGGCCGTCCTGATAAGGATGGCATCGACCACCTGGCGGGTCTGTGCTCCAACTTTTCCAACACCCCTGTGGAAGTGATCGAGATCGAATCCCCCCTTCTGGTGGAAGAGTACTCGCTCGTGCCCGACAGCGCTGGGGTCGGCAAGTTTCGGGGCGGCCTGTCGGTGACCCGCAAGTGGCGACTACGCGGGGCTGAGGAGGCCAAGGTGCACATGCGGGCGGATCGGCTGAAGTTCCTCCCCTATAGCTTGCAGGGGGGCAAGCCAGGTCGTCCGGGGCAAACCCTCCTCTCCGCGAACGGCGCGATCCGGCAGATGCCCTCTAAATTCCAGATCACGATCAAGCGAGGAGACTGGATCCAGCACCAGACTGCAGGGGCGGGTGGGTGGGGGGATGTGCTGGGGCGAGATCCGGAGAGGGTCCTCAAGGACGTTCGCGACGGCAAGATCTCCGCGGAGCACGCAACGGGCGAGTACGGCGTCGCCCTATCCCCGGATGGACGAAGCATCGACCGGGAGAGGACCGAAGCCTTGCGCGCCGCCCTACGCAAACGCGACTCCGGAGCCTAGGCTGTGCCTTTTTCTAGCCCACTTCGCCCCCACCCTTTATCACCGATTTGACGGCTGCCGCACGGAGTGGCGCTGTGACGTTGACATACTGTCGCCGCCTGTAACATAATTCAACTTTCGTAAAATACAGGAGGGATGTCAGGACTGCCATGCAAATCGACCCAGTAAAGTACGAGATGTTTCTGCACCGCCTTTGGGCCATAGGCGAGGAAGGACGCATAACGCTTCAGCGGGTGACCGCATCGCCGATTGTTTCCCAGGGCGGCGAGTGCATGAGCTCCTTTTACGATTCCGGCGGAACCATGGTGCTCGCCTGCTCGGGGCACCTGCGTTTTGCCCATGCCACCTCGGACGCCATCAAGACCCTCATCAAGTGGTTTGGCGAGTCCCCAGGCTTTTACGACGGAGACCAGCTCTTCTTGAACGATCCCTACGTGGCGGGCTCTCACACCTACGACATGATGATCGTGAAGCCGATCTATTACGGCGGGGAGCTGGTTGCCTGGGTGGCCACAAGTACCCACACGGCCGACACGGGAGGAATCCTTCGAGGAGCGGCTACGGAAATATTTCATGAAGGGATCCGCATCTCCGGTCTTAAAGTAGTCGAACGAGGGGAGTTTCGCGAAGACGTTTTCCGGAGTCTTACCGAACAGTGTCGGGACCCGCAATACGTGGGCCTCGATCTCAAAGCGATGATCGCCGGAAACAACGTCTGCGCCCGCCGCTATCTGGAACTGGTGGAGAAGTTCGGCATTGAGTTTGTGCAGGAGGCTGGGGAGAAAACTATTCGGGACACGGAGGATATGGCCAGGGCAAAGCTTCGCTCCCTTCCGGACGGGCGCTGGGTATCGAGGACCTACCTCACCTCCCTGGACAGGAAACAAGCCAAGGCTGTCCCTCTGCAAATAGTTTGCACGATGACCAAGTGCGGGGACAAGCTGGAAGTGGATTTTTCCGGCACCAGTCCTCAAATGGCCAACGATGTGAACTCAACTCTCCCCAGCACCAGGGCGCATCTGGGTGTCGCCCTCACCAACACCCTCTTCTGGGATGTTCCATGGAGCGACGGTAAATTCGTTCCCGTGAAGCTCTCGGTCCCGGAGGGCTCAGTGCTCAACTGCAAGTTTCCAGCCGCTTGCGCCGCGGCACCCGTGGTTGGAGGAATTTTGGTCGCTGCGGTCTGCGAAGCCGCGGCGAAGATGCTTTATGCCGCGGGTCGCTACGAAGACGTAACCGCAACCTGGTACGGCATGTGGTATGAGGGCGGGCCGGGCTACATTCCCGCGGGGCACAACCGCGAGGGGATCCGTACCGCTATGGGAATCTACGATATTCACGGGAGCGGCCTGGGAGCTACCCCTTACAGAGATGGGGTCAACACCGGCGGCCACATGAACATTCCTTCAGGTGGAATCAGTGACGTCGAGCGAGTCGAGATGCAATACCCCATGTTCTACTTTACCCGTAATCAGAACAAGGACGGCTCGGGCTTCGGCAAATACCGCGGCGGGCTGGGAAGCTTCAGAATCCTCGCCGTTTACGGGTCCACGGACTTCTCAGTAGACTTCAAACCCTACGGAGCTATTCCACAGGGAAGCTTTGGCCTTTTCGGCGGCCACCCGGTGGGAAGCGGCGGTCTGCGGGCGATCTTCCTCACCGGGCCGGATTTTATGGATCGGATAAGAGCCGGGAATTACCCCACGCGTCCCGATGAAGTGTCCGGTGAGGATTGGGGAAAAGTCTACGTTCCCGAGGGCGCGCCGGGAAGAGTCTCGCTTCCTGAGTTCACCTTGATCTGCGACTATGTGGCGAGCGGCGGTGGCTTTGGCGATCCCTTGGACCGAAAACTCGATGCGGTCACACACGACGTAAAAACCGGGGCCACCTCTCCTGAAATGGCCCGACGGGTTTACGGTGTCGTCATCGACCCTGACAGTTTCTCCGTGGATATTCTTCGGACCGAAGCGCTGCGCCGGGAGATCCACGACACGCGCCTCAGAACGGGCAAACTCGCGCGCCCGTCGGCGCGGCCGAAGGATGAGGGACGGGCGAATACCTGGAGATCGCACAAAACGGCAGCGAGCGTTTTATTCGCTGTATCCGGTGCGGGTATCTGTTTTGCCATCCGGAGGAGAACTACAAGAAATACAGTTTAAGGCGGATCGTCGATCTGGACCAGGCAGCCGTTCGACCCCTGCCTTCTCAAGAACCCTACCTGGGCCGATACCATGAGTATATCTGCCCGGGTTGCGGGACCCTGTTACAACTCGACGTGTTCTGCCCCGTTCTAGGAGGTGAAGAGGATCTTTGGGACCTGCGGATCGATCTCATCTGAGCGTAACTATAACTGGGATCTGGCTGCGCCAGCCCGGTGGCTCGGATAGGGTTACAGGAGGATAAGATATGTTGCGCCTGGCGAAGTTGCGCTTTCCGGAGGTAGAAAATTTGGGCCGCTCCGGGCGTGCGCTGGTGATTCTTCCAGTCGGGGCAGTCGAGGAGCATGGGGCCCATTTGCCTCTGGGGCTGGACACTTTGGCGGCCGAAGCCTATGCGGAAGCGGCCGCGCCTTATCTCGAAGAGAAGGGATATACCGTGGTATTAGCTCCAGCCATTCCATATGGAGTTGCCCGCCAAGCTTTTGACTTTCCAGGAACACTCACGCTGGAGCCTGATACGCTACGGGCGTTGGTCATCGACATCGGACGGTCGCTCTCACGACACGGCATGAAGCCCCTGGTCATCCTTAACGCCCACCGTAATCTCGAGCACATGAGGGCTTTAGAGGAGGCAGCGGGGACACTTGCAGCCGAAGGCAAAGGACAGGTCATCTGCGTGGGATTCACGAGTGATCCAGCGATAACGGCGGCCTGTTTTCGCGCAAGCTTTCAGGGGTATTCGAAAAGCAGCCGGCCGGATCGTGAGGGACACGCAGGCGAGCGGGAGACTTCGCTAGCCCTCTACTGCTTCCCCGAACTGGTAGATCGGGGGGCCCTGGAACGTCTTGACCCGAATTTCGACTATGACGTCGACTCGTTCCTGAACGAGAAAAAGAGTTACTGGGATCTATCGGGTGGCCGGGGATATTTTGGTTCCCCGGGAGCGGCGACGGCGGAGACGGGAAAGGTCCTTCTTTCGGCTCGGGGTCAAAACATCGCGCGGGTTATCTTGGAAGCTTTGAGGAGTCCGAACGAAGGCTCTTGATTCCGAACCCGTTTTGTATTGGTGCCGGTCTTCCCTTAATGACCGCGTACCGGATAAAAGTGGAATCGATGGCTCACCGCGCCTGTCGCCGCGAACCCGCCTCTTCTTCTGCAACCGTCTTTTTAAGCCCTCTTCCAAGGTTCTGCGTGTCTTCGGCCATGCCCCTAAGGGTGGCGCATCCGGCCAGGAGCACTGAAACCAGCAGCAGGAAAAAAACAAGTTCTCTTTTCACTGTGGACCTCGTGATCGTTTAGCTTTACGCCTCTTCACCTCAAGATAGAGCCAGACGGTCAGCCTTTTGTGAAGCATATGCTCTCGTAGCCTCACCGTTACTCTTTTTCTTTTGACTCTCTCCCTCCTCACCCTTTCTTATTAGATACCCGCCCGCGCCGCCCGCGCCAAGCCAGAGCAGAGCACAGCCCGACGAAAAGAAAAAGGAAACTAAGATCATCAA
>JACPSF010000398.1 GCA_016193385.1 Deltaproteobacteria bacterium
CTCCCGCTGCTGCGACTCGCAATGCGCCCACATTTTGAAGTCAGGCTCCCATTTGAGGCCACAGTGCTTTCTTACCGCCTCAAACTCTTCGCCGTTCAGATCCTCAGTAGCCAAGCCTGGCGAAGCTCGACCAAGCTGGCCCAGTGCCTGCCATGATTCGTTCTTGCAGTGCGACTGCATTCTGTCATCGCCGGGCCATCGAGAATCGCACAGCTTGTTAATAACGCTCTCAGTTTTAAACCTGTCGTAAGTATAGACTTGCATGCTGGTCTGGGCCATGACCAACGGCGGAAAAATCAGCACAAGCGCCAGCCAAATAAGCGTCAACATGCTTACATGAACTCCACGTCGACTATCTCGGCCTCAACTCGCCTTGACCAGCCCGACGGAGCATCTGCGTTATAGGCAAAATCTTTACGGTAGCCGGGGCGAAGAGGCGTATTATCGCCGATCGGAAATAATTCGGTGACCCACACCGGTGAGAAATCCTTCTCGCCGATACGCCGCCCGGCGCCATCCAGGAAGTAGAACCGCACCGTTACCTTGCGAAGCGTCTTTGGGCCGTTATTAACGATCGTCCCAAAGACACGGTCCGTGGTCACACCGAAACTACTACGGGCATCGACCCGCACACTCTCAAGCAATAGATTCGAGGAGACATAAGCGCGAATCGCCTCCAGGCGCTCGCCGTCTGCTGCAGTCTTGGCCTGAGCTTCCTCTGCCCTGCGCTTTTCACGCTCTTCCCGCATCCTGGCTACGACCTGCGGGCTGGCCGGCTTCGTGGCGATACGCGCGCGATACGGAACGATCAGCGCGTACAGATCGAGCCGCTCTCGCGCATACGTGTTAAGGTCGCGCTCCATCACCGCCGGACCCATCGCCTCGATCAGCCCTTCCCCTAGAACCGAGCCAAGCGCCACAAACGGGTTGCTATCATCGAGACCCGGGGGAAGCGCGATCGTTAGAGTCACAAGGTTGGTCAGCGGGTTCACCGAAAGCGAAAATTCGCTCGCCAGGCCCTTGGGGAGCGAGCGGGCGCGGCTGCTGAGCTGGGTCGTCAAAAGCAGATGCCAGGCAAACGAGATCCCGGCGATAACAGCAACGATTTTCAGGGTGCGGCGGCGTGTCGAAGCTTGGTCCATAGTGGCCACACGCTCGATGATACCCGACGCCTTATATCGTTGTCAAGCGCTATACGGTTTTTTTCCCTGCCCGCTGGTGGGCCAAAGAAACGCTGTATTTTTCGAGGACATCAGCCGGTATCTTCCACGCTCGGCGCTTTATCACCTGAACTGCTTCGCCCCATTCGGCTTCAAGGCGACCGCTTTTGATGGCTTCGAACACGGATGCTCTAGTGATACCGAGTTGCCTGGCGGCTTCGCTGATCGTAAAACTGGCGGGCTTCTGCATGGTCGTGTAATACCACCACGTGGGGCGAGTCAGCAATACCGACGCACCGGACACCAAACCGCCCCATGGCCACCCCTACTCACGGCTTGTTCGCGTCCCCGTCAGTTCTCACCGGCCCATTCCCGCCGGGCGCCGGATCTGGAGTCTTCTGGATCTGATCGGCCCGAAACACGCCGTCACGGCCGCGCCTAAGCTCGATCATCTCCATCAGCGCCGCGCCGAACTTGACAACGTGCTCCCGATCTTCAGCAGACATGCCTTCAAAACGGTCTATCGAGACAGACCCGCCCAGATTCAACTGCTGCGGCGCTCTCTTGTACCCGGACAGCCCGAGCTCCATCTTCTTGTTCATCAATACCTCGACCATCTTGACGTAACGCTCCATCTCAGCACCCACAGTCGGCATCAGAAACGACAAAGCAGTCTCGGTCACAAGGCCGGCGGCAATTCTGGCCTCCTGCTTCTTCACCATCTCCGTCAGCCATTCGATCTCGACCACCCGCCCGCTCAACTGCCGGATCTTCGCCGCAACCAAATCACTGATCGTTCCCGGCAGCTGCTCGCCCTTGGCTTTCTTCACGGCTCCCTGCGCAACCGCAACCTCAAACGGCGTCAGAAAAAACTTGACATAGAAACCCAGATAGCGCCTGAGCGTCGTCGCCGCTATTCCATCAGCTTCGCCCTTCTCCTTCTGAATCCAATCGACCAAGTGCGTCCTGTTCGCTCCCTCAGCCAGCTTGCGCCTCACCTCCTCGCGACACTTCAACCCCTCGATGACTTCGCGGGCGGCCTTCGCAGCTACATACTCAGCCTTGGATTTAGGCTCCGTAACGAACCCAAACGCAGCCGACTCATTCTGCCATTTAAACGCCATAAGCAAAATCAACTACTTACAAGCTTCGCATTTTCTTCGCAGTTTTTCGCACTGCGATGCAAGAAGATTCTCCAACGTCCAGCTCCACCATCTGCTCGATCAAGCGCTCCGCAAACTCTCGCCCTGTTTGCTAGTCTCTGCTCAGCCCCATGTGACAATCCACCCTAAACCTGAAATCGGATTTCACCCGGGACGCCTGAAATCAATTTCAACTTGGTGTCCTTCTCCAGATCGAGTAACGGATTTATTCGCGCCCCGCAGACCGGGTTGCAACATCTCTCAGAATGCCCCCTGCTAGTCGCTGCTGCTGTCAGGACCAACTTTCTCGCATCGGTCCTGCCCGTTCTCTCCTTCCGTCAAACGCTTGAAGCCTGGAGCGATTTTGGAGCGATCAATTCTAGCCGCACCGTACACCTAACCACTCTTGCGCCGGCGCGACTCCCTGAATTGTCGGATACTTAGCACCTGCAAGCTTTTAACCCTAATCCGACAATAAGTTACTTGTTCAAGCAGCTATTTTTAGCCTTTGATCGATCATTTGGATCAGCGCTTGCGCAGGTTTTGCCACCGAGAAGCGGAGAACAGCATAGCCC
>JACPSF010000399.1 GCA_016193385.1 Deltaproteobacteria bacterium
AAAGGCTGCGGCCTCGGCGGAAGCGTATTTTGCCATCGAGGTTTCGAGATTGTTCGGTTGCTTGCGGTCCGCCAACCAGGCGGCACGATACACGAGCAGGCCCGCCGCTTCTTCGTGGACGACCATCTGGGCGATAAGGTCCTGATTCATCTGAAACTGGCCGATCTTCTGACCGAACTGTTCCCGCTGGTTGCAATAGCTCACCGCCGCCTCGCGCGCCGCCCGAGCCACGCCTAGAGCCCCGGCAGCGCAGCTAAGGCGGGTCTGGTTGAGCTGCCACATGCAGATCTTGAACCCCTCTCCTTCCTTGCCGATCAAGCTTGCTTTTGGAATACGGAAGTTCTCAAACGTCAACTCCCCGATCGGCGAGCAATGGACGCCCAGTGTGTCCAGCGTGCGCCGGCTCACCCCGGCGTGATTGAGATCCACATAGAAAGCGGAGATCCCCCGGTGTTTTTGCGCCCGGTCCGTGGAGGCGTAGATCAAAGCCGTGTCGGCCACCGGGGCATTAGAGATCCATATTTTGGAGCCATTGAGGACGTAGCTCTCGCCCTCCAGAACGGCCGTGGTGCGGATCGCCGCCACATCCGAGCCCGCATCGGGCTCGGTAATGGCGAAGCAACTGACGCTCTCGCCACGGAGCAGGGGAGGAATCCACTGCCGCTTCTGCTCCTCAGTGCCAAATTGACACAGCGTCAGCGCCGGACCGACCTGCATGTTCATGAATACCCTCATGGCGCTGTGGACCCGGGCGATCTCCTCGGTGATCAGCGCCATCGCGAGAAATCCCAGACCGCTGCCGCCGTAGCTCTCCGGCACAACGCAACCGTAAAAGCCGAGCTCACCCATTTTCAAGATCAAATCTTTACGGAATTTTTTCTCCCGATCATCGCGGGCGGCATCGGGAGCGATCTCCTTTTCGGCAAAATCGTGAGCCAGATCCCGCACCGCTACCAATTCTTCAGGCAAGTCAAAATCCATGATTCACCTCCATGAGCAGACAAAGGCCATAATTACTCAGCCTTCAGTTTTGAGTTCTGAGTTTTTAGTTTCGAGTTAAAGGATTTCAACTAAGAACTAAGAATTCAAAACTCAAGACTTATTTTCCAAGAGCGTTTTCGCAATGACGAGTTTTTGAATCTCGGAGGTCCCCTCGTAGATTCTGAGAGATCGAACATCGCGATATAGCCGCTCCACTGGCGTTCCCTCCACCACCCCAACCCCACCGTGAATCTGGAGCGCCTGATCGACAATGCGCTGCGCCGCCTCGGTGGCATAAAGCTTGGCCATGGAAGATTTTTGTTTGAGACCTCCCCGCCCGTGGTCATGGAGCCACGCCGCTTGGTAGACCAACAGGCGCGCGGCCTCAAGCTCCGTGGCCATGTCCGCAAGTTTAAACTGAATGCCCTGAAACTCAGCCAACTCTTTCCCGAACTGGCGCCTTTTTCGGCTGTACCGCAGTGCTTCGTCCAAGGCCCTCTGTGCCAATCCTACCGCGGCGGCGCCCACGGTCGAGCGCAGCATTTCCAGGGTGCTGAAGGCAATCTTGAGCCCCTCCCCCTCCTGCCCCAGAAGGTTGGCCTCCGGAACGATGCATTCTTCAAAGGCAAGGGCACCGATCGGATGAGGAGAAATGAGGCGAGTCTTCTCTTTCAAAAGCAGCCCGGGCCTATTGGCCTCCACGATGAAGGCGCTAACTCCTTTGGCTTTTTTTTCCGGATCCGTCGAAGCAAAGACCACGTAGGTCCCGGCCAGACCTGCGTTGGAAATAAAGCGTTTAATTCCGGTGAGGCAATATTGCTTCCCCCGTTTGACGGCGCGCGTCTCCAGCGAGGCGATGTCCGAGCCGGCCTGAGGCTCCGTCAGAGCGAAGGCCGCCAAAACCTCACCCCTGACAATCGGCGGCAAATAGCGAGACTTTTGGCCATCACTTCCCGCCAGCGTGATCGGATAGCTGCCGAGGGCCTGCAGGGCAAAGGTCGTGTCCGCCAGGGCGGAGCCAAAGGCCAATTCCTCCCGCAAAAGGCAGAGGTCACGGGCCTGCACCTTTTCCCGCGCTCCGCCAAATTTCTTGGGTGCTACATAGGCGATGAACCCTTCGCGCCCGAGCTGGCTGGCCAGCCCTCGGGTCGCCTCTTCGACGTCTGCCTCCCGCACAATCTCACGTAAGAGGTTTTTTTCCACCCACGCTTGGATCTGGCGACGCAGAATGAGGTGCTCCGGGTCAAAAAAGCAATCCATCATTCCCTCTCACGAGCCGATCAGGCCTGGTTGAAGCGAGCCGGCCGTTTCTCCACAAAAGCCCGATACCCCTCTTGGAAGTCCGCCATCCCCATGCACCTGGCTTGCGCCAAGGCCTCCATTTCCAAGGCCGTCTCCAAGTCTATAATCATTTCCCGGCTGAGCAGCTCTTTGGTCACCCCCAGGGCATAAAGCGGCCCGTCTTTCAGGCGCCGCGCGAGCGCGTAAGCTTCCTCCGCAAGCTTTTCGTGCGGCACCACGCGATTGGCCAGGCCGATCCGGTAGGCCTCTTGAGCGTCTACCGGATCGCCAAGAAACAGCAGTTCGGTCGCCCGTCCCTGCCCGACAATCCTGGGGAGGAGGTACAGCGCGCCCATGTCGGCTCCCGCCAAACCCACCTTGACAAAGAGAAAAGCAAACTTGGCTTGATCCGAGACGAGCCGGATGTCACTGGCCAGGGCCAGCATGGCCCCCGCCCCTGCCGCGATCCCGTTCACCGCAGCGACGATCGGCTTTTTAAGATTGCGCATGTTTTTCACCACATCGCAGGTCATACGCGTGAAACGATAGAGATCGCTTCCTTTCATCTGAAGCAGTTTTCCAATGATGTCATGCACGCTTCCTCCGGAGCAAAATCCCTTTCCGGTCCCCGTCAGCACCAGGACTTTTACCGCCTCCTCCTGGGCCAACTCCCCGGTCAGCTTTTCCAACTCCTCATAAGTCCGGAAAGTCAAAGCATTCAGCTTCTCAGGGTTATTCAGGCGAACAGTCGCAATGCCATCCTCGACTTCGTAGATAAAACTTTGATACGTCATTGAGCCTTCCTTTCACTGCATGCCTCTTTCTCTTCATACCATGACCGCCCCCCCGTCCACGTTGATCGCCTGCCCTGTGATCCCGCTGGCTGACTCGGAGGCAAGCATGAGGGCAAGCTCGGCAACCTCTTTAGGATCGATCAGGCGGTTTTGCGGCGAGGTCCGTTTAAAAAGCCCGAGGATCTGCTCCAGGCTCCGGCCGGTCTTATCAGCCATCATTTTAGCATTATTGAGTGTCAACTCGGTTTCGACGTATCCCGGGCAGACAGCATTCACGGTGATACCCGTTCTTCCCATCTCGACCGCGAGGGCGCGGGTCAACCCCAGGACTGCGTGCTTGGAAGCGGCATACGCCGAAATGTGAGAGTATGCAACCTTTGCAACCGTTGACGCGATGTTGATGACGCGCCCCCATCCCGAGGCGATCATGGCCGGGAGAAATACCTTACAGCAGTAGTAGGTTCCAGTGAGATTCACCTTGAAAACCTCTTCCCACAAACGATCCTCCATCTCCAGGAAAGCCGCTGCCGGGGCCATTCCCGCGTTATTGATCAGGATCTGCACGGTTCCGAGCTTGCTCTCGATTACGTTTTTCAGCGCCTCGACCTCCGGCCTGCGCGTCACGTCGCAGCGCAGGGGAAGCGCCTTGCCCCCGAGGCGATCAACCTCAGCAGCCACCTGGTCCAGGCGCGACTGAGTGCGGCCCGTGATAACGACTGGATTCCCCCGAGCCGCAAAGGCAAGCGCCAGGGAACGACCTATTCCCCGGCCACCTCCAGTGACTAAAGCGATCTTTCCGCTGACGGTCTCCATGCGACACCCCTGAGGATATCATAACACTTCGGGCAAAAATGCAATTGTCCTTTTGGCCCACCTGTCCGTCTTACCTCCCTCGTGCCCCCCCTTTGAGCTCTTGTTCTCTGTTGCGCCTTTAGATAAAAGAGGGGTCAAAATTCGTAGCGGAGGAAGACCATGAAACCAGGGCGAATGATCCTCACGGCGGGCATGTTACTGCTCGCCTTGATCGCGGCCTCTGTGCCACGCGAGGAGGCCCGGTCACAGCCTTTTCCTCTCTGGCGGGAGGGAGACGGCGGCGACCCCAACCCGGAGCTTGACCGACTGGCGAACGCGTTTGCGCGCCTGGCAGAAAAGGTGCGGCCAGCCGTCGTTCAACTACGCGTTAGCCTCAACCCACCGTCGGCTCAGGACGGTGAGAACCAACCGCCGGCCAGCAGCCGCGGCTCCGGCTTCATCATCCACCCCGCAGGCTATGTCCTCACCGCCCACCATGTGGTCGAGGGGGCCCGAGAGGTCGAGGTCCGCCTCGCCGACAGACGCAGGCTACGTGCTCAAGTGGTCGGCACCGACCCAGAGGTGGACGTGGCTCTGGTTAAGGTTTCCGGGAGTCAAGAACTGCCGACGCTCGCCTTGGGCGATTCAGATAATGCACAGGTTGGAGAATTTGTTGGCTCCTTGGGCTATCCCTTCGGACTCGAAAGCTCGCTTAGTCTCGGCATCATCAGCCGGCACGGGAAAAATATTTCCACTGGTTTTGACTTCATCCAGACCAACGCGGGCGCCAGCGCAGGGTGGAGCGGCGGGCCCCTGGTAAACGTCAGGGGTCATGCCGTTGGGATGATCACCATGGCCTCAGACAGGGGCAACATGGGATTTGCGGTTCCCATCAATGTCATCAAGGTGGTGATCCCGCGTCTGCTCAGCGGCGAAAAGATCGTGTGGGGCTGGCTGGGAGTCCGGGTATCGGATCTGAGCCTCGAAGGGGCGGAGGCCCTGGGGCTGTCGCCCGTCAGGGGAGTGCTGGTGAGCGCCGTTTTGCCAGGCCAACCGGCCGAAAAAGGCGGGATTCTTTCCCACGATGTGATCCTCGCGGTCAACGGGGTCCGGGTAGATAGCCCGCGGGAGCTGACCCGCCTCATTGCGGGGATAGAGGCGGGCAGGGACGTAAGCCTGGCGATCTTTCGCAAGGGCGGAACGTTGAAGCTCTCCGTGCGCCTGGGGCAAAAACCAAAAAGCACGGAACGGCGAGAAGGATAAGGCGGGTCTAGCCCTCTTCCTCTTCCGCTGGCTTCTCGGCGACGGGCGCGGCAGAACGTCTAAGCCTGTCAGAGTAATCCTCCATTCGCTTTTCCACCAGGTCATTCAACGACGAGGCGGGATAGCGCCCCTGGCTATCCCTTGCCCCGGCCGCCATGCCACTGAGAACTTCCATCCCCTCGTCGATGCTACTAACCGCATAGATATAAAACTTCCCCTGCTCCACGGCCTCGACGACATCGCGCCTGAGCATAAGGTTGCGCAGATTCGCCCGCGGGACAAGCACTCCCTGTTCTCCGGTGAAACCTTTGATCCGGCAAACGTCAAAGAAGCCCTCGATCTTACGGTTGATGCCCCCGATCGCCTGAATCTCCCCGTTCTGGTTGACGGAGCCCGTCACGGCAATCCCCTGTTTGATGGGCACTCCAGACAGGCTCGAAAGGATAGCGTAGAGCTCGGTGGAAGAGGCGCTATCCCCATCGATGCCTTCATAAGACTGTTCAAAGCAGAGGCTGGCCGAGAGCGAGAGGGGGCGGTCCTGCGCATATTTGGCACCCAGATAACCGCTCAGGATCAACACCCCTTTGTCGTGGGTCTTCCCGCTCAGCTTCGCCTCTCTCTCGATGTTGATGATCCCCCCTCGGCCCATGAAAGTCTTGGCCGTGCTCCGCGACGGCTTGCCAAAGCTGAAGTCTCCCAGTTGATAAATGGCCAGGCCATTGACCTGCCCCACCGCCGAACCCACCACATCCACGAGCAGGGTCCCCTCGGCGATCATCTGGCGGAGCCTCTCCTCGATCAGATTCAGACGAAACGTTTTTTCCTCGGTCGCCTTCTCCACATGCTCGCCCGTGACCAACTCGCTTCCCGCCTTCTCCGCCCAATAGTTCGATTCGATCAGGAGATCGACGACATCGCTAAAGCGGGTCGAGAGCTTCTCCTGATCCTCCACCAGCCTCGCCCCGTATTCGATCACCCGGGCAACCCCGCTCGGATCGAAGTGACGTAGTCCCTCCCGCCCGCAGCAGGCGCTGATAAAACAAGCGTAGGCGACAATGTTATCGTCCGACCGGTCAATCTCGAAATTGAAGTCCGCCTTGACCTTAAACGTCTCGCGAAAGTCGGGGTCGAAGGTGGACAGGGTGTGATAGAGAAGCGGATCGCCGATCATGATCACCTTGGCATCCGTCGGGATCGGATCGGGCCTAAGCCCCTGGGGGGGCAGCCAACCGAAAAAGGTGGCGGGCTCCTCGATTCTGAGTTCGCGGTTTTTGATCACTCTCTGTAGAGCCTCCCACACCCCCGGGTTAGCCAGCACATCCCGATCGTAAAGGACCAGATAACCCCCGTTGGCACGGCTGATCGAGCCGGCCTTGATGTGGGTAAAGTCGGTGACAAATCCCCCGAGCACGGGGCGCTTCTCCACCACCCCCAAGAGATTGTGGTAGCTGGGGTTGGTCTCGATAATAATGGGGGGCCCCTGGGTGTCGCTGTTATCGACGAACACATTGATCCGATAGGGAAGAAAGGGATCGGAGGCGGCCTCCACCGATTGCAACGCTGCAAAGGGCGTCGCGGCACGATCTCCTTCCGCTCCTTTGATGAAGCGGGGCAGGTTCATCAGTATATGATCGCGGACCGCACTCAGGTAACGCACCACTTTGGGGTAGTCGCGGTATTTCTCTTTCAGTTCCGTCAGCGGGATGCGGACCAAATACTCGCCGGCCTGCTGTTCCAATGCCTGCAACCGATCGGCAATTTGCCGCTCCAATCTCTTCCCCTCCCGTAGCGCCTCTTCGACCTGCCGCTCAATCTCGCTGCGTTTTTCCTCTAGGGCCTTTTTCTTTTCCGGCTCCAGCGAGAGGTAGTCCTCCTCTTGCATGGGCTTCCCGTCCTTCAGAGGAATCAAAGCCATTCCCGACGGAGAAAAGCGCAGAGTAAAGCCGCTCGTTCGGGCCTCTTCCATAAGCCGTTCCATGATCTCCTGCTGTTTTTTTTGCGCTTGCTCGACCATGGCCTGGCGCTGGCGCGCAAACTCCTCGCTCTCAAACGTCTTGCTGGCTTCGCGCTGCAGGGTTTGAACCAATTCTTCCATGTCCCGCTTTAAAACCTTGCCCCAGCCGCGGCGGATGTTGACGGCCTGCGGGCGGTCGAGGTCAATAAAGTTATAGACATAACACCAGTCTTCCGGGAACGGAGAATCCTCTTGGGGAATCCCTTTTTCTCCCGTGACCTTTTTCAGGAAGGCCTTGATGATGCTGGTCTTCCCGGTCCCCGTCAGGCCCGTGACGAAGATATTAAAACCGGGTTTGTTCACGCCCAGACCAAACTCGATGGCGCGTATGGCGCGCGCTTGACCGATGAAATCCTCCAAGGGGGTCATGTCAGCGGTGCAGGTAAAGGGCAGCAGCGAGGTGTCGCAGCGCCAGGCGAGTCTTTGCGCCGGAATCCGGAATTGAGCGGTCATTTTGAACTCCTCACGGTTTATTGGGGTATAGAATATATTGTTTCGAGGACGCGGCGTCAACGTTTCTTCCTGTTGCCCCAGCGATAAACTCCATCTATAATTCGTTTGGTGGTGCGAAAATTTCTCTACGTTTTCCTCCTGATCCTGGGATTCACCGGATGCGCATCTCGGCTCCCTGCCGAGATCCCGCTGCTCAAGCCGATGAGCGAGGACGACGAGGTACGGATCAGTCGTGAATTTCGCCGGGAAGCAAAGAAAAAACTCAAGCTTGTCCACCAACTAGAGGTTGAGCGCTATGTCGACCGGATTGGCCGCCGGCTCCTTTCCGTAATGGGACCCCCGTCGTTTGATTACCGCTTCTTCGTAGTGGAGGACTCTCAACTCAATGCCTTTGCCGTGCCCGGGGGGTCGATTTACGTTCACACCGGACTGATCGAGAGGGTTAAAGGCACCGATGAGCTTGCCGGCGTTCTCGGCCACGAACTCGTTCACGTGAAATCTCGCCACATGGCACGCATTTCCGGGCCAGACCCTCTGAGCATACTAGCGCTTTTGGGGGTGTTTCTCTCCGGGGGTGGCGCCCAAGCGCAGGCCGCCGGCGTCCTCGGTCAGGCCCTCTCGGCAACGCGGCAGCTCTCTTACAGCCGCCAACTGGAGCAGGAAGCGGACACCCTGGGGGTAAAATACATGGCCGAGGCGGGCTATGACCCGCGAGCGGCGTTAGGATTCCTCAAGATCATCGATCAGGAGCGGATTCTGAATCCCGTCGATCTTCCCCCCTATTTGATGACCCATCCCCTGACTCAGGAACGGGTCACCAGAGTGGAGGCCGTCGTACATTCCCTGGGGATCGGAGCTTTACGGCCCGAGGAATCCGACTCGATCAAAAAAATTCAAACGCTGTTGCGGCTGGAACGGCACGAAGCGGATGCGGTGATTGGGGAATACGAACGCCTGCTGGGCCAGAATCCGCAAAACGCCGAGGCTCTGTACATGCTGGGGCTCGCCTACGAGTATAAATCTCGGTGGCCTGAAGCGCAGCAGTTCCTGGAGAGGGCGCGGACGCTTAAGCCCAAAAGCCCCGGCATCGACCGGGAATTGGGCCATCTCTATACCCAGATCGGAGAGTTTCGTTCAGCCCACGAGGCGCTTGATCGCGCACTCAGCACAGACCCCAAGGAGCCCCTGAACTACCTCTGGCTCGGGGAGCTCTTCGAGAAGGAGTCCAATTTCCCGGAGGCCGTCGCCGCTTTTTTAAGAGCCCATAACCTCTCGCCCCTTTGGCCCGAGCCACCGCAGCACTTGGGAGTGGTCTATGGCAAGATGAACCGGCTCGGCGACGCCCATTACTACTTGGCCCGCTCCCATGGGCTCGCGGACGAGGACGAGCTGGCCATCGCGAACCTGGAACGCGCCTTAAAGATTTTTGGGCCTACTACCCCGCGTGGGCAACTCATCAAGGATGAGCTTGCGGCGATTAGGGCTAGGAGGAAATAAACTTGCTCTTCTGCCCTTGCTCCCGCTTCAATAGGAATTCGCGCAGGTAATCCGGATCAAATCCCAACAGGTCGCAAATGTTATTGAAGGAGAAAGGCCACCCGGTGCTCTCGTCCGCAACCCACTCCAGGGCATTCTGATAAAGCCCCTTGCCGATACTGCTCTTGGTCGCAGGCATTCCACCGCGTCCTTGAGAATGGCAAGCATGAGCTTCTTCTCGCCGTCGAGCTGGCGGGATAAACCTCGATTGCCGAAGAACTGTGAAGGCAGATAGGCATCGGGCTCAATAATCCTAGCTAGGAAATCATCGTACATAAACAAACCATCGCTTATTGATATTAAGCGATTACATATAACACATAGACTTTACTATTACAATAACCTGTTCCCGCTCTGGGAGCGGTTCTCGTGGCGACCGCCGAAACCCTCAGAATCTCCGCCCCAATCGCCCCAGACCCGCTCTATGAGCCTGGCCAGGTTTGCTTTGGCAACACAGTAGTCCCGGATGAAGAGCGGCAAGGGCAGACCCCTGTGTTATGCCGCAGTTACGGGATTGCGATGGGACAAGAAAATGATTAATAGAGGGCCAGAAAGGATTTTCTCTATGAGCAAGACCGCAGAAGGCATTCGCTGGGATCTCAGCGACCTATTTGCCTCGCACGAGGACCCACGCATCGAAGCGACTCTGCAGGACTGCCGCAATCGAGCCGAAGCATTCGCCTCCCGGTTTCGCGGCGCGATCTATCGTCCCCAAGGACCGGCGCCGGAGAGTCTTCTCGAGGGACTCCGAGAACTGGAAGGGATCGAGGACACTCTGAGCCGGGTCTCAACCTATGCGGGCCTGCTCTACGCGGCAGATTCTTTAAGAGCCGAGTTCCAGGACCTCGAGCAAAGAGTGGAGCAGCGAGCGACCGAGGTGAGAAACCTGCTGCTCTTTTTTGAGCTGGAATGGCTCGATCTCGATGATTCCGTGGCCGTACGGCTGATCCATCATCCGACCTTGAAAAACTACAGCCACTATCTCAAGAATCTGCGCCGCTTTCGCCCCCACAAACTCTCCGAGCCAGAGGAAAAAATCGTCAACGAAAAAGACAACACCGGTCGGAACGCGTTCGGTCGGCTCTTCTCCGAGATCACCGCCGCCTTGACCTTTGCCCTAGACCGCGACGGGAAACCCGCCGAGCTTACCCTCAGCGAGATCCTCGCCCTCATGCATCACCCTGACCGGCAGCTTCGCCAGAGGGCCTGGGAATCACTCTTCGAAGGGCTTTCCCACCATGAGCATGCGCTCGGCTTTATCTACGATACAATGATTCAGGACCATCTCACGATGGATCGTCTGCGGCACTACCCCAACCCCATGATGGAACGCCACCTCGGCAATGAGATCGACGGCGAAGCGGTCGCCAGGATGATGGAAGTCACCGAGGCCAATTACCGGATTGGGCACGATTACTTCCGCCTCAAGGCGCGCCTGCTTGGCCTGCCCCGGCTTGCGCTCTACGATCAATACGCGCCCGTGGGAAAAGAGTTCACCCCCTTTTCTCTCTCTCGGGCCCAGGAGGTCATTCTGGAGGCTTTTGGCGCCTTCAGCCCGGTTTTTCGCTCCATCGCCGCCGAGTTCTTCGCCAAACACTGGATCGACGCGGAGGTCCGCAAAGGCAAGCGGGGCGGAGCCTTCTGCGCTTCACCGTCGCCGCAGCTCCATCCCTATATCCTGTGCAATTACACCGACACGATGAGGGATGTCATGACCGTTGCGCACGAGCTCGGCCACGGTCTGCACGGCTGCCTCAGCCGCGAACAGAGCTTTTTGAACTACGACACGCCGCTGACGACGGCTGAGACCGCCTCTGTATTCGGCGAGATGCTCGTCTTCGACTATCTCGTCGAGCACGAGCCGAACCCGCGGGTCAAGCTCGGGCTGGTCGCCGGCAAAATCGAAGACGCCTTCGCCACGGTCTTTCGCCAAAATGTCCTGACCCGTTTCGAGCAAGCAGTCTTCGCACGCCGGAGCCAGGGACGGCTAACCCCCGCGACCATCGGGGTGCTCTGGTTTGAGGCCAACGAAAAATACTATGGCGACGCCGTGGAGATGGGGCCGGCCTATCGCTGGGGCTGGTCCTATATCCCCCACTTCATCCATACGCGCTTTTACTGTTACAGTTATGTCTTCGGCGAACTATTAGTGCTTTCCCTTTATCGGATGTATCGAGAGCAGGGAGAGAACTTTGTCCCCCGCTACCTCGCGCTCCTCGTGGCAGGCGGGTCTGACAGCCCGGAGGCTCTCCTTGGACCTCTCGGCGTGGACTTCCACGATCCAAACTTTTGGCAGAAGGGTTTTGATGAGATTCGAAGCATGGTCAAGCGCGCACAGCAGCTCGCCGATCAAATTGGCAAGGACTGAACGGCCCTTCCCTTACCCGGAGCTACCACAACGCCTCACCCGAGGGTCTGGTCTACAGCCGCTACGGCCGCCGTCAGATGCAGTTCAAGGGATTCAAAGGGTTATTATACACGGGCGCAATATGTCGGATTGACATAACACTTCGTCATCGGATACTCTCCCCGCCAAGATAGCGATCCGGGGCCAGTCCACGCTCTTCGCTAGTCACTTTTATGAAACACCGCACAACCCATGTCTGATGCGGCCACCGCGCGTGCGCCCTCCGCGGCAGCGCTCTATCTGGCGCTCGTCCAGTTCCTGTTCGTCACGTGCTGGACTCTGTACGTCATATTCCTGCCCGGGTTGCTGGAGACCGCGGGGTTGTCCAGACGCTATGTTCCATGGATATTGATTCTCGATCAGCTCACCTTCATGGTGATGGACGTCGTCACCGGGGTGGCGGCGGATCGCGCGGGGCGCATGTTGGGGCGCATCGGCCCGTTGATCATCGGCTTGACGACGATTTCGTGCATCGCTTTTTTGCTGATCCCGCATGCCGCAGGCTGGGGCGAATTTTCGACCGCCGCTCTGCTGACGCTGATCCTGGTGTGGACGGCAACCTCTTCGGCCCTGCGCGCCCCACCCTGGGTGCTTTTGAGCCGCCACGCCGCGGCACCCAGCGTGCCGCGGATGAACGCATTGATGCTGACCGGGCTGGCCGTCGGCGGCGCGCTTGCGCCGTACCTCGGGATCACGCTGAAGAACCTTGATCCGCGCCTGCCGTTCGCTGCTTCGAGCCTGACGTTGCTCGCCACGACCGTCGGACTGATCTGGGTCGAACGCGCGCTGTCGCGGCAGCGGGCAGGGCCGGCCCCGCCGCCAGCCGCATCGGCGCGGCTCACCGCCGGCTCGTGGGTGTTTGCCGCGGGTTGCCTGCTGCTCGCGCTCGGTTTCCAACTCCACTTTTCGCTCAATAGCGCCGAACAGTACCTGCGCGTCACCGTTCCGGAGCGTTTGCCTTACCTGATGCCGATGTTCTGGATCGGTTCCAACCTTGCGATGTTCCCAGGGGCGGCGCTTGCCAGGCGTTACGGGACGCTGCCCGTGATCGCGGCAGCCGCGTTGATCGGGGCCGCCGCCACGCTCGCGAGCGTGCTGGTCCGGGACCTCGATTCACTGCTCGCCGCGCAGTTCACTGCGGGCGGCGCATGGGGCTGCATCCTGATGGCGAGTTTTTCCGCGGCGCTGGAGTACGGCCGCACCGGGCGCGAAGGCCTGGCGCTGGGGCTGTTGTTCGCGGCACTGGCGGGCGCTGCGCTGGCACGTATCGCGGCAGTCGCCGCGGAAATCAACAAAGTCCCCGGCCTCGTCTCGGACCTGGAATGGGCGCCTTTTGTGCTATGGCTCGCCGGAGCAGTGCTGTTCGCCGCGCTTGCATCCACCTCCGCGCGCCGCGCAGCGCCCGTACCCTAAAAGGAACTTCCGTCATTTCATCGTGAAGGCCGGTGGCAGGACCTCATCCACCCCTTTTCCTGTCCAGTGCCACTTGGGGACGCTGGCCCAAACCTCTTCACCTTTAGCCTGAACCTTATCCAACAGCTCATCTTCGTTGAGCCGGAGATACCTTCCGTTGTCGACAAGTATCTCTCCGTCCACGATCACCGTTCGCACGTCCCGGCTCACTGCGGTCTCAACCAGGGCTTTGATCGGGTCGCGGATTGCGCCGAAGGCGATATCCCGGAGATTGATGATTGTAATGTCCGCCTTCGCCCCCTTTTGTAATCGGCCTAAGTCTTCTCTGCCGATCAGTTTCGCGCCGCCGAGAGTTGCCGCGTTGAAAACATCTCTGGGATGGCCGGCGATAAAGCTCCTTTCCGCCACCCGTGAAGCGAGTGAGGCGTAGCGCATATCTGAAATAATGTCCTTGGGGAACGTATCCGTGCCTATTCCCATACCGATCCCTGCCTTCAGATACCTATCAAACGATTCCATCACGATGCCCAGCTTCAAGTATTTCAACGGGCTGTAGGCTACCGAGGCGCCGGAGGCGGCGATAATCTTGAGGTCGTCGCCGTACGGATAAGCAAGCCAACTGTGGCCGGCGATGAAAATACAGTGGGAGAGGGAAACTTCCGGGTCGAGGAAGCCGATCTTGTGTAGCAGCTCAATCGGCGTGCAACGGTAGCGTTGCATCACCGTGTGAAATTCAAAGAGATTGATCGTGGCGTGGATTTGCACGCGCACCCCAATTTCCTTAGCCGCCTTTCGGGTTTCCTTCAAAAGCTCCGGCGTGCAGGAGTCCACATGGCCCGGAAACAGCATGGTGTTCATGCGACCGTTGCATGCGCCGTTAAACTTCTTGGCGAACTCAATGGCTCTCTTTAAACCTTCGCGTCCCCGCTCGTCGTCCCAATCGTATTCCAGCCGACCCTCACTGTCCTGGAAGAAATTGACATTCTTGTAGCTCGGGCCTGTGTAGGAGCGTATCCCGACCTCGTCCACCATCGAGACATAGGGCTCAGGATCCGTGCCAGGACCACCGATCTCCAGCGTAGTAGTTACCCCACTTTTTAAGACATGGATGAAAGAGAAGCGCTGGCCGACATCCACATCCTTTAAGTGGGCGTGTTTAGCGCCATCGCGAGCCGGAGCTCCATGAGCGAGGTAGTTTGATGCGAAGTAATCCAGCTTGTTCGCGTCGTTCAGTAAATAGTCGCTGGCGTTGATGCCGGAGTGGAAATGGGTATCGATGAAGCCGGGGGAGACCAGACAACCCTTAGCATCGATCTTCTTATCCACCGGCTCGGCGTACTGCTTTCCCGCATATAGGACCCGATCTCTCTCAAAGATCACCACGCCATCCTTGATGACTTCGTGCTCTTTCCCGTTGAGGCCGACGGCATAACCGCCTTGGATAAGTGTTTTCATGGCGCGCTCTTGCTACTTCGTGAAGCCAAGGATCTTACCGTATTGCGCAGCGAGCTTATCGATCATCTCCGCCTGATCTTGGGTCATGTAAACCATTTGATGTTTCTGGGCATACTTATAGACCGAAGTGCCCGGAACAAAGGCAGAGCTCTGCCCGCCGTACTTATCCCAGACCTCCTGGGCCTCGAGCGTGTTAAGAAACACGGCAAAAAGATGGCCCACGTTAGGATGGGGGGCGCCCTTCGGGACCCCCGCGTGGTAGGCGGGAGCAATAACAGGCTCAATCCCCTCGGCATGAACGATGGGCGCGCCGGTCGCTTTCGCCCGATGAATGAAGCTATCGGTTAGTGTCGCGGCCACCAGGATTTCCCCAACTTGGAGACGGGTATAAATCTGGCCGAGCAAACCTAGATTCGGTTCCTGCTTCACCAGTCCGCGCACGTACTCGGTCGCTTTTTTCTCGCCCCAGGGTCCGGCGGCTAGACGCGAGAAGTGGTGGGCAGCGTTGGTTATACCCAGTTTGCCGCCTTTCCATTTCGGATCCAGGAGGTCCTCCCAGCTCTTCGGCACGTCCTTTGCGGGTAAGATCTTGTTGTTGTAGGCGGGAAGAACGATCTGGTGGGCAAAGGAGACCGTACCGTTGTCGTATTGGATGACTCGGGGATCGACCCCAAGCGCTCTATAGTCGAAGGTCTGATGCAGCTTCCTGACCCACAGCGTGGCGTGGTGGGCATCGGTGACGACCATCAGATCCCATTCGGGTGCCACACCGGTAGGCGCACGGACTACGATCTTCGCCACGTCGCCCGGCATGTCCCCCGCAGGACTATAATTCAGCTTGATATTAAGGCCGTACTTGCGGTTGAAGGCCTCGGCTAGAGCCTGCGCGCCCTGGGGTGTCAGAGTGGATGGACCGTAAAACTCGATCGTCCCCTCCTTCCGGGCTGCAACCACGAGCTCGTTCAGGGTAACGGCCTTCAGCCGGGTAGCCCACCCGAGCACAATCGATAAAAACAAAACGCCCATCAGAAAAAATCTTCTCGTCTTCATCTCTTCCTCCCGACCGCGCAGACAGTGCGCGGCAATTTGGATCACATTCCAGAGCCACTATGGGCTACCGCAAACGGCGCGACTCACCATTTTGGTAGGACAATATACGATACCGCCCTGCTGCGTCAACTTTTGGCGCGGGCTGGTTTTATTTGAGTTCGCTGCCCCAGAGCTCTTTGAGAAAACCGCTCTTTTCCAGGTCCGCGGTAAAAGTATTGTCGTAAAGCTCTTCGGCCTTTTTTCTCACTTTCGTCCCGCCCTGGCGGGCAAGCTCCACCGCCTCGGCCACGGCCGATTCTGGAATCGTCATACGCCGATCCACGATCTCCCTGGCGTACGCGTTATAGGATACCTGCAATACCTCCTGGTCTTTAACTTTCATCGCCTTCGCGATGGACGCTTTGGCTCTGTCAGGGTTTTTTTCCACGAAGTGGACCGCTTCGGCAAAGGCCGCAACGACCCTCTGGACCAGTTCCGGGCGTTCTCGAAGGATACTCTGACTCGCGTGAACCGAGCTGTAGATGAAGGGCAGATCGAGGTCGATCAGTCGATAGATGACGTTAAAGCCGTCCTTTTTAGCCCGCGCGTCCAGGGGCGGGGTCACCACGATCGCATGGACCACGCCCGCGACCATCGCTTGATAGCGCTCCGATTGACTCCCGCCGATAGGCCGGATGGTAACTTCATCCGTGGTTAGATTGAACTTTCGAATCACTGCCCGGGAAAGTCGGGCGCTCAGGTCCCCGGGGCGGGTGACGCCGATGGTTTTTCCACGGAGATCCTCCCCCCTGCGGATCTCTTTGTGACCCACCAGCACATAGGGAAGCTTGACCAGCGGGGCTGCGACGAGCTTGGCCTCGATCCCCGAGGCCAGGCCGGGGATGGTAGCGTCAGCGGCGCAGTAGAGAAACTGGACCTCGTCGGCGGCCAGGGCGGCCAGAGACGGCCCGCTGCCGCGAATATAAATAGACTCGAGCCGGACGCCGTATTTGTCGAAAAGGCCGTTATCGAGGGCGGCGTAAAGGTGCACAAAGCCGCCCGAAACGGCACAGGTAGCAATTCTTAAGGAGACGGGTCGCTCGCCGGGCTTGACGAGATAGGGGTTGGCCCACGCCCGCGGGGCGAAGACCAGAGCGACCGCAATCAAGCAAAATGCCAGCTTGCCTGTCGCCACTACGAAGAGAACCGTGCTGCGCTTAAAAAGTCCCCGACAACGAACGCGCTTCATGAATAACTCCTTTCTGCTAAAGTGATCCGCGCTACACATTGAAGCGAAAGCGGACGATGTCTCCGTCGCGAACCAGATAGTCCTTCCCCTCCAGCCGCAGCTTCCCTGCCTCGCGACACTTCGCATCGCTCCCGAGCACGACAAAATCTTCGTAGTCAACCACCTCTGCCCGGATAAAGCCGCGCTCCATATCCGTGTGGATTTTCCCCGCCGCCTTTTTTGCCGCTGTGCCTCTTTTGATGGTCCAGGCGCGAAGCTCATCCGAAACGGTGGTAAAAAAACTCACCAGATCCATCAGCTGGAAACACGCGCGGATGAACCGATCCCGCGCCGGCTCCGGGATGCCGATCTCCTTGAGAAAAGGCGCGCGATCGACTTCATCCAGCTGGGCAATCTCCATCTCCACCTTGCCGGACATGGCCAATCCTTGGATACGCCCGCGCCGAAGCTCTTCCTCACAGTCGAGCGGCAAGGGCTTTCCTGCTCGCCCCTCCGCGGTATTGAACAGGGCAAGAACGGGCTTGCGGCTGAGCAGGCCGAAGCCTGAAAGCAGGTTTTCTTCCTCGGGGGTGAAGGAAAGGTCTCTTAACCCCACTCCGTTTTCAAGGTTTTGGAGGCAGCGCTCGAGCAGCGGCAACTCCTTTTCTCTTCCCTTCTCCTTTTTCAACCGGGCCAAGCGCTTCTCCACCACCGCCAGATCCGCCAGGATCATCTCCGCCAGCAAGTCGTCAAACTCTTTCAGAGGCTTGGCTTCGGGGATGAAATCGCACAGCACAAGCGCCATGGCATCGACTTCGCGCATCTGAGCCGATAGATCGCTCTGCCCGCTACGGCTTTCACTCGCCGAGTCGCCCGGAAAGTCGGTGAAGACGATTTCGGCATGCGTCGTCTTGCGTGGACGTAAAATTTCAGCCAGACGGTCGAGCCTCGTGTCCGGGACCTTGATCACGCCGAGATGAATTTCTTCCTTGGTGCTCCCGCCGTAGGACCCCGTCGGAGCCCTTTGTCCGGTGAGCACGTTAAAAATCGTCGTCTTCCCGGAGCCTCGCAGCCCAATAAGACCCACTTTCATACGCTAAACCCACGCCAGCCCCGGCAGGCCGGCAAAAGCTCACCAAAACCCGCGGCTCCGATCGAACGGCGGCTAGGCAACCCTGAGTACCCAGCGGGCAATCTCGTCATGGCGGGCAAACCAGACTTCGGAAAAGCCCTTCATGTACCGCAGGATCTCGACCACCATGGCCGACATGAGGGGGCGCCCGGCGAAATGCGCATGGAAGGTGAGATTGATCATCCCCGTCCGTTCGGTGCGATAGAGAAAATCGAAGGTGTCCCTGTAAACCTGATAGAAAACTCTGGGGCTCGAGCGCAGGGTCCGGTTGTCCGTAAAGTCACTATGCGGAACTGCGACGAGCGTACCCTCCTCGGTGCGGACCCGATACGGAAGGTCGCTGTCGTTGTAGTCTCCGTGCCAGAGACAGCCCTCTTCAGCGAGAAACGCGGCCGTATGGGGAGTCGGTGTGGCTCGGGGACTGAACCACCCCAAGGGTTTGGTTCCCGTCGCGCCCTCCAGAAGACCAAGGCATCTTCGAATCGTAGCCCTCTCCTCCTCGGGAGAAAGATAAGGCAGAAAACCGTCCTGCGTGTAGCCATGAGCGGCGAGCTCGTGGCCTTTTTTGTGAAGCTCTTTGACCGCTTCGGGAAAAAGCTCCACGGACCTCCCGCTCACGCAAACCGTAGAGTGCACCTCGAACTCATCGAGGAGCCTCATGATCCGCCAGATCCCGGTCCTGCCCCCATACCCCGACCAGGAAACCCCGATAAGATCGGGAGTTCCTTCCCTCAGAGGCGAAGTCATTGGCGAATAGGGCGGCGCCTTTCCCTCCGACCAGGACTCAAACATGACCGTAACGAGGACGGCGATCCTCGAGCCGTTGGGCCAGGAAAAATTCTGCTCTTTCATTTTGCCCATCCCGAATGTCTCTATGAAGGCGACGGTGGGCGAAACCCGCTGCGCCACAACTCCGTGATCCCCTGAAGATCTTCCGGGGGGAGCCTGAGATCCGCCGCGGCCGCATTCTCGCGCATCTGCTTGGCGTCACGCGCTCCCGGGATGACCACGCTGACGGCCGGATGGGCGAGGCAAAAGGCGATGGCGGCCTGCGCCGGCAATTTGATCGGCCCTTTGACGAGGAAGCGGAGCCGTTCGACCTTGTCGAGTTCCGTCCTGAAGCGGTCGCCGGCGAAGTTGCGCGCCCGCACGTCGTCCTCCTGGAACCGCGCCTGATCGGCCAACGTAAACTTGCCCGTGAGCAGGCCCCGCCTGAGCGGCACGCGGGCGATCACGCCGACGTTGGCCTGTTGCGCTTCAGGTAAAACCTTCTCAGCGGGCTCCTGCGCGATCAGATTGTATTCGACCTGAATCGTATCGGAGCGTTCGCCTTTAACCGCAGCCGACCCTTCCTCGACGTTGTTGATGGAAACCCCGTAGAAGCGAATCTTCCCTTCTTTGCGCCGTTGCTCGAGAAGCTCCCACACCTCGCCCCGCTCAATGACATCAACCGTCGCGTTGTGAAGCTGGTAGAGATCGATATAATCGGTTTGCAAGCGCTTGAGGCTTTCATCCATCACCCGGCCGATGTACGCGGAAGAAAAGTCCCTGCCGCCGCGCTTCGGGCCAACCATGATGTTCCCGCCCTTTGTAGCGAGGATGACTTTGCTGCGCCGTCCTTTCAGCGCCTGGCCCAACAGCGACTCCGAATAGCCCGCTCCGTAGGCATCCGAGGTGTCGATGAAGTTCACCCCGAGATTGAGCGCGGCATCGATGGCAGCCACCGAATCCTCATCGCGCGTCGGCCCGAAGTGCCCCGCATGCACCATGGTCCCCAGTCCGATCGCGCTTACGCGCAAACCCGTCCTCCCAAGAATCCGATACTCCATCGTCTCTCCCCTCTCAACGCTCCAGGTTCTGCAGGCTTGGCCGCCGCTTCAAACGGTCAATCCAGGCGCGGACTTTCACCAGATCGTGGGGCAGCGAAATCCCAAGCTCATCCAGCATGATGACCCGTGACCCAAACGCGATGTCCCCATAAGTGAAGCGGTCTATCAAATATTCCCTTCCCGCTAGCGCCTTGTCCACGTAAGCCAGGCTTTCCAATATTCGCTGCCGAAACCGCTCGAGGTCGGCCGCTTCGAACTGGCGCCAGCCCTTGTTGTGAACGAAGATATTCTCAGCCGGACGCAAAAAGTTGTTGTCGCCATAATCCTCCCATTGACGCACCTTGCCTCTACGCGCAGGGTCCGGATAGGTTAGTGAGGGCTCCGAATACTGCTCCTCCAGATACTCGTTGATGATCGTGGAATCGTAAAGCAGGGTGTCCCCGTCGCGCAGCACCGGCACCGTCCCGTTCGGATTCATCGCCAGAAACTCGGGCTTCTTGTGCTCTCGCTCCCTCAAATTGACAAAGATGGGCTGCCAGGACAGGTTTTTTTCCTTAAGTGCGATCCGCACTTTCTGGCACCAGGGTCAGGTAGGCCAATGGTACATCTGGATCATCAGTGCGTCCTCTCGTGCCCGCTCCAAGGTAGCGGTTTATGGTTCGACTATGATGTCATTCCCCGGCCTGCTTTTCAATTTGGCTTCCGAGACTTCACCCCGGTTTGTCTTGAGAGCGTACGCCTCCGCCCCGAGCCAACGATACCAGAGCCCGGTGCCTACCGCCGCCAATACAAACAAGGCTCCGGTGGCCAGAAAGGCAAAGCGAAAGCCCTGAGCCTCAGCGATCCAACCAACGATGATAGGAGTCAAAAACGGGCAGAAGTTCCACCCCAGCCCCATGCTGGCCATTGCCACAGTGCGGCCGTCAGCATCGCTCCACTCCGTTGCCTGGACCTGATTCAACAGATCCATGACGCTTCCGGCCAATCCCAAAACGAAAATGCATAGTCCGAGGAGAGCAAAATTGCCCGTCAAACCGCTGCCGACGAGGGAAACTCCGAGCCCCGCCATTCCGGCGGCGTAGATCCATTTCTGGCGCGCTATGGTGATCCAGGAGCCGATTAGGAGACCGATCAGGATCGGACCCAGGGAACGTAGCGAAACCGCCACCCCGATCCACTGCTCTCCATATTCCAGGTAGGCCAGATACAGGGGATATGCAGATACGGTGACCGCTAAGGGAATCGCGGCGGCGTACGAAGCCGAGATCGCAAGCCATGCGCGCCGATAGCGAAGCAAATGTCCGATTCCCACCGTTATCTTCCAGACGCTTCGATGGCCGGGCTTGGGTTCGAGGCGAGGTAGAAGAAAACTAAAGAAGGTGCCGAGCACAGCCAAAGACGTCAGCAAGACAAAGGATTTGCGATAGCCAAAGAAAGCTGCCGCCACGCCGGCGAAGCTCTGGCCGATCAGAGAACCGCCGTAGTTCGATGCCGAAAGCCGCCCCAGTCTTTTCCCCAGGCTCAAACCCCCCAACTGGCTGGCGACTGACTGGATAGAGGCCCAGAAAATGCTCCGCGAAAAGTAAGCCAGCGTCTGTGCCAGCAACAGAAGTCGATAATCCGCCGCGTTGCTGAGCGCGAGCGCTGCGAGGACCATTAGGGAAAAGCAACCTTGCAACACCTTCCTTTCCCCGAAACGATCCGAAAGCGCACCACCGAAAAGCCGAGTCACGATCTCGGCCACAACCGGCAGCGCAATGAGGCTGCTGATCTCCAGGATCGAATAGCCCAAGGATAGGGCGTAGAGGGGAAGAAGCACTTGGAAGATACCCATGCAGGTATTCCAGAGCCCGGCGCTGGTATAAAACGCGAGAAAGTTGTAGGTTGGAATCGTGGAGTTCACCTGGCGCTGCACCCTCAGGCATTCACAGCATATTCGCGGCGTTTGAGCCTACCTGATAAACAGCTTCGAGGTCAACTTGCGAGACGTTTTCGTTTCTTAGAGAGCCAGGATCTTCCCGAACAATTCGAGGCGCATATGGAGCACAAGGAATTAGGAGCGACCGGAGTCAAACTGCCTGAGGTCGGCTTAGGAACTTGGGAATACCGCGGCAGCGTGGAGCCGCTTAAAAAGGGAATCGCTTTGGGGGCCTCTTTTATCGACACGGCGGAGATGTACGGCACGGAGCCGGTGGTGGGTGAAGCCATCCGGGAGCAGCGTGAACGGGTATTTCTCGCCACTAAAGTGTCGGGGAACCACCTTCGGCACGACGAGGTCTTGAAGGCGGCGGAGCAGAGCCTCAAGCGGCTGGGAGTAGAGCGCATCGACCTCTATCAGATCCACTGGCCGGATCCGAGCGTGCCGATCCGGGAGACAGTGCGCGCCATGGAGACTTTAGTCGATTCGGGAAAAGTAAGATTTATCGGCGTCAGCAACTTCTACTTGGCGAACTTGAAAGAGGCACAGGCCTGCATGGCCAAATACAAGATCGTCTCGAATCAGGTCAAGTACAGCCTTCTTAACCGGGGCATGGAGGAGGACATGCTGCCCTACTGCCAAGCCAATCAGATCACGGTCATCGCCTACAGCCCGCTCGCCCGAGGCGAGCTCGCTTCGAGACCACTTTTGAAACATCGAGACGCCTTCAACATCCTGCAGAATATCGCCCACCAAACCGGCAAGACGCCGGCACAAGTCGCGCTCAATTGGTGCCTGTCGAGGCCCAACGTGGTGGTCATTCCCAAGTCCGACAGAGTCGAACGGGTGGTGGAAAACTGCCACGCCTCCGAGTGGAGGTTATCGCGGGAGCAGGTCGAGGCCCTGAACAAGGCTTTCGGCTAAAGCCGCGTTCCCCGCGCTGGGAACGAGTCCATCCGGGTTCGTTACTTGAAACGCGCCGTGGCCGCATCGGCCGCCGCCTTCACGGCCGGCAGGGGACAAAAACCCTGCGCCTCCACCGCGAAAACAGGATTGAATTTGCTGCGGAAGTTCTCGAGCGCGATGACCGCCGCTAGCTCCACCAGCTCTTCGTCCGTGAATCGGCGCTTGAGACGCTTGAAAAAGCTGTCCGTGACTCGTTTCCCGGTATAGGTCATCCGCTCGGCCAGCTCCAACGCCAAACGCTCCCGGGGGGAAGCATCGCCCCGGATGCATTGATATCGATTCAGAATGGACACCCGTTGATGCCGGCGGCTTTGACGCAGACCATGTGGCGCAGCTCGGTCTCGATGAGCCCGGAAGCGCGGATGCCCTCATTCAACGCCTGGACACCCTGAAAAATCGTTGGCCTGAGCGCATAGACCCGGGCCGTGTTGGATACCGAGCCCTGGCGCCGTATCTGTTCGGCAAAGATCTCTTTTACTTCCTCAGGTGGCTGGTCTGGATGAACGCCTTCGATTCTAGCCATTTGACCTCCTCTTCGACCTTAAATCCGAGATTATCCCGCTGACTGATTCTCGCTAGACTGCATAAGATACGCCTGGATGAAGCGGTCAATGTCTCCGTCGAGGATGCGATCGGCATCCCCCACCTCGATTCCGGTCCGGTGATCCTTGACCATCCGGTAGGGATGGAGCACGTAAGAGCGGATCTGGCTCCCCCAGCCGATCTCTTTTTTGGTCTTGTGAAATGTCTCCATCCTTTCCCTCTGCTTCTCCAGCTCGAGCTCGTAAAGGCGCGAGCGCAAGATTTTCATGGCCATAGCCCGGTTTTTGTGCTGCGAGCGCTCGTTTTGGCAGGCAACGACAATCCCCGTGGGGATATGCGTGATCCGGACCGCCGAGTCGGTCTTGTTGACATGTTGCCCTCCGGCGCCGCTGGAACGGTAGGTATCGACGCGTAGATCCGCCTCGTTGATCTCCACCTTGATGGTCTCATCGATCTCGGGATACACAAAGACGGAAGCGAAGGACGTGTGACGGCGCGCGTTAGCATCGAAGGGGGAAATGCGCACCAGACGGTGAATTCCGGCCTCGGCCTTCAGGTAGCCGTACGCGTAATCCCCCTCGACGGTGAAGGTAACGCTCTTGACGCCCGCCTCTTCGCCAGGCTGGTACTCCAAGATCTCTGTCCGATACCCCTTGCGGTCGGCCCAGCGAAGATACATGCGCAGCAGAATCTCCGCCCAGTCCTGGGCCTCCGTCCCTCCGGCCCCGGGGTGCAGGCTGACAATAGCGTTGCGGCGGTCATCCGGGCCGCCCAGGATCTGACTGAGCTCGATCTGGGCCATCCCCTGAGCCACCTCCACCACCTTCGCCGCAGCCTCGCTCAGGGCCTCCTCACTCTTCTCATCCTTCGCTAGATCGAGAAAAAAGCGTGCCTCTTCGAGACCGGCCCTGTACTTCTCCCACGATTCCAGAATCTCTTTAAGAGAGGACTGCTCTTTGAGGATGCCCTGTGCCTTTTCGCCGTCGTTCCAGAAATCCGGCCGCGAAGTAATCCGGTTTAGCTCCTCAACCCTTTTCTGCTTCCCATCGAGGTCAAAGACGCCTCCGGAGAAGCTCAAGCCTTTCTTCCAAATGGGTTAGCTGCTCTTTGGTTTCTTCCAACATTCAGTGCCCCTGACAAATGTATTGCGGCTCAGCGGTCGGCGTGGCCGATCCGCTGTAGCCGCGATTGTCCTGCCGCTCAGCAGCCGTATTCAGCGGTCTGCTGCAGCGGCTATAGTAATTATACCCTCAAAACCTGCTTCCTACAAAGCGCCCGACGGATTTTCTTTTCCATGCCCCGCATTATTTCGGCTTCTTTCTTAGAGCGTTCATGGTCGTAGCCCAAGAGATGGAGAATCCCGTGGACCAACAGGCTTGTCATCTCCTCTTGAAGACTCTGTTTTCTCTTCGTCGCCTGCTTTTCCGCCTGCTCGACGGAGATCACCACATCCCCCAGGATCTGCGTACCTGTGGGAAGGCGCTCCCCCGAAGGGAAGGACAAGACATCGGTAGGCTCGTTCTTGTTTCGGTATCTGGCGTTCAGCTCCTGAATCTCCCGATTTCCGACCAGAGCAAGGCTTAGCTCGCTCCGATCCTGCTTGAGAATCTGAAGGATCTTCTGCGCGGTTTTTTTGAGCCGGCCGATAGGGATTCTTTTCCCCGGAAACTTATGTGTAACATCGACACCCATGATGCGGACAACTTCGCAGGCTTCTCTGAACGATTTTGTTATCGGCTCTGCTTTGAGCACGCGAAGCCCTTACCAAACGAATTGGGCTCGCCCCCGATCGGCATGCTGGGCCTGACACTATCCGGTAAGGTACTGTCAGGTCAACCTGGGGGCGGTTTCCAGGCAGAGTTAGACATTTCCTCTGGCTTAGAGTAGTGAGGTGTGTGGCAACCCTGAACTGAAGACACAAATCCGGTAAGAGGAGAAAACCAATGACGAACACAGTTGAAGTAGGTGGACTAAAAGTAAAGGAGGCATTGTATCGTCTGGTACGAAACGAGATTGCACCCGGCACCGGCGTGGAAGCAGACGCATTCTGGGTCTCCCTGGGCAAAATCGTTAATGATTTGGGCCTCAGGAACAGGGAACTTCTGGAGAAACGGGACTCTTTGCAGGAGCAGATCGACGCGTGGTATCTGGCCAGAGAACGTCAGCCTATCAACGTGGACGAATACAAGGCATTTTTAACAGAGTTAGGGTATCTCGTTCCTGAAGGTGAAAATTTCCAAGTGGCCACAGCGAATGTGGATGATGAAATAGCAAAAGTGTCCGGCCCACAACTAGTGGTCCCACTGGACAATGCCCGTTATGCGCTTAACGCGGCCAACGCGCGATGGGGTAGCCTGTATGATGCCCTTTATGGGACGAACGTGATTCCAGAGGAAGGCGGGGCGGAGATAAGAGAAACCTATAACCCTGTGCGGGGTTCAAAGGTTGTCGCCAAAACGGAGGATTTTTTAGATGAGGTGGTCGGCCTCGAGAGGAGTAAGTTCTCAGATGTCAGACGATTCTGGCTCAAAGATCATGGTGGGATAAAACAACTGGTTGCAACGCTTAGCGATGGCAGTGAAGTGGGATTAGCCGATCCCGGCAAGTTTGTCGGATTCAACAGGAAAGGAAGCGAGCTAACGAATTTTTTGCTGAAAAATAATGAACTGCACATAGAAATTCAAATTGATCGAGACCATCCCATTGGAAAGGCGCACCCCGCAGGAGTGAAAGACGTGCTGCTCGAGGCAGCGATCACGACCATCGAAGATTGCGAAGATTCCGTCGCCGCCGTAGATGCAACCGACAAAACAAAAGTCTATAGCCACTGGAACGGCATCATGAAAGGCACGCTTGAAGCCAGGTTTGAAAAGAATGGGCGGCCAATGACTCGGCGGCTTAATCCTGACAAAACCTTCATAAACCCAAAAGGAGAAGCCATCACCCTGCCTGGCAGGAGTCTGCTGCTCGTTCGGAACGTGGGTATCCACATGTACACGGACGCCGTAACCACAGCAGACGGCCGGGAAATCCCAGAGGGGTTCCTTGATGCCATGGTCACGACACTGGCAGCCCTGCACGATCTCAAAAGAAATGGGGAATACACCAACAGTCAAACGCGTAGCGTCTACATCGTAAAGCCCAAACTGCACGGCCCAGACGAAGTGGCAGCGACAGTAGAATTGTTTGAAAAGGTAGAGGACGCGCTCGGGTTGAAGAGGAATACGCTGAAGATTGGCATTATGGATGAGGAACGTCGCCTCACGGTTAACCTGAAGGAAGCGATCCGCATGGCAAGAGACAGAGTCGTATTTATCAATACCGGCTTTCTTGACCGGACTGGCGATGAAATCCACACCAGCATGGAACTGGGCCCAATGCTACCCAAGATGGAAATCAAGAACCAACCGTGGATGAACGCCTATGAAGACTGGAACGTGGATATCGGCATCGAAACTGGGCTTCTTGGAAAGGCCCAGATTGGCAAAGGGATGTGGACGATGCCTGACGAAATGCGGAAGATGGTAGAAACGAAGATGGCGCATCCTGAAGCCGGTGCGAATACGGCCTGGGTACCATCACCAACAGCCGCCACGCTCCACGTCCTGCATTATCATAAGGTGAGCGTAGCAAAAAGGCAGGCAGAGCTTGCACGGAGGGGCCGCGCCAGTCTGGAGGATATCCTTGGGCCGCCGTTACTAGATAGGAAATTGACACCGGAGGAAATCCAACGGGAGCTAGATAACAATACTCAAGGGATACTCGGCTATGTGGTGCGCTGGGTCGACCAGGGAATCGGCTGTTCCAAGGTCCCCGACATCAATGATGTCGCGTTGATGGAAGATCGGGCTACGCTGCGGATCTCCAGTCAACACATCGCCAACTGGCTCCATCACGGGATTGCGGGCGAGCAGCAGGTGAGAGAAACTTTCAAAAGAATGGCTGCGGTTGTTGACCGGCAAAATAAGGGGGATCCGAACTATCGAAACATGGCGCCCCAATTTGATAAAAGCCTCGCTTTCCAGGCGGCGCTAGATCTGGTCTTTAAGGGGAGAAAGGCAGCAAACGGCTATACTGAGCCCGTGCTTCACGCGCGCCGCATACAGGTAAAAGGGGGACAGTGAACGGTTCGGACCTAGTTTATGGCTTTATCGGAGGGGTTCCTGTTTTCCGCCCCAGTCTGACCTTCGTCCCTTTCGTAGGCGGTAATGATATCCTGCACCAGACGATGCCGCGCCACATCTCTTTCGGTAAAGGTGATAAATCGGATTCCCTCCACTCCCTTCAGGATCCGCCACGCCTCCTTGAGCCCTGAGGGCTTGCCCGCCGGCAGGTCGATCTGGGTTACATCCCCAGTGATGACGGCCTTGGACCCGTAGCCCAAACGGGTGAGAAACATCTTCATCTGCTCCGGCGTGGTGTTTTGCGCCTCGTCCAGAATCACGAACGAGTCATTAAGGGTCCGGCCGCGCATGAAGGCTAGGGGCGCCACCTCGATGGTGCCGCGCTCCACCATCTTGTGGGCCCGATCGAAGTCCACCATATCATGCAGGGCGTCATATAGCGGCCGCAAATAGGGATTGACCTTCTCGGCCAGATCACCGGGTAAGAACCCCAGCTTCTCTCCCGCCTCGACCGCAGGACGGGTCAGGATGATCCGGACGTAACGGTTCTTGCCCAGCTCCGCCACGGCCATAGCCATGGCCAGATAAGTCTTCCCGGTCCCAGCAGGCCCAATGCCGAAGACAATGTCATAGCGGCGGATCGCGTCGATGTAAGCCTTTTGCGCCACGCTCTTCGGGGTGATGACCCGCTTGTGCGAAGAGATATAGATGGTATCGAGGAATATGTCCTGAAGATTCGCTCTGCCGTCCCCGCTCAGAATGCGGATGGCATAGTCCACATCGCTCCCATAGACCGGGTAGCCTTTTTCGAGCAGCCCGTAGAGCTGCTTGAGGACCTTGTCCGCGAGCTCGGCCTCGACGGCGTCGCCCTCGATCTCAATCGACAGGCCGCGTACGCGCAGCTTGATCCCGAGGGTTCGCTGAATGATCTTCAGATGCTCGTCGTGGTGCCCGAGAAGGTCGCGGAAAAGCCTGGGGTCGCTGAACTCCAGCCGAGCCGACTCCTCCGCGCCCTCAAACTCCACCTTTCTACCTTTTTCCTCTTTCACTCCGTCTCTCCCATTATCTGGAGCGCCACCTCGCGGGTCCGGGGTCGGTTGTCAAAGTCTAGCAGTACGATCTGCTGCCAGGTACCTAAGAGCAGCCGGCCGCTCTCGATGGGTATTTGCAGCGAAGGACCGAAGAGCGAGGCGCGTAGATGAGAAAAACCGTTGTCGTCGCCCCAGCGGTCATCGTGGTGATATTTTTTGTTTGAGGGAATCAAGCGCTCCAACAACTCCTTCATATCTTCGACGAGCCCGGGCTCGTACTCCAGCGTGGTCAAGGCGGCCGTGGAGCCTGAAACGAACAGAGTCGCCAAACCTTTTTGAACCTTCTCTTTTTTGACCTGCTCTTGAACCTTCGCCGTGATGTCGATGATATCGCAGAACCCTCTGGTTTTTTCGACCAGCTTTTCCGTGTGGATTTTCATGGAATGGTCGGTCTTCGAATGATTTCCAAAACCCTTCTCAAGACCTCATCCACCCTGGAGGGGTCCTTGCCGCCGGCTTGGGCGAAGTCGGCGCGCCCTCCACCTCCCCCACCGACGATCGGCGCCACTTCCTTGATGATGTTTCCGGCATGATAGCGCGAGGTCAAATCCGCAGTCACCGAAGAAACCATCGTCACAGTCGCTTCGCCCGCCGTCACTAGGAAGACGATCCCTGATCCTATATCCCTCTTCAGCTCGTCCGCCATCTGCCGGAGCTGATTCACATCCACCTTTTCGACCTTCTCGATAATAGCTTTGACTCCATTATACTCCCTGGCCTTAAGCCTGGTCATCTGGTCCCTTCCCAGTTGGGACTGGAGCCTCTCGATCTCCCTCTGCAACTCTCTCTGCTGGTGCAGCAGTTTTTTCACGCGCTCGAGGGCCTCTTCCGGCGTCGCTCGGACCAGATCGCCGATCTCCTTGAGCCTCTGCTCATAGCTGTATATCAGCTCGAGCGCTCCCTCCCCAGTCACCGCCTCGACCCGCCTCACCCCTGCGGCGATTCCGCCCTCGCTCTGAAGCTTAAAGATCCCGATCTCGCCGGAGCGGTGAACATGCGTACCGCCGCACAACTCCGCCGAAAAATCGCCGATTCTCACCACCCGCACCCGCTCGCCGTACTTTTCGCCAAAGAAAGCCAGGGCGCCCTGACGGATCGCCTCGTCGAATCCCGACTCGGCAATACGCACCTCAGCATCCTGGCGGATCCTCGCGTTGACCTTCTTCTCGATCGCCTCCAGCCTCTCTTCAGGAATGGCTCCAGTATGGTTGAAGTCAAAACGCAACCGGTCAGGCGCCACCAGAGAGCCAGCCTGGCGAACATGACTACCGAGCTCCTCTCTGAGAACGGCATGAAGGATGTGAGTCGCCGAATGGTTGAGCATAGTACGGCGCCGGTAGCTGGGATCGACTCTCAAGTAAACCGCGTCTCCGACCTGGATGCGCCCTTTTCTCACTCTCCCCCGATGCACCGTGAGCCGCGGCGTAGGATGCTGGGTGTCGATGACCTCCATCCGGTCGCCCCGCGCGGTCTCGATGAAGCCTCGATCTCCCACCTGCCCGCCGGACTCGCCATAAAATGGGGTTTCGGCCGTGATCACATCCGCCTCGTCCCCCTCACCCACCTCTTCTGTACCCTTTCCGCAGGCATAGATGGCCACGACCCGGGATTCGGCCTCGAGCCGGTCGTAACCGACAAAGGCGACCTCTCGATCCAACTGAATCCGTAAATCGTCCGGAAGCCGTTCCCGCGCCTCACGGCCGCGGCTTCGCTGTTCCTCCATCAATTTCTCAAAGCCCGCCTGGTCCACTGAGATCCCCTCCGTACGGAGAATATCCTCGGTGAGATCGAGGGGAAAGCCATAGGTATCGTAGAGCTGAAAAGCTACTTCCCCGGAGAGGATCTTTTGCTTTTGATGTCTGAGTTCACCCATCGCCGCGTCCAGCAAGACCAGACCCTTTTCCAAAGTCTCTCCGAAGCGTTCTTCCTCGGCACGGATGACGTTGTGGATACGCTTTTGTTCGCCGCGGAGTTCGGGATAGGCTCCGCCCATGACCTCAGCCACGGTCACCGCGACCCGGTGGAGAAAAGGCTGCGTTAAGCCGAGCATGCGCCCATGCCGGGCCGCGCGTCTGAGGAGCCTCCTGAGGACGTAGCCCCGTCCCTCGTTGCTCGGGAAAACCCCGTCGGCGATCAGGAAACTGACTGCCCGTGCATGATCCGCTATCACCCGGAACGAGACGTCCGCGGTAGAGTCCTTCCCGTACTTTCGCCCGGCAACCTCTTGAGTCGCGATAATCAAATCGCGCATGAAATCGACGTCATAGTTGGAGAGAACTCCCTGAAGTACCGCTGCGATCCGCTCCAGGCCCATGCCTGTATCCACGTGCTTGGAAGGAAGCTCCGAAAGCTTCCCGTCCGCGTCGCGGTTGTATTGGATAAAGACGAGGTTCCACAGCTCGATGAAGCGGGCGCAGTCGCCGTTGACCCGGCAGCGGTGCTCGCTGCCGTCGCGCCGATCGCACGCCTCGATCCCCCGGTCGATATGGATCTCGCTGCAGGGGCC
>JACPSF010000400.1 GCA_016193385.1 Deltaproteobacteria bacterium
CAGCCGATGGACAAAGCTCCCTCGGGAAGCGCGCTCTCGGCTGCGGCCGATAGGTTTGTGCCATGAGTCGTGCCGTTTGTGATCGGACGTCCGCAGCCTCGCTCGCGCTCCCCCTCGGTCGCACGCAAACACGTCTGCGGCCTTCTGTCTCGCTTCCCTCGTCGCCGACCGTTTGCCGTTCCGATGGACGGAGCTAGAAATACTCTGGGCTAGCGCGATGATGCTGGCCTTACGCGGCAGAGATAAGATCGGTGGGGAAGGGAGCCGCTGACAGGGTCTGAGAGCTCCGAACCGATCAGGACGCTCGGGTTGGCGCCGCCGTCAGCGAACGGGTTGTAACCGGGAAGTTCAAGCTCCTTACATTCCTGCCACCACCCGTGCTGGCAGCAGACCACACCGGGTAAGATCCTTTCCGTCACCCTGGCCTTGACTTTTATCGCGCCCCGCGGCGTCTCGACGATGATCCACTCTTTGTTTATGATACCGTAACGTTTGGCGGTTTCGGGATGGATCTCGGCCGACGGCTCCGGCGACGCCCTGCGCAACGTCGGGAGAGCCCTTTGTTGGCTGTGAATGAAGGTGGTGAACTTGGCGTTGGTCAGAACCAGCGGGTAATCCTTAGCGAGGTCCAGCCGGCTTACCGGACCGATCGCCGGTTCCACGAATTCAGGAATCGGCGGATAGCCATGAGCGGCGAAGGTGTGGGAGTAGATCTCAACCCTGCGGGATGGCGTGGCAAAACCCCGGGGCCTTCCCTGATCGGCGGTCTCGGCAAATTTTCGATAGCGGGCTTTGGCTGGGAGCGTGATGCCGGCGCCCGATTTCTTCAGCTCTTCTAGCGTGACGCCGGTGGACGCCAGCTCATACTCGTATGCGGCCTCGATATCGCCTTCCCAGAACCGATCGCCCAATCCGAGACGCTTCGCCAGCTCGAAGACAATCCATGTATCAGAGCGCCTTTCGGCCAACGGGGGAACCACCGCCGGCCGGTACTGGAGGTGTAGTTTCCCTTGCGGCCGGTGGTCAAAGCCGGAAGCCACGTTCGCCATCTCGAGAAAGCTCGTGGCCGGAAGCACGTAGTCGCACAACTCCGCCGTGGGCGTCATGAAAAGCTCGGTGGCGACGGCGAACTCCAGGGCGGAGAAGGCCTCTCGCGCCCGGCGCGAGTCTCCGGTGGACATCACCGTATTGGAGCCGAAGTTGAGCAGCGCTTTGACCGGATACGGCTTGCCTTCGAGGATAGCCGTGAAGATATCGTAGGCGGCGCAGTTCCCCGGTTTAGCCGGCGGGCCGATCGGTTTTCGCTCCCTTCCGATCCGCTGCATGGCTATCTCTTCCGGTAAGAATTCTTTCCCGCCGACGTCATTCACCGGCGTTTTGGGAAAAACCACGTTTCCCCCCGGCTGATCCATATCGCCCAGCAGAGCGTAAAGAGAGGCGATGGCCCGGCTCGTCTGCGTCGCGTTGGTATGTTGCCCGAGACCGTTCCACATGTAGAGACTCACGGGCCGGCTATGGGCGACAAGGTGGGCTGCCCGCCATACTTTTTCCGCCGCCACCCACGTGATCTCCTGGGAACGCTCCGGGGCATAGCGGGAGGAGAGCTCGGCGAGAAACTCGAAAGCGGGCGCGCACAAAATCTCCCTCCCATCCTTCCCGTGCGGCGCTTTCGCGCCGAAGAGCGCGGGCCGCACATCGTCTCTCTCGAAGCCGCCGCCGGCAGCGTCGTAGATCACGGGGGAATCCGTACGCTCATCCCAGACCACGTAGCGATCCGGGCTCCCGCTCTCGACGAGGTCAGCCTCCGTGAGCGCCCTTCCCGTATCGCGGCGCAACAGGAACGGGCCGTTGGTCCACTGCCGCACAAAGTCTGTGTCGTACCATGTCTCGTCGATCAAACAGTGAATCAACGCCAGGGCAAGCGCTCCGTCGGTGCCGGGCCGGACCTGAAGAGCGATGTCTGCCTGACTAGCAATGCCCACTTTGCGCGGATCGACGGCGACGATTTTCATTCCGCGCGCCCGCGCCGTGACGATGTCGTGAGCCAAAATCAACGAGGTGGAGCTTGGATTGTGGCCCCAGAGCAAGAATGCATTGCTGTTTTTCAGATCGGGTGTAGGGATGTTGCTGCCGAAGGTGTAGCTGAAGCCGGTGTCTTTGTGCCAGTTGCAAACGTGCGTGGTGGAGACCCAGTTCGGGCTGCCGAAGGCATTGAGGAAACGTCCAAGCCAGCGCTCGGCGTCGTCGACGGAAGTGCCGCTGCGCGTGCCTTTGGCAAGGGCCACGGCGCGCGCGCCGTGGCGCTCTCTGATTTCGAGCAACTTCTTTGCGATCGCATCCAGGGCCTCATCCCAGCTCACCCTCGCCCATCCCGGGTCGGAATCGCCCTTTGGCCGGGTTCGCTTGAGCGGATAATTAAGCCGTTCTGGATGATAGAGGAGCTCGGGGGCGGCTTTGCCCTTGACGCATATCACGCCGCCGTTGGGATGGTCCGGATCAGGATCGAGCCTTACCACCCGCCCGTTCTCAACCGTCGTGATCGTGGCGCAGTGCGCCGTGCAGAGAGCGCAGTAGCCGCGCACGGTGTATTTGTCGGCTGAAGCTTGACCGGCAAACATGGGAGATCCTAAACGATACTGCAAAACCGGTTTCCGGTAAAGGTCAACGACCACCAGGTTTGCACCCCTGGCGGATTCGCTGCTATGAGTCTTGGAGAGGAAAAGAGGACGCGAACCTTTTCTTGACCACTTCGCCGTCGACCAGATATTGACGGAAAGGACCTGCGCCAACCGAACCTTTACAGCGTTGGCGTTGCGGGTAATGTGTGCAATTATTTTTGGAGAAGATTGTCTAGATTGAAGGTCCTGCCCCCGCTGTCCTGGGCCGATAGCGGCGATTTTGAGTTTTGCGTGGCCGGCCCTCAAAAACAAATTCACTTACTCGGATTATGGCGCCTACCGAGCGGTGACTATGCCCAACGCTAAGACTGAACAGATGCCGCGGCCCGTTCTAGCGAACTTGCTCTATCCACCAGCTGCACCAATTGTATTTAAGGGTGGTCGTATACTTCGCCTAAAGCTGAGAAAGATCTCGGCCACGTTGAGCTTTCCCCTGCTAAAAAAGCGCTGAGACACATCGCGGATTCGCGACTCGTGCTCTTTGTCGAGTTTGTGTTGTTTTGTTTGGCCCACGTCTCAATTATTATCAAGAGTGGCTGTTCATCAGTCCTGATGATCGCCGGGATTCTCTTGGCTTACCGAGGATTTGTCAAGTCTTTTTGAACAACCTTCCATGAATACACTACGTGACAAATCTTGAATCTTGAATTTGCGTCGGACAGGGCATCCCTGTAAGCAAAAATGTCCGGCTGTGGACACCCAGTCCGGGCGATGGTGTGGAATCAAAGATGTGACCTCCCTGCCGGCAGGCAGGCCGGATCGGGAGACCCAGCCGAAGTTATTTCCGCGTAAAATAGGGCAAAACCGGAAAACAGTCAAGAGGCGAGAGGCAACAGGGAGGCAAAAGCCTTGATCGTGAGTCGTGCTCGTGCCAATCGGTGAAAGATGACGCTCAAGAACCTTTACCGCCGTGATGGTTCCTAACCTCCTTCAGCAACTCGTCCACGTTAAAGCGCGAAAAACAGTCTTTCCGCCATTGCTGGTAATCAAAGGGCTCGCGAGAAACCAGCGCAAGGAAGCGCAATGCGTCCACGGGACCTAGCCTGTCGGCCAAGGCCCGGACTGCCTGCTCACGCAGCTCCTGTTCGGTAAGCAGTTTTTTAGCCACGAGCGGCCACCTGGTCTAAATATGCCACAGGAAAATCTGCGTGCGACTTATTTTCTTAGAACCAGATCC
>JACPSF010000401.1 GCA_016193385.1 Deltaproteobacteria bacterium
CGCTTCTCGCCCTGCTGGTAAACTTGGCCTCAGACGGAGCGGGGCGCCTCTCCTGGCAATTTTTTATCTCTTATCCCTCCCGCTTCGCCTCACAGGCCGGAATACTCTCAGCCTGGGTAGGGACTACGCTGGTGATGTTGGTAACAACGACCACCGCCGTGCCACTGGGCGTAGCAGCGGGCGTATACCTGGAGGAGTATGCCCCCAAGAACCGGCTTACCGCTTTGATAGAAATCAACATTGCGAACCTTGCCGGTGTTCCCTCCATCGTCTATGGCCTCATGGCTTTGGGGCTTTTCGTCTACCAGCTTCGGCTCGGGCAGAGCATCCTAACGGCCGGCCTTACATTAGCACTGCTCATTTTGCCGATTGTCATCGTAGCGACCCGTGAATCTATCAGAGCGGTTCCGGGCAGCATCCGGGAGGCCGCTTACGCGCTAGGCGCAACCAAATGGCAAACGGTAAAAGACCACGTTCTTCCCTATTCCACCGGGGGCATCCTGACCGGCGTCATCATCGCTCTGTCCCGAGCCATCGGCGAGACCGCGCCGCTCATCACCGTCGGCGCCCTCACTTTTATCGCCTTTCTGCCCTCGCCTCCCGGCCAAGCGGAGTTCCCCTGCATTTCGTTCGAGTGGCTGAAGTCCCCGTTCACCGTGATGCCCATCCAAATGTTCAACTGGGTGTCCCGACCCCAGTATGAATTCCATCTGAACGCAGCCGCAGCCGGCCTGGTCCTGATGCTGATGACCCTGGCCATGAACGGGCTCGCGATCTACATCCGATTCCGCTTCCGCAGGCGGATCAAATGGTAGATCCCCGGCGAAAGCGAGTTCCCGAGTGGAAAACAGACCCATCGGGAGGTAGGATGCAATTAGAATTAGAAGAAGGCCCAAACCTCGCAAGGATCATCATGGCCGAGACCGACACACGGAGGGCAATGCCGGAGGGGTCATCTGCAGAGCCGGATCAGCCGATCATCGAGATCCGCGATCTCAACTTTTACTACGGACCAACCCAGGCCCTAAAATCTGTCAGCGTTGACGTGCCGGAACGACAGGCGACGGCATTCATCGGTCCTTCGGGCTGCGGCAAAACAACTCTGCTTCGCTGCCTGAACCGCATGAACGATCTCATCGCCAATGTCAGGCTTAACGGCAGCATCAAGCTCCACGGACAAGAGATCTATGCGCCGGCGACGGACGTGATTGAGCTGAGAAGGCGGGTAGGGATGATCTTCCAGAAGTGGAACCCATTTCCTAAAAGCATCTACGAAAATGTCGTCTACGGCCTGAGGATCGTGGGCGTCAACGACCGCCGGCAGCTCGAGGGGGCCGTGGAACTGAACCTCCGGCGCGCAGCGCTTTGGGATGAGGTCAAAGACAATCTCCATAAGAGCGCCCTGGACCTTTCCGGGGGGCAACAGCAGCGTCTCTGCATCGCCCGCGCCCTCGCGGTGGAGCCGGAGGTGCTGCTTATGGATGAGCCTTGTTCGGCCCTCGATCCAATCTCCACGGCGAAAATCGAGGAGCTGATCCACGAGCTGAAGGAGCACTTTACGATCGTCATCGTGACACACAACATGCAACAAGCCGCCCGCGTATCGGACCTAACGGCTTTCTTCTATCTGGGTGAACTGATAGAATCCGGACCGACGAGCAAAATCTTCACCACCCCCGAGAAGCGACAGACCGAAGACTACATCACCGGGCGGTTTGGTTAAGCGGAGGACCGCCATGCGTTCGGAGCATACCGATAAGCGATACGAAGAAGAGCTGAAGAAACTGCGCGAGGATATCCTTTACATGGGGGGGCTCGTGGAGGATCAGATCCAGAAAGCCGTAAGCTCTCTGGTGCAGCGCGACTCCCAGCTCGCCGAAACGATCATCGACCGGGACCACGAGGTCAACCGCCTGGACGTGGGGATCGACGACCTCTGCATCCGCTTGCTCGCCCTCCACCAACCCGCCGGCAAGGATCTGCGTTTCATCACAACGGCTCTCAAAATCACCACCGACCTGGAGCGCATCGGCGACATGGCCGTCAACATCTGCGAGCGGGCCCTCGAGCTCAACCGCGAACCGCAGCTCAAGCCCTACATCGACATCCCGCGTATGGCCAACATTGCCGAGCGGATGATTCACGAAAGCCTCGATGCCTTCGTGCGCGAAGACACCGACCTTGCCCTCAAGGTATGCAAAGACGATCAGGAGGTCGATGATCTCAACAGCCAGGTCTTCCGCGAGACGATCACCTTCATGATCGCGGATCCCCAGACGATCAACCGGGCGATGAAGATCACCTCCGTATCCAAATACCTCGAGCGAATCGCCGACCATGCGACCAACCTAGCCGAGATGGTCGTCTTCATGGTCAAAGGCAAAAGCATCCGTCATCTCAAGGAGATCCCCCAGTCGATCTAGGACATGAAGACCGTTCAAAAGTTTAAGAGTTCAAGGGGTTCAACGAACTTTGAACCTTTGAACGTTTGAACCCTTGAACTATCGCGTATGCCCCCGAAGAAGATTCTGGTGGTGGAGGACGAGCCGGATATCCGAAAGCTCGTTCACTACAACCTGGCTCAGGAAAAATATCAGGTCATCGAGGCTGAAGACGGAGAAAAGGCGCTCCGGCTACTCCAGCGCGAAAAGCCCGATCTGATCGTCCTGGACCTGCTCCTTCCGGGCATGTCCGGCCTCGAGCTGTGCCGCACCCTTCGGGAGCGGCCCGAGACGGCGCGGTTTCCTATCCTTATGCTCACGGCGAAGGCGGGCGAGGCGGATCGAGTCCTCGGGCTGGAGCTGGGCGCGGATGATTACCTCACCAAACCCTTCAGCTCCCGGGAGATGGTCGCCAGGGTCAAGGCGATCCTCCGCCGCTCGGAAATGCAGGCCACCCCAACGAAGGAAGAAGTCTACGAGCGAGGACCCTTAAAGATCAACTTTGCAACCTACGAGGTTCAGGTCAAAGGCAAACCGATCCGTCTGACCCTCAAGGAATTTGAGCTGCTGCGCGTTTTGGTCCAGAATCCGAACCGCGTCCTGAATCGGGACCAGCTATTGGATCGGGTTTGGGGAGGCGAGACCTTCGTCACGCCGAGGACAGTGGATGTCCATATCCGGCGCCTGAGAAAGGCGATCGAGAAGAACGATCGAAAGCCCACGTGGATTCTCACAGTTCGCGGGGTCGGGTATAAGTTTGATGAGCATGCCGTGGAAACATAGCCTGGTTGCCAAGTTTTCCCTCTTTTATACGGGAATCGTCCTCCTCCTCTTGGGCGCCTCCTTTCTCTATTCCGCCGGAGTCGTCAAAACGCTTTATATCTCCTTTCTAGGGAAAAAGCTCCAACAGGAGGCCAAGATCGTAAGCCGACTGCTCCCCTCTCAACTCGAAGGGGAAGCCCTTGACAAGTTGTGCAGGCTTATCGCCACCGACCTGGGCGTACGCCTGACGATCATCGCCCCTGATGGAAAGGTGCTGGGAGACTCGGATGAGCCCTCCTCGACGATGGAAAATCACGGGACCCGCCTGGAAGTGCTTGAGGCGCTGTCGGTTGGAACCGGAGAAAGCATCCGCTACAGCACCACGGTCGGATACGAGATGCTTTACCAGGCTATCGTCGACCGAGGAGGGCTGATCCCTCGCATCCTTCGCCTTTCCGTTCCCCTCGGGGACATCGAAGAGGTCATAGGCTCCATGCGCCGGGCCATCTTGGCCGGCCTTGTGTTCATCTCGGCCGTGGGTTTGGTCTGCGCCTATCTTTTTTCCCGCCGGCTCGGCCAAAGAGTCGGGCGTATGGCAGACTTTTCCCGGAAGGTCGCCATGGGCTCCTTCCCCCAGAATTTTTTTCCGCGCAAGGGCGAGGATGAACTCACGCTCCTGGAGCAGAATCTGAACGAGATGAGCCTGAAAATCCGGGAGAAGATCAAAGAGATCCTCGCGGAAAAGGAGAAAGTCGATTCTATCCTTCGGTGCATGATCGAGGGACTCGTGGTCATCGATACCCGTGGAAGGGTATTCCTCCTCAACGACAATGCGCGCCAAATGTTCCACTTGGCTGCCGACCAGAGTTTCAGCGGCGCATCTTTCATGGAGGTGTCACGGCACCCGGAAATGAAGAAGCTCGTGGAGGAGGTTTTGGCCTGTGACTGCTCCCGAGAATGCTTTTCCAAGGAGGTTTCTCTTGGTGAAGGAAGATGGTTTCGGGTCAATGCGGTGAGTCTCAGGGACGGCGACGAACGCACCCTCGGTTACATCCTTGTCTTTCACGACATTACGGAGATCAAGCGCCTTGAGACCGTGCGCGCGGATTTCGTCGCCAACGTCTCCCATGAACTACGAACGCCGCTGACCGCGATCCGGGGATACGTAGAAACCCTGCTGCGAAATCCTCCGGCAGATCCCGACGAGTCACGGAACTTTCTCGCGATCGTCCACCGACATTCCGAAAGGCTCGGCCGGCTGATCGATGACCTACTCACGCTCTCCGATTTGGAATCGGGAAAGATTCAACTGGCAAGGGAAGAAATCGAAGCGGGTGACCTGATAAGGCGGGTGGAGGAGATCTTCAAGGACCAGGCAAGTAAAAAAGGGGTCGCGTTTTCCCATCAGATTGACCCTGAACTACCTAGGATCGTGGGAGACCCGGACCGCCTGCAACAGCTCCTCATCAACCTGGTCGACAATGCGGTTAAATACACTGCTGCGGGCGGGCGGGTAAACATTGCTGCACGCGCATCAGACCGTGCGCAAGGGGCGGAGCGGGCCGCAGTGGAGGTCGCCGTAGCGGACACGGGCTGCGGTATCCCCGAAAAAGACCTTCCCCGGCTGACTGAGCGCTTCTACCGAGTGGACAAGGCGCGCTCGCGCGAACTCGGCGGCACCGGACTTGGTCTGGCCATCGTCAAACACATCGTCCAGGCGCATGGGGGACAGCTGAAAATTGAAAGCAAGCCGCAGCAGGGAACGACAGTCAGCGTCAGCCTTCCGGGCGCGATCGCCGATAAAAAGGCACACGGCATCCTCTTCCTCTGCACAGCCAACTCCTGCCGCAGCCAGATGGCGGAGGGATTCGCCCGCCCCCTCGCGCCTGAAGGAATGAGCGTTTACAGCGCGGGAACGGCCCCCAAACAGGTCAACCCTTTAGCCATTCAGGTCATGAAAGAGGTGGGCGTCGACATTTCCCGGCAGCGATCGAAAGGGATCGAAGAAATTCCGATGGAGCAGATCGATCTGGTGGCGACTCTCTGCGGCGAGGCGACGGAAAGCTGTCCGACCCTTCCGCCAAATACCCGCCATCTCCATTGGCCCCTTCCCGACCCGGCCCTGGCCGCGGGAACGAACGAAGAGATCTTGCAAGCCTTCAGGCAGGTCCGCGATGAGATCCGCGCACGCGTTGAGTCGCTTTTCGCGGCTTAGACGAAAGATCTACTTCGTCGTGAAGGAGTAGCTGCGCACCGTACCGTCTTTGTTGAAGACGACATACAGTTCCTTCGAGTCACGGAGCTGCCCAAGCTCGTAATAATGAAAAGAATAGGTCCAGGTCTCGTAGCCGCTGTCCAGACCTCTACGATACGGCTCGCCGAAGTAGCCGAAAATGTCGCGCTGGGTAGTAACGTTTTGCTGGATACTCTTGATCGGCGTAACCGGAAATTCCCTGCCCACGGTCATGCAGCCCCACAGAAACACCAACAGCAATAGACCGGCCAGTTTGCCTCCCATAACCCCTCCTTAGATTTCCCTTCTTCCCTCAATCGCCTTGCCCAGGGTCACCGGGTCCGCATACTCGAGGTCCCCGCCCATCGGAAGACCGCGAGCGATCCGGGTCACCTGGACCCCCAGGGGCTTGATCACTTTTGAGATATAAAGCGCCGTGGCCTCGCCTTCCACCGTGGGATTGGTCGCCACAATCACCTCCTGGATCTGATGGCCCTCGACGCGCCGGACCAATTCCTTAATCCGCAGCGCGTCCGGTCCGACGCCGTCCAACGGAGAAATCGCCCCGTGGAGCACGTGGTAGAGTCCCCTATATTCTTGAGAGTTCTCCACCGCCATCATGTCCGCCGGCTCCTCTACGACGCATATCTTTCCCCGCTCGCGCCGCGGATCCTGGCAAACTCGACACGTCCCTTCCTGCCCGCTCGCGGAAGTCACCTCGCTCAAGCCAAAGCAGCTGGGGCATAGCCCTATCCCTTGCCTCAGCTTACCGATGCTGTCGGCCAGCTCGAGCACGTCCTCTTTTTTTCCTTTGAGAAGGTGGAATGCCAACCGGGCCGCAGTCTTTTCCCCGATGCCGGGAAGCTTGCACAGCTCCTGAATCAAGCGCGCCAATGGCGCAGGATAGCTACTCATTTTCTCGCTACGCTCGAAATCTCAGATTTCAAATCTCATATTTGAGACCCGAGATTATTTGAGATCTGAGATTTGAGATTTGAAATCTTCACGGCATGAGCCCCGGGATTTTCAACCCGCCCGTCACTTTGCTCATCTCTTCCGAAACCATCTCCCGCGCCCGGCGCATCCCCTCGTTGACCGCTGCCAAAATGAGATCTTCGAGCATCTCTTTCTCTTCGCGATTGATCACGGCCGGGTCCACTTGGATCGAAGACAGCATCAATTGACCATTCACCGTCACCCGCACCATCCCCCCTCCGGCTGAAGCCTCCACGGTCTTGCGGCCCAGCTCCTCCTGGATCTGCGCCAACTTGGCCTGAATCTCCTGAGCCTGCTTCAAAAGGTTTCCCATCCCGCCCAAACCTTTAGCCATGAAATCCTCCTTTACCTCGGGCCGCAAGCTACCCGTTCTCTCTTTTAATCTCCTTGATCGAACCGCCCAATATGCGCAGCGCTTCCTGCACCACATCGCCGGCTTCGGCCGGCGCAGATGCGGAGGCTGCCGCGGCTTGGGGAGCCCCTTCCGTTCCTCCCCGCTCCTTAGCCGCCAGCGGAACGACGGAAACAGCGACCTCGGCCGTGAAAAACCGGCGAGCAAAATCCTTCAGGGAAGAAAGGTTTTCGGGATCCTGCAGATAACTCAAATAATGCCGGTCTTCCACTCCGATCCTGAGCTGACCAGGCGAAAGCTCGAGGGGGAAAACCCGTTCCAGGTGGGATCCTAAAAATCTCTTCTCCTTCCTGACAAAGGAGACGAACTGCTTCCACGCCTCACGGTCCTCGCCCCCCGGCGTATGCGCCGGCGCGCCCTTTTGACCCTTCTCCGCGACCCGCGCCTTCTCGACCGGTTGCGTCAGCGAATTTCCCCCTCCCTCCCGCCGCAACCTCTGCTCCAGCGTCTCGAGCCGATCCAGCACCTCGGTGATCGGTATCGTCTTGGGGAGGGTGGCCAGACGAACCACGGCGGTCTCCAGCGCGAACCGGGGATAGGGGGACCGCGCCACCTCTTCATCGGCTTCCGCCATGAACCTGAAGTAGTCCATCAGGGTGTCGATCGAGAGCTGAGCCGCCTGCCGGCTGAGGTCTTCGATCTCCCGGTCCGGCAGATCCAACAGGCGGCTGGGCCGCGAGGACGGCTGAGTTGATCCCGGGCTTTTCCCTTTCGGCTCTTGGGACAGCCGGGCCACCAGAAGATTGCGGAAGTGTTCGATCAAATCGCGCGAAAATCGCGCGAGGTCTCGGCCCTGGTCCGTCAACCCTGCCAGCAGCTCGACGCAATTTTCGGCGTCCCCCGCAATCACCGATTCGGAGAGGTCGTAGAGAGTTTTTCGCTCCGCGATCCCCAGGAGATCCTGCAACATCCCCTCATCGATCTGCTTCCCGGCGTCGGCTTTTCCGGGCGCTGGCGCCGCATAGGAAAGCATCTGCTCGAGCAAGGACTGCGCGTCCCGCATGCTCCCCTCGGCTTCACGCGCGAGCAGCAGGAGGGCTCCGTCAGTGATCGCCAGATGCTCCTCGGTGGCAATTTCACGCAGCCGCTGGCTGATCTCCCGGACCGAGATGCGGCGAAAGTCGAAGCGCTGACAGCGGGAAAGAATCGTCTCCGGAAGGCGATGCGGCTCGGTGGTCGCCAAAACAAACTTGACACAGGGCGGGGGCTCCTCCAGGGTTTTCAGCAGCGCGTTAAAGGCATCCCGAGTGATCTGGTGCACCTCATCGATGATATAGATCTTGAACCGGCTTCTGGCGGGCTGGTAGCGGGAATTTTCGATGAGCTGGCGAATCTCGTCGATGCCGCGGTTCGAGGCCCCGTCGATCTCTTGGACGTCGAGCGAGCTCCCGCCCATGATCTCCTTACACTGGCTGCATTCGCCGCAGGGAACGGGCGTCGGCCCGTTCTCGCAGTTGAGGGCCTTGGCCAGGATGCGTGCGGCGGTGGTCTTACCTACCCCGCGGACTCCGGTAAAGAGAAAAGCATGGGCGATCCGATGCGATCGAAGGGCGCTCTGTAGAATGCGCGTGATGTGTCCCTGGCCGACGATGTCCTCAAAGCGTTGAGGACGCCACTTTCTCGCTAGAACAAGGTAAGACATATATCCTTTCGGGAATCTCAAATCTGAAATCTGAGATCTGCAATCTGACCCGTTCGGCTCGCGCTCAGGGTCATCCTGAGCAAGGTCGAAGGATGAGATGCTGAGCGAAGCGAAGCCAGATGCCCATCGCTGACAGCCAGGCTACCCCGTGGCACAGGGGAGAATCCGCTACCGCTGCTTCCTTCCGGACCTGACGGGGTTCGCGGCGCCGCCTTGCACGGGACCCGACTGCCAGCAATCGACACCCAACCAAACTAACGAGCTACTTACAGACTACGACGAGCCATTTGCAGAATCAAGGCAAAACCCGAAAAGTCCTTTAACGTTTTTTTTATGCTTCCAGACCACCTTTTAATTAAGCGGCCATTTCTCAATTTGCTAGCATAGAAACATAAGCAAATACAAATCCACTCGAGATGCCATCCAGGCCGCGCAATGATCAATCAGCTCTCGCCTCTGAAGTGGAGTAAGGAGAGGTCTGTTGGATTTACCGGAAAATCTTTCCTGATTTGTATCCGGCGGATACTCCACCCAACTGATTTTTCCCCGGCCTCCGTAAACGCCCTGGCTTTGGCGGTGAAACTGGCCAAGCAGCACCAAGCAGAGTTACTGCTAGTACATGTCCTGCCCCCGCCGACGCCGATATATGATGCAGAGTCGGTTCTTACCCCTCAGGTAGAATCGGAAATGTCAGACCTGAAGAAGGAAATCAAGAAGGAAAACGTAAGTGTGAGAAGACTGTTCCTTAAGGAGACGATCTCCATAGATAAACAGATCGTTCGAGCCGCAAAGATTCTACGAGCGGACCTAATCGTCATGGGCACTCATGGGCGCACTGGCGTCTCCAAGTTCCTCACAGGGAGCGTGGCGTCGAGAGTCATCGCACGCGCTCCCTGCCCCGTACTGGTTGTTCGAGGCCGATCAGTAAGAGCATACGCTCCATAAGGACAAGTATGAAAAGCAGAGAGGGCTTGTCCCTTAAGGACATTGTGTTCGGAAAGCCCAAAGACCCTTTGGATCCACGGGTCTTCCATCAGGTCTCCTTGATCGCGTTCCTCGCCTGGGTCGGACTTGGGGCGGACGGCTTGAGTTCATCGGCCTACGGACCCGAGGAGGCCTATCTGGCATTGGGAGAGCATTTCTTCCTTGC
>JACPSF010000402.1 GCA_016193385.1 Deltaproteobacteria bacterium
ACGGCCGTTGGGCTTATCAACCCAACACCGGCTCTCATACTATTTCTGTAATTGATGTTCGACAGCAGCGTGTGACGGGGGAAATTCCTGTCGGCTTAGGACCTGGACATATCGCCTTTAGCCCAGACAGTCAGCTAGCGTACGTCGCCAATACGCTTTCGGACGACGTTTCAGTCGTCGATACCGCGAACCATGAGGTGATAGCCACAATTCCTGCGGGAGTCGCGGCGCACCTTCCCGTTTTAAGCCACGACGGCCGCACGGGCTACGTCGCCAACTTTGGATCAGACGACCTAACTGTCTGGGACACCATGACCAATGAGATAGTGGCACATGTGCCGGTGGGTATTTACCCGCATTTTTTCGCCCTCAGTCCGGACGGACGCTGGATCGTAGTGTCGAACACCGGCGAGTCTAGCATGTGCCTAATCGACGCGAAAAAGCGTGAAACGATTGCAAAGCTGGAGGTGGGTGGCGCTCCTGCGCATATCGCGTTTGATCCGGAGGGCCGCTGCGCGTCTCTATCGTCCACATTCTATCGTGGGCTGCAATGATTTGGTGGATTTACGGGGCGCATGCGTCCACCGTCGATCAACTCTTGGATGCGGCTAAAAGAGAAGGAGTGATCGAGTTCCTTGCCCCGTCCACTTTGGGCCCTCAGGGTGGCCGGGCGCTGGGAGAGGCTTTTAACAGAAAATACGGACTCAACATAAAGGTCAACTACAGCGTCTCGAACGTCATGCCGAGAGACGTGGCCAAGCTGATCACCCAGGCAGCTACTGGAGCTCCTCCCGAGTGGGACGTAGTGGTTGTTATGGATGCCCATCATGCCTCACTGTGGCTCAAAAAATTACACCAAACCTTCGACTACAAAAAGCTTGGCGTAGATCCAAAAATGATCAACTACGACGGTGGCACGATCGCTTTCGCCAACCAATTTGTTTTTCCCGCCTACAACAAAAAGATCTTAGCCGCGAAGGACGTACCCAGGAGTTGGGAGGACCTGCTCGATCCCAAGTGGAAGGGCGGAAAACTGGGAATGTCTAACGCGGTGATTCACCCGGCGATGCTTGCAGCCGGACCATGGGGAGAGAGGAGAACCACCGACTATGTCAAGGCGCTGGCCAAGCAGGAACTGAGCCTTGGGACTCTCGGCGAGCTTTATACCAGGTTACAGATGGGGGAGGTTTTAATCGCCGTCACCCTCACCGACAGCTATATCCATCAGGCAAAAGAAAAAGACGCGCCCATAGTCCATGCCGATGGGTTAGGGCCTGGCCTCTCCCCCGCATACAACGCGGGCGTTCCCAAAGGCGCGCCGCATCCGAATGGCGGGCACCTCTTTGCCGCATTTCTTACGACTCCAGAAGCCCAGGAAATCTGGGAGAAATACGGTGGCCAAAGCTCTGCCTTTATTCCCGGGACAGCGGCCTATAGGTACGCTCAGGGAAGGCAACTGATCTACATGACGCAGGACAAGGCCGTGCTTGTGGACAGGCTCGCGCGAGAGTACGCCCGAACCCTCGGGTTTAAGTAGAGATCCTAAGGACGGGCCTGAGGCGATACTGGACGGCAGCGGCCCTGCAAATCAGAGCCTGCTCCACGGCACGTGAGGGGGAGGACTTATGGCTATTTTTGTGAAGATTTCCTGTCTGATAGCAGCAATCACTGGCCTTGCCGTTATCCCGGAGGCTGGTTATTCAGGAGCGCCCTTCTATGAGGGCAAAACCATCGCCATTATTGTGGGAGCTTCTCCCGGTGGCGGCTTTGATGCCTATTCTCGCCTGATTGCTCGGCATATGAGTAGACATATCCCCGGAAAGCCAAACATCGTTGTGCAAAACATGCCTGGCGCCGGAAGTCTGATCGCGGCTAACCATGTGTACAAAGTGGCTAAGCCCGATGGTCTCACCATTGGCCATTTCCTCGGTGGCCTGTTTATGCAGCAGCTTTTGGGAAGGCCTGGTGTTGAGTTTGACGCCCGGAAGTTCGAGTACTTGGGAGTCCCCACGCAGGACAACCGCGTCGTCGGTGTATCCAAGGCAAGCGGGGTTATTAGCCTGGAGCAATGGATAGCGTCCAAAAGAACTGTCAAATTTGGCGGAGTTGGCCCAGGCGCTGCTACCGACGACATTTCGAAGGTACTCAAGGCGACACTTGGCCTCCAAATCCAGCTTGTAAGCGGTTACAAAGGCAGTGCCGACATTCGGCTGGCTTTCAATAGCGGGGAGGTTCAAGGCATATGTGAGGCCTGGGAGTCACTGAAGGCGACATGGCGCACGGAGTTAGAATCAGGAGATCTGATCATCATTTTACAGAATACCCCCAAGCCACTTTCCGACCTCCCTAAGGTTCCCTTAGACATAAATGTGGCCAAGACTGATGAGGCACGGAAACTAATCCAAGTTGCGGCTCACAGTGTCGGCCAAACTTACCGCCCCTATGTTTTGCCTCCTGGCACCCCCAAGGATCAAGCGCAGATCCTGCGCAAGGCATTCCTTGACACCTTGCAGGATGCGGCGTTTCTGGAGGAGGCCAAGAAGGCTAAGCTAGATATCAATCCGCTGAGTGGTGAAGAGCTGGCACAAAACGTTAATAGGGTGCTAAATCTTGAGCCTACGCTGGCAGCAAAACTGAGGGAAATCCTGAGGTAGTTGTTCCCATACGGAAAATGTTCCCTTGACAGGGA
>JACPSF010000403.1 GCA_016193385.1 Deltaproteobacteria bacterium
TTGCCATGTCCGTTGTCCCGGGATGGCATTCAACCATCTTCGCCCCTTACTTTGTCGCCGGAGCGATCCACTCGGGCCTGGCAATGGTCCTAACCATACTGATCCCCATGCGGCGGATATACCGGCTTGAGGCCTACGTTACCGTGATGCATCTTGAGAACCTGGCCAAGCTGATCATCCTCACCGGAGCGATCATGGCCTATTCCTATGGGACGGAATTTTTCATTGCCTGGTACAGCGGCAACATCTACGAGCGGTCGACCTTTATCTACCGTGCCTTTGGGGATTATGCCTTGGGCTTCTGGATTATGCTCTTCTTTAACGCCGTGGTCCCTTTTCTTTTCGTTTTCGGTAGAATCCGGAGAAGCATCGCCTGGCTCTTTGCGATCTCGCTCCTGATCAACATCGGCATGTGGGCCGAGCGCTTTGTCATCATCGTGGCTTCACTGGCGCACGAATATATCCCTTTTGCCTGGGGCATCTACAAGCCGACATGGGTTGAGATCAGCATCTTTACCGGGACCTTCGCGTGGTTCTTCTTGTGGTTCCTCCTGTTCGCCAAGCTTCTGCCGGTAGTCTCCCTGACCGAGGTTAAGGAGCTTGCCCCTCCACCTCAAAGGGAGGGAGCACTCCGATGAAGTCAGAGGCGGTGCGCATCCTCGGCATCTTTGCTCACCTGGATACCTTCACCAGGGCCATCGGAGAACTGCGCCGTTTAGGTTACGGTGATCTCAGCGCTCTCTCGCCTGTCCCGCGCCACGAGATTGAAGAGGCCATTGAAGGAAAGAAAAGCCCCGTCAGGCTCTTTACTCTCCTAGGCGGAATCTCGGGAGGTCTCACTGCCCTCATCCTCACCATCGCCACCTCAACCCACTATCCGCTAATCACTGGTGGCAAACCCATTGTCTCTGTTCCGCCTTTTTTGGTCATTGTTTTTGAGCTCACAATCCTCTTCGGGGCTTTGGCGACGATTCTGGGGATGCTCATCAACATCCGGCTTCCTCGCATCCGGCTGGAGCCAGGGTATGAGCCCCGTTTTTCTGAGGATCGGTTCGGCCTCTGGGTTAGGTGCAGTGCGGATCAGGCTCAGCGTGTCCAAGAGCTTCTCCGTGTAGCGGGGGCAGAGGAGGTGCGCCGTGAGGGAGATTAAGCTCATGATCTTTGGTGTTGTCATACTCCTTCTGGCTGGCGGGGGTATTGCAAGTCTTGCCCTGCATGGCGCCTTGACAACCAACATGGGGGATCAGCCCTCCATCAAGCCCCAGGAGCACCCCTTCGAGCCGCCTTCTGCCTCTGTGCCGTTGGGAAAATTGGAGAGGGTGCTCAACCGTGAGGAAGCGGGCAAACTCCTCCATAACCCGATGCCGCCTACGCTGGCTTCCCTGCAGAACGGCCAGCGCCTCTATGAGATTTACTGTACTCTCTGCCACGGGTCGGAAGGGAAGGGTGGCGGGCCGGTTGCGGCCAAGTTTGTTCCTCCACCCGACATCACCACCTCTTTTTTCCAGCAGCGTTCCGACGGCTTTCTCTATGAGACTATTCGGAGCGGCGGCCCGTTGATGCCAGGGCAGGGAGCGGGCTTATCGGCTAAAGAGCGTTGGGATGTTGTGAATTACCTGCGGGGAGAGGCAGGAACGGCTCAGGTGAAGCGCAAGGGAGACTCGCGGCGAGGAGAGGAGCTTTATCGGGCGCTTTGCTGGACGTGCCATGGCCGCTACGGCCGGGGTGACGGGCCAGCCGCGCAATATCTTGCCACTTCGCCACCGGATTTTACCGATTCCGCCGTCCTCAGGGGCAAGTCTGATCAGACACTGTTTAGTCTACTTTCCGGGAAAGCGCAGCCCAGCGCCCCCCATGCACCTATGGCTATCGGTGAAATCCTGAAAGAGGGCGCGATTTGGGATGCTATTGCTTATCTGCGCACTCTGGTGGTTCCCGGTAAGCACGTTAGCATCCAGGCGGGACGAGACATCTACAATACCTTCTGCTGGTCCTGCCACGGCAAAAATGGAGACGGACAAGGGCCGGGGGCAAAGAACCTGGTGGGCGTGAAGCCAAGGGATTTTACACGGAAAGATTTCGTCGTCGAGGGGCGGGAGGAGGAGATCTACCAGACTATCTTCGCCGGCGCCGCCAAGGCATATCACGGTTCCCCGTACATGCCGGAATGGAAGAGCGCCCTTTCGCGCCAGCAGATTTTAGATGTGATGGAGTATCTGAAGAGCCTGAAAAAGTAACGCTTTCCAAGTTTTGCAACTTCTTGCTGGCTATTTTCTTAATCTTAAGAAAGTGAGCTATGTGTCAGCCTTAAATAGTTGAAAAAAAGGGAGTCCGCTGGTGGCCTAAGCCTTGCTAATACCTCTTAGTGCAGGCATTAGCAGCAGAGATAGGAGACTGCGGTAAAGAGATCAATGAGGTTGCCCTGGAACATTATTTTGCGGTTTGTTTTTGCAGCGGTTGCATTGGTGGCCATTGCGGCTCCTCTTTTCCCTTCTTTAATAGGGCGCGCCAATATTACTCAACCCATTGCCTTTAACCATAAGAAGCATGCGGGCGAACTCTCCCTTCCTTGTACTACCTGTCATCAATCGGTAGAGGCTAAGACATTTGCCGGGTTGCCGCAGACGGAGACCTGTATAACGTGCCACGCAGCGGCGCTCAGCAAAAACCCGGAAGAAGATAAGATAAGACAGTTTGCAGCAAAAAAGGAGGTAATCCCTTGGCAGAGGATATACCGGATGCCCCCTGACGTCTTCTTCTCCCATCGCAGGCATGTGGTCGTGGGCAAGGTGGAGTGCGCTGGATGTCACGGGAAGATGGCGGAGCAGTTGACGCCGCCTGTTCGCCCTCTGGTTAACCAAACGATGACATGGTGTATCAATTGCCATCAGGAAAGAAGGGCATCGGTGGACTGTAACGCGTGCCACAAGTGAAATGGCGAATAGCGAATGGCGAATAGTCAAACGGGCTAGAACGCTGGGATGCTGGGAGGCCGGGAAGCTTTCTCGCTTCCAGGGGTGCAAGCCTTAGAGCCTTTGTAACAATGAAGGTTGATCGACGAGATTTTTTAAAAATCATCGGTCTTGGGACCGCGGGGACGGCTGTCTCCGGCTGTACCCTCCAGGGCGTAGGTACCGCCCTTCAAGTTACGGAGCAGGAGATAAGGCCACCGGCCGGGCCGGAATCCTGGGTCGCCTCTACATGTGGTCAATGCACTGGGGGGTGCGGTATTCTGGTGCGGAAGATAGGGCAGCGGGCGGTAAAAATCGACGGAAATCCGGCGCACCCAATAAACCGAGGAGGTCTCTGCCCCCTGGGCCAATCAGGACTGCAGCTCCTGTACAGCCCCGACCGAATCAAGCAGCCTATGCGGCGAGTGGGAAAGCGGGGAGAGGGCAAATGGGAAACCATCGGCTGGAATGAAGCCATCACCCTTGCAGCTAGCAAGCTGGGAGAGATCCGAAGAAAAGGCGAGCCACAGACGCTGGTCCTCATCAGCGGGAAGGAGAGGGGTCTCCAGAGCAAGCTCTTCCAGAGATTTCTGGAGGTCTATGGATCGCCAAACCTGATCTACACCGGCCCGAGAGACCCTATGGGGGTTGCCCGTGCTCTGATGGAGGGGATGGAGGATAGCACCTTTGATCTGGGAAATACCACCCACATCTTGAACTTTGGGCTGAATCTTCTCGATGGTTGGTGGTCTCCGGTGCGCCAGATGCGAGCCTATGCCGATTTAAGGCAGGGGAGCCTAGGCCGCAGGGGGAGGCTAGTCCAGGTAGAAAGCCGCCTCTCTGTGACCGCCGCCAATGCGGATGAGTGGATTCCCGTCAATCCTGGCACAGAAGGGGTGTTGGCCTTAGGACTGGCCCATGTCCTGATCCGGGAAGAACTCTACGATAAGGAGTTTGTTAATCGATATACCTTGGGTTTTGAGGATAGAGTGGATGAGAAGGGTGTCTGGTTAGCCGGCTTCAAGAGCGTGGTCATGGAAGACTATCCGCCGGATATTGTGGCAAAGATCACCGGGGTCGGGGTGGAAAGAATCCTGAAGGTCGCGCGTGAGTTTGCATCAGCCGAAAGGCCGCTAGCTCTTTTCGGCGGCAACGCGTCTAATACTACCTACTCTGCAATGGCGGTTCATGCCTTGAACGCCCTGGGTGGAAATATTGGTGCCAGGGGTGGTGTCCTCTTCGAGGCGAAGGCTTCTCTTCGGCCCTGGCCGGCTGTGGTAAAAGATGGGATAGCACAAAAGGGATCGGCGATGCCGAGGCTTGATGAAGCCAAGAGGAATTACTCCCCTTTGGCTCAGCCGGGAATAAAGGCCCTGGTGGATGCCATCACGACTGAGAAACCCTATCCTGTTCAGGCTCTCATGATCTACGGTACGAATCCACTTTTTACTTCTTTGAATAGGAAGAAGTTCGGCGAAGCCTTGCTCAAGGTCCCTTTCCTTGTGAGCTTCTCGCCCTTCCTTGACGAGACAGCCGCTTTTGCGGACCTCATCCTTCCTGACCACACCTACTTGGAAAAGTGGGACGATGAGCTAGGTCCTCGTGGTCTGCCGTTCCCCTGCGTGGGGCTGAGGCAGCCGGTTGTGGAGCCACTGTATCAGACACGGCACACGGGAGACGTTATCCTTGAGCTTGCCGGGGCGTTAGAAGGAGAGATAGCCCGGGCCTTTCCCTGGAAGGAATTTAAGGAGTGCTTGTTGGACGAGTTTAAGGGGATCTATGAATCTGGAGGTGGAACTATAGCCGAAGGAGAGTTGGAGGCCACGTGGGTACGGTATTTAGAGGAGCGAGGGATCCGCTCTCCAGTCGCCCGATCCTTCGAAGAATTTTGGGAGAAGCTCCGCGCTAAGGGGAGCTGGTGGGATCCGACCTATAGTCCAGAGAACGGACTTCGGAGTTTCAAGACTCCCTCAGGCAAGTTTGAATTTTTCTCTCCAAAAACCAGGCGACAGTTTTCCTTCCCAGTTTATGAAAAGCCACGCATCTCTGGAGAAGAAAAGCTCTACCCGTTCCACCTTTACCTCTACCCCACACTTGCGCTTCTAGATGGCTCCGGGGCTAACCAGCCCTTTCTTCAAGAGATTGTTGGCCCTCACGTCAACGTGCAGTGGAATTCTTGGGTGGAGATGAATCCAGAAACAGCAAATCGTATGGGGATAGGGGATGGAGAGTCGGTTTTTGTCGAGTCTCCGTTTGGCAAGGTGAAGACTCGGGCGAAGCTTTATCCGGGCACGATGCCTGGGGTGGTGAGTATCCCTTTAGGGCAGGGACATACGGCATTCGGTCGGTGGGCCCAAGGAAAGGGTATCAACCCTTTGGATCTCATCGCAGACGACTACGATTCTGTGAGCGGCCTCCCCTCGCTCCTGTCAACGCGGGTGAAAATCTATAGGGCGTGAAGACACAATGCAAAATGAAAGTTACAAGGTCAAAACTGAGGTAATCTAGAGATGGCACGCTGGGGGATGGTAATCGATCTGGATAAATGCACTGGTTGTCAGGCGTGTGTCGTGGCTTGCAAGCAAGAGAACAACGTTCCTTTCTCCACGCCGGAGGAAGCAGAGTACGGGCGAGCAATCTCCTGGATCAAACTCATGACCACGATCGAGGGGAAGTATCCTGACGTGAAGGTCCGTTACGCTCCCATGTTCTGCCAGCAGTGCGACAATCCTCCTAGTGTCAAGGTCTGTCCTACAGGGGCAACCTATAAGAACCCGGAGGGTTTGATTGCCCAGATCTATCCGCGCTGCATCGGCTGCCGCTACTGCGCTAATGCCTGTCCCTATCAAGTCAAGTATTTTAACTGGTATGAGCCCAAATGGCCCGAAGAGATAAAGGTGTCTCTGAGTCCTGATGTCTCCGTTCGTCCAAAAGGAGTGGTCGAGAAGTGCACCTTTTGTCACCATCGTCTTCAGAAGGTAAGGGACCAAGCTGCCTTCGAAGGAAGGGAGGTAAGGGGCGAGGGTGATTACGTCCCCGCCTGTGTGCAGAGCTGTCCTACCCGGGCTATGGTCTTTGGAGACCTCGATGATCCCAACGCCCAGGCAACCAAGCTCTCCAAAAGCACCAGAGCCTTCAGGGTGCTTGAGGACTTGGGTACGGAGCCGAAGGTCTATTACCTGAAGGAAGGAGAATAGAATGGCAACCATGAACCCCGCTGGTCAAGAGGATGCGGTCCTCTTCCAGCCTGTTCTCCAAACGAGCAAACGGTTTTATATCACAGCGGCTCTTCTTCTAGCGGTTGCCCTATGGGGGCTCTACGCCTATAGCATTCAATTTCGCTATGGATTGGGCGTCACTGGGCTTAACCGTCCCGTCTTCTGGGGGTTCTACATCACCAACTTTGTCTTCTTCATTGGCATTAGCCATGCGGGAACTCTGATCTCTGCTATTTTAAGACTATGCCGGGCTGAGTGGCGCAGGCCTATTACCAGGATGGCCGAGACGATCACGGTTCTGGTTTTATTCTTTGGTGCGGGAAACGTCATCCTGGATCTGGGCAGGCCCGATCGAGCTCTCTATGTCATCCGGTACGGCAAGATCAATTCTCCCCTGATCTGGGACGTGATCAGCATTTCCACCTACCTCACCGCAAGCACGATCTACCTCTTTATTCCCTTGATCCCTGATATCGCGCTTCTCCGCGATCGAGTTTCAGGGTGGCGCAAAAGACTCTACACGATTCTTTCTCTTGGATGGACGGGCACGGAAAGGCAACATCGAAGGCTGGAAACCGCCATAGCCATTCTGGCTATTATTGTGATTCCGATTGCTGTTTCTGTGCACACCGTCGTCTCCTGGGTCTTCGCCATGACGATTCAGCCGATGTGGCACTCGACGATCTTCGGTCCCTATTTTGTCGTGGGAGCGATCTACTCCGGCATCGGCGCACTGCTCATTATCATGGCCCTCGTAAGGAAAGTTTACCACCTGGAAGACTATATCAAGCCGATTCACTTCAACTACCTGGGAATGCTTCTTTTCGTGATGACGCTTCTTTGGTTTTATTTTACCTTTGCGGAATTTCTCACGACCTTCTATGGCGGCGAGCCGACAGAGATGGCAGTCTTCTGGGCCAAGATCACCGGCGAATACCGGGTCTATTTCTGGGCGATGGTTCTTACCGATCTCGTTATTCCCTTTGCCATTCTGTGCAATCGCCGGACGCGGACGATCACGGGTACCGTGATCGCCTCGGCTTCGGTAACGATCGGCATGTGGCTGGAGCGCTTCACAATTGTTGTTCCGACCTTAGTCAATCCTAGACTTCCTTGGCAGCGGGGCCTTTACTTTCCAACCTGGATCGAGTGGTCCCTTATGGCGGCTTTTTTTGCTGCCTTCATCCTCCTCTACATGGTTTTTACGAAGCTCTTTCCCATTGTCTCCATATGGGAGGTGAGAGAGGGGAGGGAGAAGGGGCTAGCTGAGGTGGAGGATCGGCTAAAGAGCTACCTTCCCGGCTCGCAGAAAGAGGTCCCCGATAAAGGTGAAGAGGCAGAGAGCGGACAGTGGGGAGTGAGATGATGAAGAGAGATGTAAAATCTATGTTGCGGGTTACAAGCTGCATGCTCTTTTTTCTCGCCCTCTTTTCCCTAGAGGCAGGTAGAGGGGCTGAAAGGCCGTATACACTTCCTGAGGATCCGCTTAAGGGGCGAGAGCTTTTCCTTGGCAAGGGCTGCGTTAGGTGCCATGCCGTTCGCGGTGAGGGAGGAACGACTGGTCCGGATCTCGGGAAGGGCTTCTGGAGTCGGAGCCTGATCCAGATGGGGGCTCTCATGTGGAACCACGCTCCGAAGATGCGGGAGAAGATGAAGGAGCTAAAGATCCCCTGGCCTTCCTTCAAAGAGAAAGAGATGGCCGATCTTGTAGCCTATCTCTACTATCTAGATTACTTCGATGAGCCAGGGGATCCAGTGGCGGGGAGAACGCTTGTAAGGGAGAAACAGTGTTTAAGTTGTCATACTATCGGAGGGCGGGGAGGGAGGGTGGCGCCGAACCTCGACAAAATGAAAGTTTACGCCTCGACTATATTTATAGCCCAGGCCATGTGGAATCACGGGCCTCCCATGATCAAAAAAATGGCTGAGCTGGGTATCACTCCGCCGAGCCTTCAGGGAAAGGAAATAGTGAACATCCTCGCCTATATCAGAACAGCCAGCGAGACAGGAGTAAAAGAAAGGATGTACATGCTTCCCGGAGATCCCCGTAAGGGAGAGAAGCTCTTCACTGGGAAGGGCTGTGTATCATGCCATGGGGTAGCAGGCAAGGGAGGCGTAGGTCCTTCCCTTGGACCACGAAAGCTTAGGGGGAGTGTCACCCAAATAGCGGCCGTTATGTGGCAACATGGGCCAGGGATGTGGAAGAAGATGGAAGAGATGAAGATTCCTTACCCTCGCATGGAGGGCTCTGAGATGGCCGATATAATCGCCTACCTGTACTTTCTGGGTTTCTTCGATGACCCGGGAGATCCGGTTAAAGGAAAGGAGCTTTTTAACGCCAAGGGTTGCGTCCGCTGCCATTACATTAAGGGCGAAGGAGGCAAGGTGGGCCCCGACCTCGCCCAGATACAGGCCTTTGCTTCCTCGATCGACGCCGTCCAGGCACTTTGGAACCACGTCCCGATGATGGAGGAGGCGACAAGACAGCGGGGGATCGCCTGGCCCGCGCTCCAGGGCCAGGAGATGGCAGACGTTATCGAATACGTGCGGCAGGCGCAGAAAAAGAAGCCGGAGGCCCCAAAGCGATGACCCAAGGACGCACCATGCTTTTCTTGGGTTTAGTTGTTGCCTTGGTGGTAGGGGCCATAGCGCTAGCTATGGGCATCGCAGAAGATGCCAACCGGGCCTGGGGAGTTTTTCTGGTCAATTTTCTCTTCTGGACGGCGATAAGTCAGGGCGGGGCTGTTTTCCTTGGCATCCTCTATGTCACCGGGGCCAAGTGGGCGCAACCGTTAAAGCGGATTGCAGCAAGGACGACAGCTTTTCTGCCCCTGTCTTTTTTTCTCTTTCTCTTGCTTTACCTTGGTCGGGAGAGCGTTTTCCCTTGGGTCACCGACCCCGTCGCCGAGAAGGCCGTTTGGCTCAATTTCCCTTTCCTCTTTGTGCGGGATGGGATCGGTCTCGTCATTTTAACTGGGGCGAGTCTCCTGCTGGTCTTCTCCCGACACGGGAGGAGTCCGCTCTTCTCAGCCATCTTTCTTCTGCTTTATGCTTTGGTGTATTCCCTGATTGGCTTTGATCTGGTGATGTCCCTCGCCCCACATTGGTACAGCACACTGTTTGGCGCCTACTTTTTCATGAGCAGCTTTTACCTGGGGTTGGCTGCCCTTGCCGTTGTCTCTGCTCTCACTAGAAAATACCCTAAACTGGAGGGAGGGATCGGTACGGGCCAGTTCCACGATCTAGGCAAGCTCCTGTTTGCATTTTGCATATTGACGGGAGATTTTTTGTGGTCCCAGTTTGCCGTGATTTGGTATGGGAATATCCCGGAAGAAACTGAGTACGTTATCCTCAGAACCATGGAGATGCCCTGGGCCCCGGTGGCCTGGGGAGTACTGATCGGAACCTTTGTCGTCCCTTTTCTTGTTCTTCTCAGCCGCGGGGTGAAAGAGAATCCACGGAGCTTGCTTGCTGTCGCCTCGGTTATATTGATCGGGATGTGGCTTGAGCGCTACCTGCTGGTGGTTCCCTCTCTATTACACCAAGAGACGTTACCCCTGAGCTGGATGGAGCTCTTTATCACGGTGGGCTTCTTTGGCGCCTTTGCCATGACTTACCTGATGTTTGAACGAATCGAAGGATATCTACCCCGAGAAATGGAGCCTGTAAGATGAAAGGAGAAAGCGTATGCGTCTTTCCATCGTTGTAGCATCAACCAGCCTCAGCCTGTTTCTGCTGTCGCCTCTCTCCTATGGGGCGGAGGCCCCGAAGACCCTCTTTACGAATCGCTGCCAGGGTTGCCATGGTGCGGACGGAAAAGGAAACCAGACGATGGCCAAGGCCCTGCAGACGAATATCCCGGATCTCACCTCGAAAGAGATCGGCAAGAAACCCGACACAGAGCTCTTGGAGGCCCTATCCAAGGGGAGGGGCAAGATGCCCGCGACGACGGGTCTCGGCGATAAGGAGCTAAAAGATCTTGTCGCGTACGTGAAAAATCTTTCCAAAGGTAAGTAAAATGGGTCAGGGCCCAGAGAGAATATGGCCAAGCGGAGAGAGGCAAAATTCCGGCTTGCTCGATCCCTGGCCGGAAAATTGATCCTGGGGTTCCTTCTCATAGCCGCCCTTGAAGCCCTGGTGCTCGGGGCGGTCAGCTTTTACACTCTCCGCCGATCCGTTGCCATCAATCGCCAACTGGAAGAAATCAGCTTATCCCTGGAAGCAACTCGGTCCTTAGGTCTGGACCTGGCCCAGGTTTCACAACCCCTGGATGAATACCTCTTAGGCGGTGGTTACACGCCTGCGCTCGACAAGTTCCGCGGTGCCTTGTCGGTCGTCAGGGCCAGCTTGAAAAGCTGCGGCTCGGCTGTTTGCCACGGGGCGGCCAAAGAGCCGCGGCAGATGGCAGCCATACTCTCCCCATTGATCGCCGATGTCCAAGAGAAGGGCATGGTTGTTTTTGAGAGCAAGAAGATCGGTGAGAACTCGACCAGACAGAGAGAAGAGGTAGAGGTCCTGGTCTCGCAAGCTCGAGCCCTGATGGACACAATGTCGTCGGCCTTATCCGAAAGGGTCGTAGTCCTCCGTAAGGAATCGGCCCGGGTCGGACAAAGGATGATTCTTCTTTTTTTTCTCTTTACCGCCCTGTCGCTCGGCTTAACCGCTACCGTGGCCTTTGCCGTTGCACAACGCATTACCGTACCTGTTTCCGACCTTCTTCGCGGCACCCGGAGGATCATGGAGGGAGATCTGGGGCACCGGGTAGACGCAAGGACCCGCGATGAGATCGGCGAGTTAGCCAATTCTTTCAATGCTATGGTGCAGACTCTGAAAGAATACAAGGAGCGGATCGACGATTACAGCCGTTCCCTGGAGGAAAAAGTTCGGGTGCGAACCGAGGAATTGAAGAAAATCCAGGAATCTTTGCTTCAATCAGAGAAGCTGGCTTCGATCGGTCTTTTGGCCTCGGGGGTCGCACATGAGCTTAATAACCCGTTGACCGGTATCTTGATGAACGTCAACCTGCTGATGGAAGAGGTAAGCGACAGGCCGGATATTCACAAGGAGCTCAAGCGCATCAGCGATGACACCTTGCGGTGCAAGCGAATTATCGACGACCTTAGAGATTTCTCACGCCGCCATGAGCTGCATGTTCGCTCCTCCGACCTCAACGGCGTGGTCATGAGTACCCTGGGATTGATTAAACACCAGCTCGAGCTTCACGGGGTTGCCCTGCGGCAAGATTTTTCTTCAGATATCCCTTCGGTCCCGTGCGATCCGGATCGGATCAGGCAGGTGCTGATGAATGTTTTTGTC
>JACPSF010000404.1 GCA_016193385.1 Deltaproteobacteria bacterium
ATGAACATTCGCTTTTATGTTGATTCGGAAACTGGGGAACCACATATCTACCGCCACGGAGTTACAGAGGATGAAGTCGAAGATGTCCTCAAAAATCCCGGTGAAGACCGCCCTGGTCGAGAGGGTGCTCGAGTCGCCATCGGGCAGACCCAAGCTGGACGCTATTTGCGGGTTATCTACGTGCCGGAACCAAGTGGAGCCTTCGTGATTACCGCGTATGATTTGCAGGGAAAACCTTTGATAGCATATCGACGGCGTCGCCGTCAGAGAGGAAAAAGATGAAAAAGAATAGATTCCCACCGGGCTGGAACGAGGAGCGAGTACGGCGAGTGCTCACGCATTACGAGGGGCAGACTGAAGAAGAATCGGTCGCGGAAGATGAGGCAGCTTTCGAGGACTCGACTCAAGCCGTGATCGAGGTCCCCAAAGAATTGCTTCCAGAAATTCGAGAACTGATTGCAAAGCACAAGGTATCGCGTAGAGCCTAACCAGCAGGGGGCTGCCATGAGCAAATACCTGATGAACAAGCTCATCCATCTCGTCAATATGAACGAGGCGGCGGAAAAAGATTATAAAAGTAATCCTGCGGGTTTCGTCGAAAAGTGGGAGAAGGAGCAGAAGTTGAAGCTCACCCTGGAGGAAAGAGAGGCGCTGGCCAAGCGGGATTATGCCAAGCTCTACGCCCTGGGCGCGCACCCGTTCATGCTGTGGAGCTTCACCGAAGCCGTGTGGGCGCACGAGGTGCCCAGAGAAGAGCTCGCCAAGGATTACAAAGAAAAAGCCGCAAAGGTAGGCTATCCGGATTTCAAAACCTGATGCCGCGCCGCGCGCGGCCCCGCGCCCGTCAAAGCCCGCTTACCCGTTGCCCGAAGCGCCGTGCGGGCAAGGCTTACCTTCTTTTCTCCATCGGCGCGTAATCGCGCTTCTCCGCCCCCTTATAGAGCTGGCGGGGGCGAGCGATTTTCTGATCGGAATCAAGCAGCATCTCCTCCCACTGGGCCACCCAACCGGATGTCCGAGGGATCGCGAACAGGACGGCGAACATAGCGGTGGGGAAACCGATGGACTGATAGATCAGCCCGGTATAAAAATCGACGTTGGGATAGAGTTTTCGCTTGATGAAGTAGTCGTCCTCCAGAGCGATGCGCTCGAGTTCGAGCGCGATATCCAATAAGGGGTTTCTTCCTCTGACCTCGAAGACCTGGTCGGCGATTCGCTTGATGAGCTTGGCCCGCGGATCGTAATTCTTGTATATCCTGTGCCCGAAGCCCATCAGCCGCCCCTGCCCTTCCTTAACCTTCTTGATGAATTCAGGGACCTTGCTCGTGGAGCCGATTTCCATGAGCATCCGCAGCACGGCCTCGTTGGCTCCCCCGTGCAGCGGGCCATAGAGCGCCGCGGTCGCGGCTGCGACCGCGCAGTAGGGATCCGCGTGCGAGCTCCCCACGCTCCGCATCGCATTGGTGCTGCAATTCTGTTCGTGGTCCGCGTGCAGGATGAAGAGCACGTCCATGGCCTTTTCCAAAACCGGATTGGGCTTGTACTTGAGCTCGGTCATCTTGAACAGCATGTTGAGGAAATTCCCCGTATAGCTCAGGTCGTTATCCGGGTACGAATAGGGCATGCCGATGCTATGGCGGTACGCGAAAGCCGCCAGAGTCGGCATCTTGGCGATCAAGCGGTAGGTTTGCTTCTTGCGCGATTCGGCGTCGAAGATGTTCTTAGCGTCAAGATAGAACGTTGACAGCGCCCCGACAGCGCTCACCAGCATCCCCATCGGATGAGCGTCATGGTGAAACCCGTCGATAAACTTCTTGATGTTCTCATGGAGGATGGAATGATGGGTGATGTTATAGTTCCAGTCTTCCAGTTGGGCTTTGTTGGGAAGCTCGCCATAGAGGACCAGATAGGCGGTCTCCAGGTAGGTGCTCTTCTCGGCCAACTGCTCAATCGGATAGCCGCGGTAGCGCAGAATCCCCCGGTCGCCGTCGATGAAGGTGATCTTGCTTTGGCAGGACGCCGTGTTCATGAAGGCCGGGTCATAGCTCACCAGGCCGACGTCGTCCTCGCCGATCCTGATCTGGCGCAGATCGGTGGCATTGATCGCCCCATCATGGATGGGGACTTCGTATTTCTTCCCAGTCCGATTATCGGTGATTGTCAGAGTCTCGGAAGCCATCAGCATTACCTTCTCTCCGCCCTGTGACCAGGACTATGCGCGTTGCTGTTAAGCTTACCTTCTTATTAAAACATCCTCCCACCGAGGTCAACTCCGGCTCACGCGGTTTGTGGCGTGAGAGTCCATGAGATCTCCCATCGGCCCTGGAGGCGAGAGACGCAGACGAGCCCCGCGCTCGGAAACTCGAACACGGCTCTTTCCAGATCTCCCGCCACTAGAAGAGAGGCGAGGCGCCCCAGATGAGGCAGATGCCCCACCAGCATTAACGGCTCCCCGGCCTCCTCCAGCTCGGCCTTGGCCGCCATGGGGTCGTCTTCGGGCGCGAGCCCTCGGGTCTCCCGGATCCCTCCGGCTGGCGCGAGAAATTGCCGGAAGATCTCGGCCGTCTGCCGTGACCTGAGCTTGTCCGAATGAAGGATGGCGGAAACCCGCACTCCTCTGGCAACGGCGGCGCGCGCCACCCTCTCCGCCTCCCTTCGCCCCTCATCGCTCAACGGGCGCCGCGCATCTTCCGCTTCCGACTTCGCCTGCGCATGCCGCACTAGATAAAAATCCATACGCCTCTGAAACTTGCAAAATGTCAGTGATCATATAGTATGCGTTGCGGTAATTTGCAATCCGCGAACCGATGAGATCTCACAACGGTGGTTGAATTTCAGTATGTCAACAAGTGGTACGGGGCGCTGCACGTCCTGAAGGAGATCAATCTCAAGATCGACAAGGGCGAGGTCGTGGTGGTTTGCGGCCCGAGCGGCAGTGGCAAGAGCACCCTGATCCGCTGCATCAACCGGCTCGAACCCATTCAATCGGGAGAGATTTGGGTCGATGGCAAGCGACTGTCCGATGCCGGGCTCGACCTTAGAGCGCTCAGGGCGGAAATCGGTTTCGTCTTTCAGCAATTCAATCTATACCCTCATCTCAAGGTGATGGAGAACATCACGCTGGCCCCGGTCAAAGTCAGAAATCGATCACGGCGAGAGGCGGAAAAGCTCGCCATGGAACTCCTGGAACGGGTGGGAATCCCGGACAAGGCCGACGCCTACCCCGCTCGCCTCTCCGGCGGTCAGCAGCAGCGGGTCGCCATCGCCCGCGCGCTCGCGATGCAGCCCAAGATTATGCTATTCGACGAGCCGACCTCCGCGCTCGACCCGGAGATGATCAATGAGGTCCTCGAGGTGATGTCGGGCTTGGCTAAGGAGGGGATGACCATGGTAGTGGTGACGCATGAAATGGGCTTTGCCCGACGGGTGGCGCACCGGCTGGTTTTCATGGATGAAGGGCAGGTCATTGAGGATGGCAGCCCCGATTCCTTTTTCACGGCGCCGAAATCGGAACGGACAAGACAGTTTCTGAGCAAAATCCTTTCGCACTAAGGAGGAACCATGAAGCCCTTGATGCATCTTGTGTTGGCGTTGGCTGTCGCCCTGGCTGGCGTAGTCCCGTCCGCGGCCGAGACTACGCTGGAGAAGATCGCCCGCACGGGCGTTTTCACCATCGGCACGCGCACCGGCTCTCCGCCGTTCGCCTTCATCAACAAGCAAAATGAATGGGTCGGCTTCTCCATCGATCTGGTCGAGCAGGCCATCGTTCCGGTCGTCGCCCACAAGCTCGGCAAGCCGATCAAGGTGGAGAAGAAGGAATCTACCCCTCAGACCCGCATCCCGCTGTTGACGTCGAATGCCGTGGATCTGATCGCAGGGACCATGACCGATACGCGCTCGCGGCGTGAGAGCGTGGATTTCAGCCTCACGTTCTTTGCCACCGGCGCCCAGTTTCTCGTTAAAAAGGGAAGCCGCATCAAAGGGATCCAGGACACCGCCGGCAAGCGCGTGGCCGCCCAGCAGGGCTCGACCAACGCGAGAATCGTCCGGGAGAGCGTCCCGAAGGTAGTCCTGCGCGAGTTCCCCGATCAGCCCACCGCCTTTCAAGCCCTCGCCCAGGGCCAGGTCGATGCCTACACCAACGATGGCATCCAATTGGCGGGGCTCAAGGCCAAGGCGCCGAGCCCCGCGCAGTGGCAGATCGTCGGAGACTTCTACTCGTACGAGCCCTACGGTATGGCGATGAGAAAAAACGAATCCGATTTCCGTCACCTCGTCAATGTCGGGCTGATGGAAACGATCGAGTCGGGGAAGTATTTTGAGCTCTACGACAAGTGGTTCGGCCCGAAAGGGGAAGTGCCCTATCCGCTGACGCCGGAAAACCGGCGCTTCCTCCAGATGCAGGTGGTGCCGAAATAAGAAAGGCATGAGGCATCAGGCAATAGGCCATAGTAAACCCGCTCTTTTCTCCGTATGGCTGTTACCTATGGCCTCTTGCATCACGCCTGTTTTCTAAAATGAACTACGACTTCGACTGGAGCGTCCTCTGGACCGGGCAGTCGGGGCAGTGGCTCCTCCACGGCCTCCTCACCACGCTCAAGCTCTCAGCCCTCGCCTGGCTGCTCGCGGCTGCGCTGGGGATGCTCTCGGGGGCGCTAAGGACCGTAGCGCTGAGACCACTCTCCGCCCTCGGGGCTTTTTACGTGGAATTCTTCCGGAACGTGCCGCTCCTGGTCTGGATGTTCTTCTGGTACTTCGGGGTTCCTCCCCTGCTGCCGCAAGCTTTCCAGGACTGGCTCTTCGCCCACGGCATCGAGTTCCTCGCCGGTATGTCTGCCCTGGGCGTCTACCACGGCGCCCGCTTCTCGGAGGTGATCCGCTCGGGAATTCAATCGATCCCCAAGACACAGTTCGAGGCGGCCCTTTCTACCGGGCTCACAACCGGCCAGACCTACCGGCTCATCATCATTCCGATCGCGCTCCGACTGATCATCCCGCCGGCCACCAATGAATCCCTCAACCTGCTGAAAAACTCATCCATAGCGCTGACCATCAGCGTCGCCGAGCTCACCTTTCAGACGCGCCAGATCGAGGCCTACACAGCCCGGGCGTTCGAGGCGCTCACGGCCGGAACCGTGATCTACCTCATCCTTTGCCTCTGTATTGCCGCCATCATGGCGCGGGTCGAGCGCCGAATCGCCATTCCAGGCATGATCGCGCGCGTCAGCGGCGCGGAGCACTGAGAATGGACTTCAGCGTCATCCTGAGAAATTTTAAGTTTCTTATCGTGCAGGGATTCCTGGGCTTCGGGAATTTCACCGGCGGCACACTCAGACTCGCGATCCCCGCTATCATTCTGGGCTTTGGCTTGGGCATCCTGATCGGCCTGGGGCGGCTGGCGCGCGCTCCGTGGATCCGGATTCCCGCCTCCCTCTACGTCGAGTTTTTCCGCGGCGTGCCGCTCGTCATGGTAATCTTCTGGTTTTGGTTCATCATCCCGGTGCTTTTGCGGCTCCCTTTGCCGGAATACGGCGTCGCGCTGGCGGCTTTCGTGATCTTCGAGGCGGCCTACCTCGGGGAGATCGTCCGCGCCGGGATCCAGTCCGTTCCCAAGGGACAAGTCGAGGCGGCAACCGCCACTGGGCTGACGCACGCGCAAACCATGCGCTGCGTCGTTCTCCCCCAGGCCCTAAAGAACATGATCCCGGCGCTGGTAACCCAATTCATCGTGCTCCTCAAGGACACCTCGCTCGCCTCGATCATCGGTTATGTCGATCTCACCAAGGCGGCCCAAATCGTCAACAACCGCGAGATCCGTCCTTTCGAGCTCTACCTCTTCATCGCGGTCATCTACTGGCTCTGCGCCTACGGGATGTCCCGCTACGCCCGCTACCTGGAGCGAAGGCTCAGCCCGGCCTAGTTTCTGATGCTCCGCAATCTCATCGACTTGCTCATCCTCGCCGCCCTGTGGGGCGGATCATTTCTCTTTTTGCGCATCGCAGTCCCGGAGTTCGGCCCGCTTCCGCTCGTCGAGCTTCGGGTCGCTGTCGGAGGTCTCTTTCTCCTCCCGGCACTATGGCTGCGATACGGCGTGGTTGAGCTCAGGGGGAATGCGAGGGAGATCTTCATCCTGAGCATCATCCACTCGGCTATTCCGTTCTCGCTCCTCGCCTACTCCACACTGAGTTTAACCGCCGGATTTACCTCGATCCTCAACTCCACTTCGCCGCTCTTCGCCGCGATCGTCGGCTGGCTATGGCTGAAAGATCGGCTCGGCGGGACCCGGGTTGTCGGACTTTTCCTCGGCTTTGCAGGCGTGATCGTCCTCTTATGGGACAAAGCAGCGTTCAACGCCGGCGGCAGCGACATGGCGGTGGCTGCGGCCCTCACGGCGGCGCTGTTTTACGGCATCGGGGCCAATTACAGTAATCAGCGGCTCAGGGCTGTCCGAACATTGGTCGTCGCGGCCGGAAGCCAGATCAGTGCCGCTGTGTTCTTACTGCCGTTCGCTTTTTGGGCCATGCCTTCAACTCTGCCAACTGTCGGAGCCTGGATTGCCGCCGCAGCCCTCGGCATCCTGTGCACGGGACTCGCTTACCCCCTGTACTTCCGCTTGATCGGAAGCTTGGGCGCCACAGGCGCCATTGCGGTGACCTTTCTCATCCCGGTCTTCGGCATGCTGTGGGGTTGGCTGTTTTTGAACGAACCCATCACGGGCCACATGCTGGCGGCGACGACCATTATTCTCTTCGGCACAGCGCTGACAACAGGACTGGTCAAGCTCGCTCGCGAACGAAGACCGACATAGCGGTCGTAAATCTACATCTTGCCTTTCAGAGGTCTTAAAAATGTTCTTGCCAGCCCACGGGAATCGCAATAGAATTTGCCGCTGGATGAAACGGTCAGCAGCCGCGATATGAGGTTGACGAATTGGGGCTCCACCGGTAGCAAGATGAGGGAACGGCTTAGAAATGTAGCGATCAAGGTGATAACCCGCAGCTATCGCTGCAAAATTCTGAAACCCCTCATCTGGAAGTACATTACTCAGTCAAGGGAGCTTCGGTTTCACGTCTACGACGCGCCCCGCGGCGATTCGGAGCAGTTCAGGAAAGAAATCGCAAGCTTATTCGAATACTTTGGGTTCTCCTCCGACCAGTTCGCCAACAAAACGGTTGTTGACATTGGCGCCGGAAGCCACCTCATAACTAGCTTCTTCCAAGATGCCAAGATCGTTGCGATTGACCCTCTGGCCAACCGGTACCTGAAAGAAATTCCTTCCTGCGGACTGCGTAAGGCACACAAGATATACTCTTGCCCCGCTGAAACGCGCATCGAGGATCTAAAATCCGCAGCCGACTTCGCGATAAGCATCAACGTCCTGGACCATGCCTATGAGTTTGAGGCCATCATTGACAACATCTACTTCTATCTAAAACCGGGCGCCCCGGCGTTCTTATCGTTTGATTGTCACGATTATATTACCGCCCTTCACCCCATAAATCTCAGCGTGGAAAGGTCCGAGAAAACTTTTGAATCTGCCGGCTTCTCCATCGCGAAGGTGTCGCGGGGACTGGGCCCCGTCCTTCCCTGCGCGATCCCCCGAGGTTCTGCATATGGTGATGGCGAAGCCTTCAGCTTTTGGCTTTCGAAACCCGAGAGCGGTAGTTCTCGGGGATTGAATTCAGAGAAGGCTTGAATAGATGAACGGGGTTTGTGAACACGGCAAAGTCACGTATTCAAGCTCACCTCACCGAAGGCCCGCAAGAGGTTAACCCGCGGTTTGACCGGGAGGTCAGCCTTCCACTTATTTGAATTGCCCCTTTTTCTTCAACCCCTATCTATCCCTAATAACTGCGGTTGACTAGCTGAGTCTGGTGGGATACATCTTGGGCTAACCAAAACGAAGAGAGGAAAGGAGAACCGCATGGCCAAAGAGATCGCGTGGAAATCCGAAATCGAGTCTTCCCTAAAAGAGGCCAAAGCGAGCGGCAAGGGCGTGCTCGTGGAGTTCAACCACGCTCCATCCTGAAGCGGGTGCCGCAAGATGGATGCCGTGACGTATCCACAGGATCAGATAGTGGCTTTTATTCATGACTACTTTGTCCCGGTTCGGATTCATACGGATGCGCATCCCGAGCTATGCGCCAAATATCGCGTCGCCTGGACCCCGACCTTTCTCGTTCTCGATCCGGACGGCACGGAGCACTACCGCGATATCGGTTATCTTCCCCCGGCGGACTTTGTCGCCCACTTGACCCTCGCCCTCGGCCACACCGCCCTTGAGCAAAAAGATTATGCCACCGCAGCGAAATACTTTCAGACCGTCATCGACCGCCATGGGTCGAGCGAGGTTGTCCCGGAGGCCCTTTACTGTCTGGGTATCGCGAAAAATCGTATCAGCGGCGGGACGGCGGACGAACGCAAGGCCATATGGGGACGTCTGATGGAGACGTATCCCAAGAGCGATTGGGCAAAAAAGGCCTCGAGCGCCTTCGACTGAGCCACTAAC
>JACPSF010000287.1 GCA_016193385.1 Deltaproteobacteria bacterium
CATCTCTTCTGGCTGGACATTCATCCCCAGGGCGAGCCGTGAGCGGCTCGCGTGGAGATTGGTCAAAACCGGAAATTCGGTTCCCTTGACCTTCTCAAAGAGGAGGATCGGCCTCCGTTTCGCTTCGCTCTCCAACTTGGCTACGAGCGCGGTGATCTCGTAGGCCGGGTTGATTTCCCTGGTGACAATCTGGAAGTCATCGGGCTTCTTCGACTTGACCAGTTCCAAGTAGCTTCTTAGATCTTGCCCCATCTTTTCCAGCGAACTCCTTTCGCTATGTCAGGTTGGCTAAGATCACCTCGTCCGGCGCGCTGAGGTCGATCGGTTTGCCGAAGGGCTGAGGCCACTCCACGCCGGTGGGCCAGTAGGCTTCTACCTGGTTGCGATCAGGATCCTGAAAATAGACGCCGACCGCATTTCCATGGCTCACGGTTCGGTTGATCGGCACCTTGCGCTCCAATAGCAGCCGGTAGATCTCTTTGACGTCGGCCAGGCGGTCGCAGCGGAACGAAATCTGCTGGATCACCTTTCCTTCCTGGCGTCCCGGGACCAGCATCAGTTCGTGATGCTCATCCAGTGGGTCCTTGGCGGTCAAAAACACAGCGCCGCCCCGTCTGCCCTCGTCGCTAACCGTTAACCCAAGGATGTCCCGATAGAACGCCTTGGAACGCTCGACGTCGTGAACGTAGAGACCCACATGGCCGAGCGACGAGACTTTCGGCATCGCCCCCCCTTTCCAGGCCAGCTATAGTGACGGAATTAAATAAGTTGACATCAAATCCCCTCTCGCTCTCCTAAATCCCCCTCGATCCCCCTTTACCAAAGGGGGAGAAAGGGGGATTTGAGGGAGGATAGGGTGATTATGGTAATTTTCTTTTTTCCTTCACTATAGTAAGGATCACGATTTGAAACAGAGGTTATCTGATTAAGATCGCCGATGTCAACGAGGCCGGGCTAGCCGATCTCCACGAGTTTTTTCCGGCCGCTATGGCCGCGGAGAATCTTTACGTCTGTCTTGGGGACGGAAAAATGGCTAGAAAGAAGCTCGACTATGGCGCGGTTGGCTTTACCGTCTCGGGGCGGAGCGAGCACAGACACGAGATACTCCCCCGCCGAAATTCTTTTCACGCTTTCCCGGCTGGCCTGGGGTCTGGCTGTAACCGAGATCCTAAATGTCATGCATCGGGCAGGCCACCTGCCGCTTCAGTCCAGGTCGATATCCTTGAGCGGTTTGGTGATCGGCTCCTCCTTGGCCTTTTTGAGAAGCTCCTGAAACTTTCTATCCAATACCTTTCCCTTGCTCTTTTCCGCCTCGCGGATCTGCTGGTATCTCTCCTCGCGACGGGTCGCCTCGTCCTTCAAGAGCCTTGCGACATCCTTGAGCTCCGCGACCGGAGGCGGCCTAGCGGGAAGCTTGTGATTCAAGACCACCGCCAGCGACGGATCAACGGTCAGTATCGCGTCGCAGCACGGGCAGGTTATCTGGATGGTCGACGTTTCTTTGTCAGACACATTTCCTCCCTCTCGCTCTCTAACTTGTCACTATCGCCTATTGCCTATCTCCTGTTCAAAGTTCAAGGTTCCGGGTTCAAGGTTGCGGGCTCAAGGCTTACATTGAACTTTGAACGTTGAACCTTGAACGTTACTGCCTGTTGCCTTTTCTTCCGTTATCCCCTGAGTTCGATCTGCTCTCCGTCCGGCCCGCGAAAGACGACTCTGCGCCAGCCCCTTTCCCTCGGCTCCCTCACCGCCGTACGAAAAATACTTTTTAAAGCCGAAATGTTTCTCGTAAAAATCGATAGAGCGCTGGAGATCGCTGACATGGAGCGCGACATGATCGATCCTTCGAAACATGCTCACCTCCTTATGACCTGTGCCGTAGCATAGTACTTCAAGAGACGCTTTTGCAAGCAACAGGAAGCTGCTTCCTCCACCCCGACCCCAGTCCCAAGGCTAAAGCCAGAAGCGCAGCTTTGCACAAAAAAGCCGCCGTCAGGGAACCCTGCGCTCATTCATCCTCAAAGAAGTAGTGTCGAGCCAGGAGCCAACATCGGTCCTGGGGTGGACCTATCTGGAACGATCGAGCAGCGTTTTGGCAATTAGCTCCGAGAAGTCGGAGACCTTCGGCGAGACGGTCTGCGGCAGCAATTTTGCGAGAGGCATTGTGAATGCACTTAAATCGACCGGTGGTTAGGCACTCCCTGCTTGCGGTAACCCTCTTATGGTGACTTTTCCACCAGACTGGACCTCGACAGTAAGCTCGTAGCCCTGAAGCAGGGACATGCCGACTAGGGGTGCGGTTTCGGCCTCATGCACCGGGATCCGACGAACCTGCCCGTCCCAAAGCACTGTGCCCTCGTAGATATCAAAAACGCTCTCGCTGCCGTCCGCCAAAAGCGCGCGGCCACGCTCACGCCAAGCCAAGCTCAGCAAAACAATAAGCGAAGATGGCAGGCTGAGGCAGCCGTCAAAGCCTGTGTCAATGATCGCTTCGATCTCTTGCTCTTGCCCGGTAGGACCACGCACCGTCAGGTGGATGACAGCCTGACGGTCGCCCGTGACTACACCGCTAATCATGCCGTTGGCGATGGATGGAATCCGAAGCGGTGCGCATAACGGGAGCCAATCCGCCTCAACCAGATCTGGGCGCTCGGAACCCGAGCCAGAAGGCGATCCGAGGCAGCCAGTTCATCCCCGTCTACCTCGTAGGCTCCGGTTTCGATATCGATGGCAACGAATTTGCCCTCGTTCCCCTTCTCTAAGATGGGACGTAGCTCATTTTCATAGATCTCGTCCCCACGGCGGGCAAACTCTTCTTTGCTGTAACGCGGCTGTGTTTTCATTGCGGATACCACGTCTCTCTTCGGTTAACTCCATCAATATATACCACCTAGCCCCGAGCTGGCCAAACTGTTCGTCGGACGACTATAGGCAGGACATTTCAACGTGGCTAACGGGTCGCGGGATGGGAAGGGGTCAAGGAAGAGGTCCGC
>JACPSF010000288.1 GCA_016193385.1 Deltaproteobacteria bacterium
ATCTGCGTTCTTCTTCAGCATTTCCGGGCCAGGCAGATATCCCCACGCGAGTAAGGCGACGATAAAAAGCGCTGTCACCACTCCCTGGGGGAATCCCAAGAGTAGCGTAGTGATGAGATCACCGCCGTCCTTGGCGTCGTTGGCGCTTTCCGGGGCGATCACCCCCCGCACATCACCCTTGCCAAAGGTCTCCTTGGCGCCCTTACAGGTCTGGGCGGCGTGGCCGTAGGCGAGCCAGTCCACCACTTGCGAGCCGAGCCCGGGGACAATCCCGATCCAGACTCCAACATAACTGCACCGGACCACCAGCCACCACTCGCGCAGCGTATCTTTGATTCCATCTAAAAGACTTCCCTTGAGAGGAGCTGCCTGTTGCTCCACTCCAAGCTTCGTAAGCGCCAAATCGAGCGCCGAGGGAATGCCAAAGAGGGCGAGCGCGATGATGCTTATGGAAATGCCGTCCAAAAGATACATCTGGTCGAAAACGAAGCGCATGATGCCGCTCTGCGCCTGCTGGCCGATAGTGGCGAGGAGCAGACCAAAGGCCGCGGCGATGAGCCCCTTGATCGGCCGGCGCCCGGCCAGAACAGCCACCATGCTGAGGCCCCAAAGCATGACTACGAACAGCTCCGGCGAGCCCATGAGATAGATCAAAGGCTTGGCCGCAGGTAGCGCGATCGCCAGCGTCAGGGTGCCGATAAGGGCCCCCATCCCCCCAGCCATAAAGGACGCCCCTAAAGCGCGCCTCGCCTCGCCTCGCTTCCCCATCGGGTAGCCGTCGAGCACGGTCGCTTGGGAGCCAGCTCCGCCGGGAATACCGAAGAGAACCGGAAGATAAGCCGCGCAAATGGCGCTGACGGAGCTCGCCCCGATGAGCAGAGCGATGCCGGTAACCGGCTCCCACCTGATAACCACCGGCAAGAGAATCGCATAGACCAGCGGCATCCCCAATCCCTGGGGCGCCACGGCGGTAAAGGTCCCGATGCTGACTCCAATCAACATCGCCAGGAAGACCTTGAGGTGCAGGAGGTTCAACAGACCCTGAAGCGCGGCGTGAAACAGTGAGACTTCCATTTCTTAGAACGGCTTGATGATTAGCCGAGCCTTTACCTCTTAACGGGCAGGCAGAGGCCCCGCACCCACAAGTTTTTTGAAGAGTTCCATGACCTCACGCTCTCGGGGAATTTCCCTGATCGCCCTTTCATGATCTTCGGGCATGAGCGGCGTGGGATCATCGGCGGTAAGCTTTTTGTATTCCTTGTGAAACGCTGGGTCCTTATAAGCCTTGCGAAATGCCTCCTGCAGAATATCTACGCGATCCTTGGGCGTGCCTGGAGGAAGAAAAAAAGGCTGGCCGGTAACCCTGAAGGCGCGCTGCAGAATGACGAGCTTGCGATCTATGTCCGATTTGGCAAAGCTCTCAAGCTCCGGCAGATGAGCGAAACGGGCATGCTTTTCCCCTTTGGGAATCTCAAGAATGGCGTGAAAGTCCACGAGCCCTTTATTAAGCCAATCCGGGCTCCGCCGGACGACAGTGTCGGCGCTGTTCGCTCGTGCGTCGATTTCACCCCGGATCAGCGCCGGGTCGAGCTCGGCCCCGGAGTAACCGGTAACGAACTTTGGCTCTTTAAGACCGAGGACGTACGCAAACAGGCGCCCTTCGTTATACGTAGAGAACCCCACGGATTGGCCCCCGACCCTAATTCCAGAGGCGGCGCGGAGTTTTTCTATGCTGCTCAGGCCAGCCTCCTTGCGGGTTACAAAGACCCCATGATAGCTGCTATAGGGAGAACCCAGGTAAATGAATTTGTCGAGATCGTACAACACTCCCTTCTCCCCAAGGACCGCGAGCGAAACCATGCCAGCGCTCGCGTTGCCAATGGTGAGCCCGTCGGAACGAACTGATTTATAAACGTGATTCGCGGCCTTTCGGCTTCCCCCACCGGGCATGTACTCGTTAACAATTGTCGGATTGCCCGGAATATGTTTCTGCAGGAAGGGAAGCACAGCTCTCACCCTCATGTCTCCCGTGCCCCCGGGATCACGGCCTTGAACGATGGCGATGGTCTTGCCCTGATAAAAAGGCGCTTGGGAAAAGACCGAGGCAGGAAAGAAACAAACCCATAGCGCGCCCAAAGCCAGCGAGATTTTGAAAGGCCGATCTCTGAATGTCATGGCTAACCTCCTTACCTGAGCGTTCAATCCGTTGAAACAGTTCAAGACGTTGCAGCCGTTGGCTCTTTTCTGACGACTTGAACGAATTGAACGGTTTGAACTGTTTCCGTGCCGCTCAGCCCAGATTTTCTGCTAGTTAGCGCGGCGGCAAGGGACCGCCACCGGCGATCTTTTTAAAGAGCTCAACAATCTCCCGATCCCGCGGCAGCTCCTTGATAGCCTTGTCCATCTCCTCCGGCATCAGGGGCGTCGGCTCATCTCCGGTGAGTTTCTTATAGTCCCTGTGGAAGCCCGGATCGTTGAAGGTCTTGACCATGGCGTCTTGGAGTATTTTCACCTGCTCTTTCGGAGTCCCGGGGGGCAGGATGTAGGGCGAGCCAGCCTGTCTAAAAGCTCGAAGCATCGCCAGCACCTTGCGTTCCCGTTCTGATTGCGCAAATTCCTCCACCTCGGGCAAGCGCGCAAAGTAGGGATGCTTGGCGCCTTTGGGGACTTCCATGATGGCGTGGACCTCGACAACGCCTTTGGTCAACCATTCCCGATTGCGCTTTAACAACGTGTCGGCGTTGTTGATGCGCGCGTCCACCTCTCCACTCTGCAGGGCGAGGTCGAGCTCCGGTCCGGAATAACCGACCACAAACTTTGACTCCTTGAGGCCCATCAGAAATGCGAAAAGGCGGCCAACAATGTAGACGGAATGGCCCACGGCCTGGGCCCCGATTCTCACCCCGGAGGCCGACCGCAACGCTTCCAGGCTGGTGAGACCGGTCTCCCTTTTCGTCATGAAAACCCAGTGATAGTGGCTGTGCGGCGAGCCGAGGTAGATTAATTTATCGAGGTCGTACAGCACACGGCGCTCGCCGAGCACTGCGTTGGTCACCAGACCGCCGCCAACGTTTCCGAGAATCAAGCCGTCAGGTCGGACATTCTTGTAGATGTGGTTGACGGCCTTTGTTCCCCCACCGCCCGGCATGTACTCAGATACGATGGTCGGCTCTCCGGGAATATGCCTTTTTAAATAAGGAACGACGGCCTTGACCATCATATCCGAAGTGCCACCGGGCGACGTGGCTTGAATGAGCGTGATCGTCTTTCCCTGGTAAAAAGGACTTTGCGACGAAGCCAGGGAAGGGGACATTAACAGTGCGGCCAGCACTAGGCCGGCCGAGGCTCCAAAGGGATGATTTTTTGCCCTCATCATGGATCCCTCCTTGTCCAAACGGATTACCCGCCGCTACCATTTTTCCCTCTAGCGCGCAGGAAGCGGCTCACCGCCGGCAAGCTTCTTGAACAGCCCCACAATCTCAGCGTCCCGGGGCAATTCCCTCACAGCCTTCTCGTGCGCCTCGGGCATGAGCGGTGTCGGGTCATCGCCGGTGAGTTTTTTGAACTCCTTGTGAAATTCAGCATCCCTAAAGGTCTTTCGCATCGCCTCCTGCAGGATCTGCACCCTATCCTTCGGAGTGCCCGGGGGGAGAATATACGGGGAGCCCATCATTCGAAAGGAGCGAAACATGCCCAAGAGCTTCCGTTCCTTGTCGGACTTCGCGAAACTCTCCAGCTCCGGTAGCTGCGCAAAGCGCGGATGTTTCTCCCCTTTTGGAATCTCAAGAATGGCGTGAAAATCGATCAACCCCTTTTCTATCCACATCGACCTCGCCGCGCATCAACGCCAGATCTACCTCCGGGCCGCTGTAACCGGTGACGAACTTCGGATCCTTCAGCCCGATCAAGTAGGCGAAGAGTCTTCCGTTAATATAAATATCGTGACCCACGCTTTGCGCGCCGATGCGCACGCCCGGAGTTGCCCGCAGCTTGTCCAGAGAGCTGAGACCGGCTTCCTTTCGACTGAGAAAAACATATTGGCTAGCGCTGTTGGGCGAGCCGAGGTAGATGAGTTTGT
>JACPSF010000082.1 GCA_016193385.1 Deltaproteobacteria bacterium
CCGAGAGCGGGCGAATGACGGAAGAGGCCCTTCGGCAAATTTTTTGGCCCTGGTTTTCTAGGGATTGAAACGTCTGCCCGGCCCGGGCGGCGGTCTCCATCAGCCGCCGCAGACCTCCTCCCCGCGTGAGCATCGCGGGTTGGGCCGGGCTCTTTGCTCCGGCTGCCGAGCGCGGTATCCATCGCCGCCTGGTGCAACGCCAGCGGTGGCCGGGGCTTTTACTCAAACCGTCTCTCTGATATGCCCATGTAGCCATGAAACGCGCACGTAAGAAAACTCACTACACGATCACGGAGGCGGCCAAGAAGCTGGGAGTCACAAGGGCCGCCGTGCACCGGGCAATCAAAAAAAAACGCCTTGAGGCCGAGCGCGGCTATGTGGAAGTTGTTAGGACGTTTACAACCAGAACCAAGATGAAGGCCTGGAAAATACCCGTCAAAAGCCTCGCTCAATACCGTGTTTCCTTGCTCCACCAAGAGCTAGGAAAAAAAACTGACTAATGCTTGACAGCATTGCTATATAACGGCTAGGATCTCCCTTACCAGGAGGTCCAGGCCATGCTCATCCACGCCGAAGGACTCAACAGAGGGAACGCTCCGGTCCAGGTCTATCATGTTGAACAGGCCAGCGGGTGCATTCTCGTGGGCGATGCGCGGACGCGAATCCTTCTCACGCCGGAGGAGATCCGCGACCTCCATGAGCTGCTTGAGCCGTTCGCGCGAAACCCAGAAAGGGAAGCTCCGGGAAGAGTTGTCATCCCGGAGCCACAACGGGCGCTCCTGCTACGGATGCCGTCCTATACGCCCCTGCTCCTGGGCCTTGAGCGCCGCAACGAGACCGCCTTGACTATGCGCGTTGAAGATCTTGCGAGCTTCCGCAAGCCCGAGCTTCCGATCCAGGTCGGCTTTGTGCTCTACCGATCCGAGGCGGGGATGTGGCTGGTATGCGTCCCGTTCCGCATCATAGACAAGCCCGAGGACCCGCTTGAGGGCGACGCTTACATCAACCCCCGCCAAGCCAGTGACTACGCGCTACTGGAGAACCTGGCGAGGCAGAACATTTTTCCGGTCGTGCTTCTGAGCCCCGACTTGAAAGACGCAGTGGTGAAAGGGATTCCCTGGCGGTTGCAGGGTGAAGCCACGAACGCTCTAGGGGCCGTGGACGCTTCGGTTGCGGGGAAGCTCGGCGGGAACTGGGACCCAGACTTCGAGCGGGCGAAGAGGGAATTTCAAGGGCGCTTTACGGTGAGGGAGCTACTCAACGCCGCTCCAGAAAAGGGGGGATAGTCCGATAAAGCCCGCCCCGCGTTCGTGCGTTTAAAGCGAACTGTGCGTGAAGTTTTCAGCCGGATCGGCCCGGAATGCGGGAAATCGGTTTCTGGCGGTCAGGCGAGGGCTCAGGCGCGGGGAGATCGTGGCATTACGGGGGCGTTTAAGCGGCGTCTTTTTGCCTTCCCTTCTTGACAATGATTATAACAATGGTTATAAGGCTCCCATGTCCCCGGAGCAGATAAAGCGACTAAGGAAAACTCTCAGACTCACGCAACAGGAGCTTGCCGACTTGATCGGGACGTATCAGGTAACGGTTGCCCGCTGGGAAACCGGAGCGAGGCGACCACGGGGGCTCTACCTCAAAGCCCTGCAAGAGCTGGCGGAGAAGGCCAAGCGCAAACGGAAATGAAGAAGCGCAACTATCAAGGCGTCTTGATAAAGAAGCGGCTCTTCGTGGAGGGCTTCCGACTGCTCCGCCGCATGGCGCAGAGTCCGCTGAGCCAGGCAGACGCGGAGAGCGAGCTAAAAATCCCATATCGGGAGTGGTATCGCTGGCTGAAAGTTTTGCGGGAAGCGGGCATCCCGCTTGCGGAGGATTACAGGCGTGAGCACGGACGAAAGCTCAACGAGAAGACTTATCGACTATGGCCGGAAGACTGGGACAGGCTGATAGGGAAGAAAACCCAAAGGCATGGGGCGGGCCAAGGCTATGAGTACGACCCGGAACTTGAAAAAGCGGCCACAGAGATCGAGCAAAACGTTAGCAGACTGAAACAGCTAATAGGGAGGGCTGGAAATGGACCAAAAGCAAAAGTTTGAGCGCGTGAAGGATTCCCACAGCGGGCCGATCAAGCACCTATACCGCCGCCAGTACCAGACAGCGGGCGGGGACTGGAGCACAATCTATTACGCGAGGTTTACTGACTGGAAGGGCAAGCGGCGGACGTTTCCGCTCGGCTCGGACCTAAAGACGGCGAAGGAAGAGCTAAAGGTTTTGGAGGCCCGTAACATACGGCGGGAGGACTTCGACGCGGAAAAGGAGAGGGCCAAGATCAAGGGCATGACCGTGCGAGAATGGCTGGACCGCTACCTGGACCTGGTGAAGAACATCCCGTCCTGGAAGACCAAAAAGGCGCAATGCTCACACCTCAAGCGCCTCTTGGGCTCGTTCCCGCTCCAGGACGTGACTAAGATCCGCATTATGGAATACAAGAACCGAAGGTTGTCCGAATCCCTTGTGCGCCACGGCGAGCCGGTCGAGGGCACGAGCATCATGGGCAGCACCGTCAACCGGGAGGTAAGCTGTCTGATTGCCGCCCTGAACCTGGCAGCCGAGGAGGGATTGTGCGAGGGCGCGCCGAGGATCAAGAAGGAAAGGGAGACACAGCGAGAGCGGACGCTCACGGACGCAGAATACAAGGCGCTGCTCGAGGCCTCGCCCAGGTGGCTCCAGCGACTATTCATCGGGGCGAATGAAGCAGCATTCGACAGAGGGACACTGCTCGGGCTGACGTGGGACGGCGTGCGGGACGGTTTGATAGTTGTCAAAGGCGGCAGAGCCAAGACCGGCGCAAAGCAGCGCGTTGGCGTCTCCCCCGAGCTAGCCGAAGTCCTTGACGAATTGCGGGCCGAGTATAGGAGAATCCCCAACACGGAACGGCGGGTTTTCACAAGAGACGGGAAGCCCGTGTCCAAGGAGAACCTGCGGCACGCTTTCGAGAAGGCGACGCGGGATGCGAAGATTGAGGACTTCCAATTCAGGGACTTCCGCCATTGCGCCCGGACGAGATGGGCCGCCACGGGTCTGCCCTTCGAGGTCGCTGAGATCGGCCTGGGCCACAAGTTGCGGGGCATGGCTGGCCGTTACACGAACCTAACCGACGATCATATACGCGAAGCCTTCCAAAAAATGGCAACACAGTGGCAACATGAAAAAAGCGTTTTCGCTGGTGCTCGTGAGAAAACGTGGTAAGTGCTTGAAAAGATTGGTGCGAGGAGGGGGATTTGAACCCCCACGCCATCTCTGGCACTAGCCCCTCAAACTAGCGCGTCTGCCGATTCCGCCATCCTCGCACTTTTCCTAAGGCAACAGGCAGGAGCCATCGTTCCTTGAACCTAGCGAAGCGGTTGAACGGCTTGAACCCATCCGTTCAAAACGTTCAAATTGTTCAACTCGTTCAAGGGCCTCAAGCCTTCCGCCTTCTATTTAAGGGGTTGTGGGCTTCTGTGGCTGTGGCGCCGGTGGTTGAGGGCTTGCTGACGGCGCTTGGGGCTGCGGAGGCGCCTGTCTGGCGGGTCGCTCCACTTCCGCGCTGCGGCGGTCAAATATGCTCGCGGATAGTCTCTTCCCGGAAAAATAGCCGAGGGTGAGTGACGTGATCATAAAAACGATGGCCATTCCGGTGGTCAGCCGGGTGAGGAAATTTCCCGCGCCGCTGCTGCCAAAAAGGGTCGAGCTCGACCCGCCAAAGACCGCTCCGATGTCGGCCCCTTTTCCGGTCTGGAGGAGCACCACTAAAATCAAGCCGATGCTCACCAGGACATGCAAAGTCGTAACGACAGCTATCATCGCGCTATTTCCTGTTCGGGACGCAGCAGCGGACAATACGCAAAAAATCCCCCGCCTTCAGACTTGCTCCCCCTACGAGCACCCCATTGACTTCGGCCTCCGTGACCAGTTCAACCGCATTGTCAGGGCGCACGCTCCCACCGTAAAGAATGCGGGTAGACTCGGCGCGGTTTTTCCCAAAGAGTTCGATGACGGTCTGCCGGATCCAAAAATGCGCCTTACTGGCTTGATCCGGCGTCGCGTTGCGGCCGGTGCCGATCGCCCAAATTGGCTCGTACGCAATCTCGAGGTTTTCTATAGCATTTTTCTCCAACCCCTTCAATCCGTGGCGCAGTTGGCGTGCCAGGACTCGTCGAGTCAGCCCTTGGTTTCTTTCGCTCAGGGTTTCTCCGATGCAGAGAATGGGTCGAAGGCCAGCGCCCATGGAAGCGAGGATTTTTTTTGCGATCGCCTCATCGGTCTCGCCGAAGATCCGGCGCCTTTCCGAGTGGCCGATGATCACAAAGCGACATCCCAGCTCGCGGAGCATTCGCGGGCTTATTTCTCCCGTGAAGGCGCCCTCGTTCTCCCAGTGGACGTTCTGACCGGCCAGGCGAACGACGCTTCCCCTGAGAGCGCTACGGACCGCGCTCAGCGCCGTGAAGGGAGGGGCGAGCGCTACCTCGACGCGGCGGAAATCCTTTAGGCCCTGGCGGATGGAGCGGGCGAGGAGGGTCGCCTCGGCCTGGGTCCCGTGCATTTTCCAATTCCCTACGATAAGCGGGGGTTTCATGGTGCGTCCTCTGGGGTCGAGATGTTGGACATTTCGGATCATGCGATGGCTCTTCCTGTGGGCGCCCGTCCCGATTTTGCATGCGCGGGAGTGACGCCCATTTGACTAAATATAGAGGTTATAATACTTTTTCAATTGATCGATTGGATATAATGATGTCCTTCGTTTGGTTGCTTCAGTTGCTGGCCCAACCCGAACTGACCTTGGTGCCCCAGCAAGGGGTCCTAGATATGGTAAAGGGCTCAGGGCTGCTCGTTCAACTGGTGCTCTATGTCCTTGTTATGTTTTCGATGATCAGCTGGGGAATTATTTTTTACAAGTTCCGCCAGGTCCGCGCAGCCCAGAATCAATCGGAAAGGTTCATTGAAATTTTTTGGGATAGCCGTAATCTCTCTTCCATCCACGACGCCAGCCGCGAACTCAAGTTGAGCCCCGTCGCCCAGGTCTTCCGGGCGGGCTACGAGGAGCTGGTCCGGGTCTCCCGCACTAAGAAGGAGTCTGGGCAAAGCGAGGGATTCAATACCGACCTGGGCGGGGTGGATAACGTGGCCCGGGCGATGAAGAGGGCGACGAGCGTGGAAATTACCAAGCTGGAAAAGTCGTTGAGTTTTTTGGCAACTACCGCTAGCACGACGCCTTTCATCGGTCTGTTCGGCACGGTGTGGGGTATCATGAACGCCTTCCGGGGGCTCAGCGTCACACACTCTTCGAGCATCCAGGCCGTCGCGCCGGGCATCGCCGAGGCCCTCATCGCCACGGCGTTCGGGTTGGCGGCAGCCATCCCGGCGGTCATGGCCTACAACCACTTTGCCCAGAAGATTAAGGTGCTGGCCGCGGATATGGACAATTTCTCGCAAGAATTTCTCAATATTGCCGACCGGCATTTCCTGAAATAGGCGGGAGTCAACAGGCAAAACCCAAAATTAAAAACTAAAAATTGAAAATTAAGAGGTTCTCATGGCCATCGATTCTTCCTCCCAGCGCAATGGGACCACCATCTCGCAAATCAACGTGACGCCTTTTGTGGATGTGATGCTCGTGCTCTTGGTCATCTTCATGGTGACCGCGCCGATTATCCAACAAGGGGTCCAGTTGAACCTTCCCCAGGCTAGGGCCGGAGCGCTTGCGGGAAACGAGGAGCAATTGGTCGTGGCGATCGCACGCAACGGGAGGATCTATCTCAACGACAACCAGGTGACCCTGTCCGAGCTGGGGCAGAAATTGCGCGCGGTTCGTAAGCTCCAACCTCACAAGGAAGTCTATCTACGGGCGGATCAGGATGTCCGGTACGGTATTGTGGTCAAAACGATCGCGGAGATCAAGGAGGCGGGGATAGAAAAGCTGGGCATGGTTACCCGCCCAACGGCGCGTGAGGGCTAAATGGCAAAAAGCCGTGAAGAGAGCGGTTCGCGGCTTTGGAAGTGTGTTTTCTTTTCCGGCCTGCTCCATGTCGGCCTTATCTGGAGCCTTTGGATCATGCCCCACTTGCCGTATCGCAAAACGCCGGTTTACCCGGTCTATACCGTAGAATTGGTGGGCGGGGAGCAAATCGGCGGGACGAACCTGGGGACGGAGGTTGCGCCTCGGGAAGCCAGGGAGGAGGCGAAACGCGCTAAAGTTGAACCTCCTCCCATGGTTCAGAAGGTCGAGAAGCAGACCGCGAAGAAAGAGCCTGCGAGGAAAGCGTCCGTGAAAAAGGAAGAAAGGAAACCCGTGGAGAAGGGCACTTCCATGCAAGAGCTGGACAAGCCCGAGAGGACTAAAAAGGAGGTGAAGGAATCGCCTCCAGCGGCAGAAGGTCTTCCCGAGAGCCTACGGGAGAAGCTTATTCAGGCAGCCTTGCAAAAAGTTCGGGATCGGACGGCAGGCGAAAAGAAAGCTGAAACGGGAAAGAAGGACGAGAAGGAACCCTTGAGTGCCGGGCCTGGTGAGGGGATCGGGGCGGCCGCTTTGGGACCTGGCGGCAGAGGGGGCGGAATCGTCAAGGCCTTTGAATTTCTCGTTTATCGCAACCAAATGCTGCGCTTCATCCGGGATCGATGGACGTGGGTGGGAAAGCGAGCCGATCTGGAAGTGACGGTCCGGTTTGGCATCCGGGAGAACGGCGAGATTAGGGGCCTGAGGATTCTCCGCGCTTCTGGGGATCCTTCCTACGACGATTCGGTCTTGCGGGCGGTGACCAAGGCGAGCCCTCTCCCCCCGCCGCCGGAAAACTACCGCAAAGAGTTCATGGATGTGGAGCTAACCTTTCGTCCGAAGGACCTAGGTGGTTAACGGTATGGCTCGACAGGCGCTGGTCATCGGTATTCTCTTTCTTTGCGTGGCAACCCAGTCACTCCAGGCTCAGGTCAGAGGCTTGATCGTGGGCCCGGGTGCTGAGCGTTATCCGATCGCGGTCTCGCCGCTAAAAGACCTGGGAACCGGCCCCGACGGGAAACGGTTTTCCGAAGGGATTGCGGACGCGATCGCGCGTGACCTGACCCTTTCGGGATGGTTTCGAGTGCTGGATCGGTCCGCCTACATCGAGGACCCTCAGCGCACCGGGATCACCCTGGGAACCTTTGATTTGCGGGACTGGTCGATCATCGGAGCCGAAGCTTTGATCAAAGGCGGGTTCACGCTTCAAGGGGAAGATCTCCAGGTGGAACTGCGGCTCTTTGATGTCTATCAAGCGAAAGAGGTCGTAGGAAAAAGATACACGGGCAAGGCGAAGGATTTCCGCCGCATCGCCCATAAATTTGCCGATGAGATCATCTTTCAATTCACCGGCGTGCGAGGAATTTTCGACACCAGGATTGCCTATGTCTCTAACGCCGGTGGCCGCTTTAAAGAGATTTACGTCGCCCATCTCGATGGCAGCGATAAAATCCAAGTGACGAACAACCGGACGATCAATTTGTCCCCCTCCTGGACTCCGGATGGGCGGTCCATCCTCTATACGTCCTATAAAGATGGCAACCCCAGCCTGTACCTCTTTGATCTTTTCGCAGGTAAAGACGCGAAGTTCTTGTCCCGCGGCGGATTGAGCCTGGGAGGCAAGTGGTCTCGGGATGGACGCTTTGCAGCGGTCTCCTTGGAAAAGGACGGGAACACGGATATCTATCTGTAGGCGCAAGCATAGCCGTGTCTCCTACCTGGTCGCCGGACGGAAACCAGTTGGCTTTTGTTTCCAACCGGAGCGGGAGCCCGCAGATCTATGTTCTAGAACTCGCCAGCGGGAAAACACGCCGTCTGACCTTCTCCGGGAGCTACAACACCTCCCCAGACTGGTCTCCCAGGGGAGACCGCATCGCCTATACCGGGAGAGCCGCAGGGCGTTTTAATATCTTTGCCATCGACGCTCAGGGCGGTGATCCGCAGATGCTCACCTCGAACGGCGGGGATAACGAAGACGCGTCATGGTCTCCCGACGGGAGATTTATCCTGTTCACTTCTAACCGGAGGGGGCGTTATCAGCTTTATATCATGCAGGCGAATGGAGAAAACCAACAAAGATTGACAGCCTCGGGGGGAGATGATACAAGCCCTTCATGGTCACCGCGAACGGAGTGATTGCAGGTCGGAGCCAGAAGGGTGATTGAGCGATCAAGGAGGAGGGGAACATGATGGGTCGACCGCGTAGCGCGATACATGGGTTGATGCTATTGAGCTTTCTCGTTTTCACTGGTTGTCCGCCGCCCACTACGACGAAGCCTGAAACCGCATCCTCTTCCGCCTCCCAGGCCCGCGCAGGCCAGGGGTCCGTGAAAGAGCAGTCGGCGGCTCGGGGGGCCCCTCAAGGGCAACAGGCCGGGGCGCCTTCAAGCCTCGAGGCGCTACGCCGGGGCGAAGGCGCGACGACTGCCGCTTCCAGTCCGTTGAAGGAGATATATTTTGACTACGATCGTTACGATCTCCGGGCGGATGCGAGAGCGACTCTCAAGGGCAATGCCGGCTGGCTCAAGGGTAACCCGTCGGTGCGCATCGAGATCGAGGGTCATTGCGACGAGCGGGGGACCAACGAGTATAACCTCGCTCTTGGTGCCAAGCGAGCCCAGGCGGCGAAGGACTATCTGGTCAGTTTGGGGATTGTGGCAAACCGGCTGTCGACGATCAGCTACGGCGAGGAGGTGCCCGTGTGCAAGGAACAAAATGAGGAGTGCTGGCGGAAGAACCGCCGGGATCGTTTCGTCATTGTCCCCACGCGGCCAGCCTCTTAACCAGGGAAAGCAAATTTCTCCACTCTCACGCGTCGCATGATGCGGACTCTAGCACCGCTTCTCCTGTTCGGGGGAGTGGTCTTTTCGGCCTGCGCCATCCCGCAGCAGATAGATCTGATTGAAAGGGAGCAGAGGCGCATGCGGATCGACCAAGCGAACCTCCAGAAGGAGGATGGCGCTTTGCGCAGCGATCTTGGTGGCGCAAGGGAGAGCCTGGCCGACACGCGTGCCAATCTCCAGCAGGCCCAGGGAGAAATCGGCGTGTTAAAAGAGAAAGTAGAGGAGGTCCGGCTTCAGCTCGACCGCCAGCTCGGCGACTCAACCCGGGCAGGGGATCGGCGCATCAAAGAGCTGGAAACCCGATTGGCCAGGATCGAAAGCGACCTTAAACTGCAGGAGACCCTCTTGAAGGCACGGGAGGATGAGCTGCGCTTGCTGCGGGAGACTGTGCTAGCTGGGCAGAAGGCGCAGCCGGCTCCTCCTCCGCCCCCGACCGTCGCCGGGCCGCCCAAGGAAGCACCTTCGACGGAGGGGTTGGCAAAGAAAGAATATGAAGAGGCCTTGGGGTTGATGGAGCGCAAGGACTACCGGGGTGCCATTGCGCGCTTTAAAGAATTCGTGAAAAAGCATCCCCGGAGCGAATACGCGGACAACGCCCAATACTGGATCGGTGAAGGCCACTATGCCCTTAGGGAATTCGATCAGGCGATCCTGGAATTCGACGCGGTCAGACGGAATTACCCCACAGGAGACAAGCTGCCGGCGGCGCTCCTGAAGTTGGGGTTCGCCTTTGCTGAGCTGGGGGACAAGGTAGATGCGCGCCTGATCCTCCAGGAACTGATCGACCGATATCCGCAGTCCGAAGAAGCGCAAAAGGCAAAGCAGAAGCTTAAGACTCTGGAGTCATGATCCGGCCCTGAGCTTGGACCTGACTCTCCCGAGCTTTTAGACCAGCGTTCTCCAAGCTCTCATTTCGATCCACCCACGGAGAGAGGGCAAAGCTGAGGCCGGAAGTCTGCTCCGCGCGGGGTCATGCAAATTTTTCGTCATATCGAGCATCGAAGCCTCTCGATCTCCAACCCCGTTTTGACCTTGGGGAACTTCGACGGCATTCACTTGGGGCATCAAGCCCTCTTGCGGCGTGTCGTTCAACAGGCCAAAGCCGAAGGCGGCCAGTCGTTGGTCCTCACGTTCGAGCCCCATCCGCTCAAAATTCTGGCTCCGGAGCGTGCGCCGCGTCTGATCTTGACGCATAAAGATAAGCTACGCCTGCTCCAGACCTTTGGCGTGGACGTGGCGATCGTTCAAACCTTCGATCCGACATTTGCCAATGTGGAGGCCGAGGAGTTTGTGCGGCGATACCTAGTCGACGCGCTCAAAGTTCACAAGCTCTGGGTGGGCAGGGACCTGCGCTTCGGCAAGGGAAGAAAGGGGCGAGTGGAGGATCTGATCCGCTGGAGCACGGAGGCAGGCTTTGAAGTAGGGATCGTCGACCCTATTGAGTTGGGTGGCGTGCGCGTCAGCAGCAGTCGGGTCAGAACTCTGATCGAGCGCGGGCAAGTGGACGAGGCGCGCCGGTTTTTGGGCCGGTGCCATTTCGTCTCTGGGCGGGTCGTGTTGGGTCAACGGAGGGGTAGGCAACTCGGATTTCCAACGGCCAATATTTTGCCTCGGACAGAGGTGGTGCCGCCGGCCGGGATCTATGCCACCTTCTTGCAAGTGAGAGAGCGCCAGTGGCCGAGCGCCACGAGTATCGGGGTGAATCCGACCTTTGGCGATGGCCCGCTGACGATCGAAAGTTACATCTTCGATTTCCAGGGAGATCTCTACGGACAGGCGGTGCGTCTCTATTTCGTCAAAAGGATCCGAGAGGAAAAAAAGTTCGCCTCCCCCGAGCTTTTGATCGAGCAGATGAGAATAGACGTCTCGACCGCGCAAAGCATCCTGCGCGAGGTCGATCCCGCCGAGAGCCTGCGAGAAGCGAAGTAGCTCTGCTTCATGTCGATGCTCGTCATGGTCGTCGAATCCGAACATCAGGGTATGCGGCTGGATCTTTTTTTAGCGCAGCAGCTTGTGATCCTCTATCCCCAGGATGGGTGGAGCCGAGCAGCGGTTCAAAAGATGATCGCTGGGGGACGCATTACCCTGAACCGTCGAACGACCAAGCCGTCGGCCCGTCTGAGAGCCCGTGATCGGATCGAAGTTCACTCGGCCCCGGCGCGAAAAACTGCACTCACGGCGGAGGCGGTCCCGCTCGAAATACTTTACGAAGATGAAGATTGTATGGTGATCAATAAGGCCCCGGGCACGGCAGTCCATCCCGGCGCGGGAAGGTCGAGTGGAACGCTGGTCAATGCGTTGCTCCACCACTGTCCGAATCTTGCAGGGGTGGGTGGAGAAGGGCGCCCAGGGATCGTCCATCGCCTGGATAAGGATACCTCAGGGGTGATGGTGATCGCCAAAAGTGCGCTCGCGTATCAGCGTCTCACCCTGCAGTTCAAGGAGCGCAGCGTAGTCAAGGAGTATCTGGCTTTGGTGTGGGGGAAAATGGTTGGTTCCAGGGGTGTGATTGACCGTCCGATCGGTCGGCACCGCACAGACCGGAAGAGGATGTCGAGCCTTCGCTACGCCGCGCGGCCGCGAGAGGCCATCACGGAATGGCAGGTGGCCCATGCCTTTCGGGTAGGCCCCGAGGGGAGATCCCGGTCTTGGGTGTCGCTGCTTCGCCTGAGACCGCACACGGGGCGCACGCATCAGATCCGCGTCCATCTGGCAGAGCGGGGAAACCCGGTGGTGGGAGACCGGGTCTATGGGTGGAAGCGGCAGGCCCTTTCCCAGAGTCGCCTCGAGGTGCCGCCATTACTCGACTTTCCGCGCCAGGCGCTCCATGCGGAAAGGCTCGTGTTCGACCATCCTCGCACGGGGGAGCGGTTGGAGTTTCGCGCGCCCCTGTCGGAGGACATGAGAAAACTCTTGCAGTATTTAGCCGACTGGCAAGGTCGAGGAGGCATGAAAAACGAAAGGGGGGTTGACAAGCAGGTCGGTTTTCCTTAACATTAAGTTTGTTCAGCAACCAATTCAGCGACAATCTTTGGAACCAACCCCACACTAAGGTTATCATTCACTGAAATCCGACCTACACGTTTGATTTGGACTTCGAGTAAGAGATTCGCCTTCGTGTCAAAGAACTTGTCGTATTGAAAAGACGTGTCGGTGCGCGGTTCGGCTAAGCGGAGCGGTGGGGTGGTTGCTTGTCTAGCGGATTTGTTTCCCATCGGTAATTCTCTCTGAGGGAGGAAAGGAGGGGCATCATTATGGCGCGCGGGAGACCACGGGCCGAGATTGAGCCGGTAGTCGAGGAGGGTAGTCTCAACCTCAACGAGATGGATCTGAAGAATGGTCTGAACCTTAAGTCCTTAAAGGAGAAAAAGATCGGTGAGCTGGCGGTGATCGGAAGAACTTTCAACATCGAAGGCGCCGCCAACATGCGCAAGCAGGAGCTGATCTTCGCCATCTTACAAGCGCAGACCGAGCAGAACGGATATATCCTTGGCGAGGGGGTGTTGGAGACCCTCCCGGACGGCTTCGGTTTTCTCCGGGCCCCCGACTACAATTACCTTCCGGGTCCGGACGATATTTACGTTTCTCCCAGCCAGATCCGCCGCTTCAATCTTCGCACCGGCGATATCGTCTCGGGGCAGATTCGCCCGCCCAAGGAAGGGGAGCGGTACTTTGCCCTGCTTAAGGTGGAGGCCATCAACTACGAGGATCCGGAGCGGGCTCGGGACAAGATTCTCTGCGACAACCTGACGCCGCTCTATCCCAACGAGCGCTTCCGCCTGGAATACCAGCCCGACGAATATACGACGCGCATCGTCGACCTGCTGACCCCGATCGGTAAGGGGCAGAGGGGGCTGATCGTGGCCGCGCCCAGGACGGGCAAGACTATGATGTTGCAGAACGTTGCCAAGGCCATCGCCAACAATCACAAGGAGGTCTTGTTGATCGTCCTTTTGATCGATGAACGGCCCGAAGAGGTGACCGATATGCAGCGATCCGTAGAAGGGGAGGTGGTGAGCTCTACTTTCGACGAGCCGGCAACGCGCCACGTCCAGGTCGCGGAGATGGTAATCGAGAAGGCCAAGCGGCTGGTGGAGCACGGAAAAGACGTGGTGATCTTGCTCGACAGCATCACTCGGCTGGCCCGGGCCTACAACACCGTTGTCCCTCCGAGCGGCAAGATCCTTTCCGGTGGCGTGGACTCCAACGCGCTGCACAAGCCGAAGAAGTTCTTCGGGGCCGCCCGTAATATCGAGGATGGGGGGAGCCTGACCATTATCGCGACCGCGCTCATCGATACCGGTAGCCGCATGGACGAGGTGATCTTTGAGGAGTTCAAGGGGACGGGGAACATGGAAATTCACCTTGACCGGCGTCTTATGGATAAGCGGGTTTTCCCGGCCATCGACATCAATAAATCGGGGACGAGAAAAGAGGAGCTTCTGCTCCTCAAGGAAGATTTGAATCGGATCTGGATCTTGCGCAAGGTGCTGTCGCAGCTGAGCGTGGTGGAGGCGATGGAATTCTTATTGGACAAGATGCATGGGACCAAGAATAATAAAGAGTTTCTCGATTCCATGAACCAGTAGCCCGCCCGCCCAGGCCCTTTGGCTGCCTTGCAACACCCGCTCTGATCCTCTTCGAGGTGCCCTTGACGGGAACGGGGGGGAAGCGATGAGAGGGGAGGACGCAACCTAAGGAGTTGAATTTATGACCGACCTGTCGATGAAGCAGCTTTTGGAGGCGGGGGTCCATTTCGGCCACCAGACGAGCCGGTGGAACCCCAAGATGAAGCCCTTTATTTTTGGGGCTCGCAACGGCATTCACATCATCGATTTGCAGCAGACGGTCACTATGTTCAAAGACGTCGCCACTTTTGTGCGGAATCTGGCGGCTTCGGGTGGACACGTGCTTTTTGTGGGGACGAAAAAGCAGGCGCAGGAGGCGATCAAGGAGGAGGCCGAGCGTTGCGGCATGTTCTACGTGCACAATCGCTGGCTGGGCGGTACCTTGACGAATTTTGCGACCATCCGTCAGAGCATCGAGCGGCTGAGAAGAATTGAGGAAATGGAAAATGATCCCAAGATCGTGGAGGCCCTGACGAAGAAAGAAATGTTGGGACTTAGGCGGGAGAAGGAAAAGCTTGAGTATTCCCTGGGGGGAATCAAAGGCATGAAGAAACTTCCCGATGCGATTTTCGTGGTCGATCCCAAACAGGAAGATATTGCCGTTAAGGAGGCGCGAAAGCTGGTGATTCCCGTGGTCGCCGTGGTCGACACCAATTGCGACCCGGACCTCGTGGACTACAAGATTCCGGGCAACGATGACGCCATCCGCGCCATCCGCCTTTTTTGTGCGGCCATTGCGGAGGCCGTGCTCGAAGGCAAGGGACTCTACGAGCAGAGCATGGTGCAGGGGGAGGAGAAGCCCGGGGAGCCGTCTGGAGGAACTGAAGGCGCGAGGGCTGAGGACTCCGCGGCAGGAGGGGCATGATCCCAATGGAAATCAGCGCATCTTCGGTTAGAGAGCTCAGAGAGAAGACGGGCGCCGGGATCATGGATTGCAAGAAGGCCCTGGCGGAATCGAGTGGAGATGTGGAGCGGGCGATCGATTATCTGCGGCGCAAGGGACTCGCCACGGCGGCCAAGAAAATGGGGCGGGTGACGGCTGAAGGGCTCGTGGGGGCCTACATCCACGCCGGAGGAAAAATCGGCGTTCTAGTGGAGATCAACTGTGAGACCGATTTCGTGGCGCGCACCGAACAATTTCAAGCCTTGGTGAAGGACCTGGCGATGCAGATCGCCGCCGCCAATCCCCGCTACATCCGGCCGGAGGATGTCCCGCCCGAGGAAATGGATCGGGAGAGGGAGATCTATCGGCAGCAAGCCATCGACTCGGGGAAGCCCGAAAAAGTCGTGGACAAGATCGTCGCTGGCAAAATCGAGCGATTTTACTCCGAGGTCTGTCTGTTGGAGCAGGCCTTCATCAAGGATCCTGACCGCAAGGTGGGTGATCTGGTACAGGACGCGATCGCCCACCTCGGGGAAAACATTCAAGTGCGTCGCTTTGAGCGCTACCATCTGGGCGAAGGGATCGAGAGATCGTAATCGGTTCCAGCGCCGCGGGCGAAGCCGGACATGCCGAGCGCAAGTCTAAAATATAAGCGGGTCATCTTGAAAGTGACCGGCGAGGTCTTGGCCGGGGCCCAAAGGTTCGGTATTGACGGCAAGATGGTGCAGGCCTTTGCCGAGGAGATTAAAGAGGTCAAGGAGATGGGCTGCGAGATCGCGCTGGTGATGGGAGGGGGCAATATCTTTCGCGGCGCGGAGGCGGGAGGGTGGGCAATGGAGCGGGCCGCCGCTGACACGATGGGGATGCTCGCGACGGTCATCAACAGCTTGGCCCTGCAGGATGCGTTGGAGAAGATCGGGGTCTCCACCCGGGTGATGTCTGCCATCGAGATGCGTCAAGTGGCGGAGCCTTACATCCGGCGTCGGGCCACCCGCCATCTCGAGAAGGGCAGGGTCGTGATCTTCGCGGGAGGCACCGGCAACCCGTATTTCACGACCGATACGACGGCCAGCCTGCGAGCGATGGAAATCGGCGCTGAAGTGATCCTCAAGGCGACCAAGGTGGATGGGGTTTACGATGCGGATCCTCTAAAGCATCAGGGAGCCAAGAGGTACGGGGAGCTGACCTATATCGAAGTTCTCAATAAGGAACTCAAGGTCATGGACTCAACGGCAATCTCGCTCTGTATGGACAATCATTTGCCCATCGTGGTCTTTAATATTATGGAGAAGGGCAACATCAAGCGCGTGGTCTGCGGCGAAGAAATCGGGACCCTCGTGAGCACGGGGAGAAAATGAACGAGACGTTTTATAATGATCTCCAAAAGGAGATGGAAAAATCAGTCGTAGCCTTCCGTAGGGATGTGGCGAAGCTTAGAACGGGGAGGGCGTCGACGGCGCTTCTGGAAGGCATCATGGTCGATTACTACGGCGCCTCCACCCCCCTCAATCGCTTGGCCAATCTATCGGCGCCCGAGCCCCGATTGCTGGTCGTCCAGCCTTACGATCGGAGCGCCGTCGGGAGCATCGAAAAGGCGATCCTGAAAAGCGATCTGGGATTGACGCCGAACAACGATGGGAAGGTGATCCGGATTCCGATCCCGGAGTTGACCCAGGAGCGGCGTAAAGAACTCGTCAAACACGTCAAAAAGGTGGCGGAGGAATTCCGCGTCTCCGTGCGCAACCATCGGCGGATCGCCCTCGAGAGACTCAAGGAAATGGAGAAAAACAAGGAGATCACCGAGGACGATTTCAAGCACTGCCAAGACCGAGTCCAAAAGATCACCGGCGATTTCATCGGGAGGATCGACAAGGCGCTGAAGGCCAAGGAAGACGAGATCATGGAGGTCTAAGGCCCGCATTTCTCCTCCAACTCTTTTCAACCTAGGATGAACCTAAGCGGCCTAGACAAGAGTCGGTTGCCCCGGCATGTCGCCATTATCATGGATGGCAACGGACGTTGGGCTAGGTTAAGAGGTAAGAGCCGCATCGAAGGCCACCGCCGGGGAAGGGCTTCTGTCCGTGCAGTGGTCGAGCTGAGCCGCAAGCTGGGTATCCCGTATCTCTCCCTGTATGCGTTTTCGACTGAGAACTGGCTGCGTCCCAAGGACGAAGTCCACGCTCTGATGAATCTCCTTGAGCGCTATCTGGAGGTGGAGCAGCCTAAAATGATGCGCCACGGGATCCGTCTTCTGGCGATCGGCGATAAAGAGCGTTTGCCGCCACCAGTGCTTCGCACCCTAGAGCATGCGATGCGGGCCACGCGAAAAAATTTGGGGATGACCGTCGTTTTAGCGCTCAGTTACAGTGGGCGCGATGATATCGTGCAGATGGTTCAGCGCATCGCGCGGAAAGTCCGTGACGGGGTTTGTGACGTGGAGGACATCGATGAGGAGATGATTTCCGCCCAGATGGAGACAGGCTCCATTCCGGACCCCGACTTGTTGATCCGGACCAGCGGCGAGATGCGCATCAGCAATTTCTATCTCTGGCAAATTCCCTACACCGAACTCTACATTACGCCCACCCTGTGGCCCGACTTTCGAGAGAAGGAGTATCTCCAGGCGCTTTCGGCGTACCAGCGGCGCCACCGGAGATTCGGCCGCACTGACGAACAGCTCAATGCAGCGCTACGCACGGTGAAGGGAAGCCGGTGAGCTCGAAGATCATATCTAGGGTGGCGACCGCCCTAGTGGGGCTTCCCCTGTTGGTCGTTATCATTGCTTGGGGGCGCCCGTGGCAATTCGCGCTCCTGGTTTTCGTCGCTACGGCGATCGGTTTGTGGGAGTACTTCCTGATGGTTTTTCCAGGTCGGCGCCGGGAGCAGATCTTGGGTGTGCTCTTGGGCGCTGTGGCCTCCTTCGGTCTTCTCATACCTGGCGTCCCCGATCCTGGGTCCTGGCTCGGCGGGTTGATTGTGGTCGCGTGCTTGACGTATCTCTTTTTTGGCGGGGAGCTGCGGGAAAGGTATCAAGTCCTGAGTTGGACCCTGTTGGGTGTTCTCTACATCGGCTACTTGCTGCCCCATTTCTTCCTCCTCTACCGGATGCAGGGTGGGAGGGGCTGGGTCCTGTGGGTTCTCCTGGTGATCATGGGAGGGGATACGGCCTCGTATTTCGTGGGAAGCTTTTTCGGTCGGACCCGTTTATCCCCTGAGATCAGCCCGGGCAAGACCGTGGAGGGAGCCGTGGGCGGCATCGCGACGAGTCTTCTTGCCGGGTTGATCGGAGGCAAATTCCTGCTCCCAGCGCTGCCTGAGCCGGAGACGCTGCTCTTGTCCTTCGTCTTGAGCTTGCTCGGGCAAGCTGGTGATCTGTTCGAGTCGTGGATCAAGCGGGCCTTTTCCGTCAAGGATTCGGGCCGTCTGCTTCCCGGCCACGGAGGGTTGCTGGATCGCGTGGATAGCCTTATATTCCCTGTGGTGTTCACGACCTACTACCTGAGGTTTCTCCGCCTATGAAGTCCATCGCGCTTCTGGGCTCCACGGGTTCGGTGGGAGTGAGCACCCTGGACCTGGTCCGTCGCTTTCCCGAAGAATTCAAGGCCGCCGGGCTGGTTGCCGGCCGCAACCTCAAACTTCTTGCCTCGCAGATCAAGGAGTTTTCCCCCCGCTGGGTGAGCATCCGGGAAAAGGAGCGAATCCCTGAGCTCCGTCGTCTCTTGGGCCCGCACTCGGTGGAGCTGTTGTGGGGAGAAGCGGGTGCGGTCAACGTCGCCACGGCGAATGGAGTCGATGTGGTGCTGGCGGCGATCGTGGGGGGAGCCGGTCTGGTTCCCACCTTCGAGGCGGTCCGGGCGGGGAAAGAGGTGGCGCTCGCCAACAAAGAAGCCCTGGTGATGGCCGGGGAGATCTTTGTACAGGAGGCCAAGCAAAGGGGAGTGCGGCTGTTCCCCGTGGACAGCGAACACAGCGCCATTTTTCAATGCCTGCAGGGGAATCGGCGCGAAGACGTCGATCACATCATCCTGACGGCCTCGGGCGGACCCTTCCTCCGCGCTTCTCTTAAGCGGCTGGATCGTGTTACCGTGAAGGAGGCGTTAAAGCATCCGAATTGGAAGATGGGACCAAAGATTACCATTGATTCGGCGACCATGATGAATAAGGGGTTGGAGGTGGTCGAGGCGCGGTGGCTCTTCGATGTCGCGCCTTCACAAGTGAAAGTCGTCATCCACCCCCAAAGCGTTATCCATTCAATGGTGCGCTATCAAGATGGCTCGATCATGGCTCAGCTGGGCATCCCTGACATGCGGATTCCGATCGCCTATGCTTTGTCCTATCCCTGCCGTCTCAAAACGAGTTGGCGACCGCTGGAGTTAACGCGGTTGGGTGAACTGACTTTTCTCCCTGTGGAGAAGCGAAGATACCCAGCCCTAAAGCTCGCCTACGAGGCATTGTCGGAGGGCGGGACGATGCCCGCAGTTCTCAATGCTGCTAACGAGGTCGCCGTGGCCGCGTTTCTGGAAAGGCGCGTAGGTTTCCGCGACATTCATCGGATTATTGAGAAGACGATGCGAGCCCACGTGAGCACCCGCCCGCACGCGGTGCAGGAGATTCTGGACGTGGACCGCTGGGCGCGGGAAAAAGCGGCGTCTCTGGCAAAACAGTAAAGGAGAGTATTGCATGACCACGGTTATTTACGCGATTGTCTCGGCTCTGGTAGGGTTAGGGATTTTGATTGTGATCCACGAGCTGGGTCATTTCCTGGTAGCAAAAATTTCCGGCGTTGGGGTTCTGACGTTCTCAGTCGGTTTTGGACCGAAGATTTGGTCCAGAAAGATGGGCGAAACCGAGTATGCGCTGAGCGCCTTCCCCTTGGGAGGCTACGTCAAGATGATCGGGGAGGATCCCGATGTCGAAGTCCAGCAGGCGGATATCGAGAAATCCTTTTCCCATCAGGGGCTTGCCAAGAGAACGGCCATTGTGGCGGCGGGCCCACTTTTCAACCTCCTGCTCGCGGCCGCGGTCTTCATGTGGATTTTCGTGGCCCACGGCATCCCTGTGTTGACGACTACCGTCGGGGGTGTGGAGCCCGAGTCACCCGCGGCGCTGGCGGGGATACAAAAGGGTGACCGGATTGTTGCGGTGGATGGCCGGGCGGTCAAAAAGTGGGAGGAACTGTCCAGCCGGATTAAACAAAGCGACGGAAAACCGCTAAGCCTTCGGCTAATGCGGGATAGCCGCGAGAGCGAAATTGTGGTCCAGCCGACGCGGAGGGAAGGGCGGAACCTCTACGGAGAAACGATTGAGGTCTGGGCCATCGGAGTCGCGAGCGAGGTGACGATTGATAAAAGTACCCCTTGGTTGGCTGCGGGCAAAGCCTTTTATAAAACCGGTGAGTATTCCCTGCTCACGCTGGTGGCGCTTTATAAGATGATCAAAGGGGAGGTCTCACCGCGAAATCTCGGGGGACCCCTGTTGATCGCGCAGATGGCCGGGCAGCAGGCGCGCGAGGGGTTAACGAGCTTTTTCTTTTTTGTCGCCATCCTCAGCGTCAACCTGGGCGTGCTGAATCTACTCCCCATTCCGGTCCTTGACGGGGGCCACCTGCTGTTTTTTCTTTTCGGATGGGGCCTCGGCCGGCCGGTCGCTCTCAAGCACCGCGAGCGGGCGCGACAGATCGGTGTGTTCGTTCTCATTCTCATCATGATTTACGCTTTCTACAACGACCTCAGTCGCTTTTTCGAGGGTTGGAGAGGTGGATGAAAGTCTTGGGGATTGACACGGCGACGGCCGTAGCCAGCGTCGCCCTCGTAGAAGACGGCAAGCTCGTGCTGGAGGCAGTGCAGTCGAACGGGAGTCAGGAGGCCGCGGTTGGGACGCGGGTGGAGCGACCCAATCACGCGGTGGCCATTCTGCCGCTTCTGGATAGGCTTTTGAAAAGGGCCGGAAAATCGATGGATGAGCTTTCCGCCCTGGCGGTGTCCATCGGGCCCGGCTCGTTCACCGGATTGCGCATCGGCTTGAGTACAGTCAAGGGGTTGGCCTACGGCTGGAGCGTCCCTGTGGTCGGTGTCCCAACCCTGGATGCCGTCGCGGAGCGCGTCATGGGTTGGGAAGGTTTGGTTTGCCCGTTTCTGGATGCGCGGAGGAAGGAAGTTTATGCCGCAGTTTATCGGCGCAAGGCCACGATGCTGGAGCGCTTGAGCGAAGACCTCGTCGACTCTCCCATGAAGGTGATCGACCGAATTCGCTCCTGCGATCCAAGCAGTCCATGCCTATTTATCGGAGATGGGACTAGCGTGTACGGTGACCTGATTGAAGGCGTTCTGGGCGGGCGAGCCTCGCTAACTCTGGGCGAGGGTTTCCCCTCCACTGCCAGCGCCGTGGCCCGGCTCGGGGAGCAAAGATTAAAGCGGAGTGACTTCGATACGGTCGGTCCTTTGGTGCCGCTTTATCTACGCCCTTCCGAAGCTGAGTTGAAAAGAGGTTGTTCTGGGGATAAGTTGTAGGAAAAACTGAAGTTTTTTGGGTTCCGTTGACAAAAGCAGCATAGTGCGATAGATGAAAATTCCCTGGGCTTAGATTACGAAGGAGGCTGTCACATGGAGCAGGGAGAGGAAACGCTCATCATTTCGCTTTTGGATAAAGACCCGGAGCTTAGGAAATACTACGATGAACATCAGGAATTGAAACGAAAGCTCCAAGGATTCCAGCATAAAGCCCACCTTACACCGGGTGAGGAGCTAGAAAAAAAGCGGCTCCAAAAACTCAAACTCGCAGGAAAGGATAAGATCATGGAGATCTTGGGAAGATATCGCCAGACAGGAGTTCAAAGGGGGACGGAATGAAGAAGACCGGAGCTGAGATTCTTATTGAGTCGCTCAAGCAAGAAGGGGTGAAGGTGGTCTTCGGCATCCCCGGAGGGGTGGTTCTCAAGATTTTTGATATGCTCCACCAACAGAAAGACGTTGAGGTCGTCCTGACGCGTCACGAGCAGGGGGCCGCCCACATGGCGGAAGGATATGCCAAGGCGACCGGCAAGGCTGGAGTCGTCCTGGTGACCTCAGGCCCGGGGATGACCAATATCGTGACGGGACTGGCCGATGCCTATATGGACTCGGTGCCTCTGGTGGCTTTCACCGGACAGGTCTCCACAAATCTGATTGGGAATGACGCCTTCCAGGAAGCCGACAATATCGGCATCAGCCGTCCCTGCACCAAACACAATGTTCTGGTAAAGGACGTGAACGATCTGGCCCGGACCATCAAGGAAGCGTTCTATATCGCCACCACAGGCCGTCCCGGGCCGGTCTTGGTCGATATCCCTAAAGACGTGAGCACGAATAAAGCTGACTTCAAGTACCCTGAGAAGGTCCAAGTGCGGGGCTATAATCCTACTTACGAGGGCAACAAATACCAGATCAAGCAGGCGGCTGAGGAGATCAAGAAGGCCAAGCGGCCGGTCATCTACGTCGGTGGGGGGGCGGTATTCTCCGATGCGGCAGAGGAGATCCGTGAGGTGGCCGAGCTTGCCCAGGTTCCGGTAACCATGACCCTGATGGGCCTGGGAAGTTTTCCCGGTGCCCATCCGCTGTGCATGGGTATGCTGGGTATGCACGGAGGGTACTGGAGCAACATGGCGATGCACCATGCGGATCTTTTGATCGCTGTCGGTGCGCGCTTTGATGACCGGGTGACCGGAAAGCTCTCGGATTTCTGTCCTGGCGCGCGCGTGGTCCATATCGACATCGATCCAACCTCGATTAAGAAAAATATCCATGCCCACATTCCCATCGTGGGCGACGTCAAGACCGTGCTCAGGCAACTGAATGTTTACCTGCGGGCCATGGATGGCAACCAGAGCGAATTGAAAGAACAGCGTCGCCCATGGCGGGAACAGATCGAGGAGTGGAAGCGAGCCCATCCGCTGCGCTATGAGCAGGGTGTGAAAGTAGCCAAGCCCCAGTTCGTTATCGAGCGGGTGTTTGAAATGACCAACCACGAAGGCATCGTCGTGACCGACGTAGGCCAGCACCAGATGTGGGCGGCCCAGTATTTCCGGGGCTCCAAGCCGCGGACCTTTATCACCTCGGGTGGGCTCGGTACGATGGGGTTTGGCTTCCCCGCTGCCTTGGGGGCGCAGAAGGCCTATCCCGACAAGCTGGTCCTGTGTATCACCAGCGAGGGGAGCTTTCAGATGAATCCTCAGGAGCTGGCGACCGCGGCGATCTATAAGCTTCCGGTCAAGATTGTTCTGATCAATAATAAGTTTCATGGAATGGTCCGCCAGTGGCAGGATCTGTTCTATGAAAGCCGCTACGCGTCGAGTTACCTGGGCGAGATCCCCGATTTCGTCAAGCTCGCGGAGGCCTACGGCATTCTCGGACTGAGGGCGCTAAAGCCCGCAGAGGTGGAACCCGTGATCCGTGAGGGGCTAAAACACCGCGGACCGGTTCTTATGGACTTCCACGTGGACCCGTTTGAGAATTGCTATCCCATGATTCCGGCCGGTGGGGCGCAGCATGAGATGATGCTGGAGGATCCGCCCGAGCTTAGGAAGGTGGACAGGAGCGGTCTGGCGAAGAAGAAGGCTGAGGAGGGGGAAGGTGTTCTTCCCGCCTGACACCCCATCGGATGGAACACATCATTTCGGTGCAGGTTGAGAATAAAGCCGGCGTCCTAGCCAGGGTCGCGGGTCTGTTTAGCGCTCGGGGCTATAATATCGAGAGCCTATCCGTGGCGCCCACCTTGGACCCTACGACCTCCATGATCACCATCGTTACGCAAGGGGATGACCCCGTTGTCGAGCAAATCATCAAGCAGCTTAACAAGGTCATCGAGGTACTGAAGGTAGTGGACCTAACGGAAACGAATTTCCTTGATCGCGAGACCGCGCTCATCAAGATCCACACTCGGCCTGAGCATCGCGATGAGGCCATCCGGATCGCCGATATCTTTCGAGCCAAGATCGTCGATTCCTCCCCGACGACCTACACGGTCGAGGTGACGGGGGACGTGGACAAGGTCGAGGCGCTGATCAATTTACTGAAACCCCTCGGGATCAAGGAGATCGTGCGTACCGGCCGGGTCGCGATCGCGCGCGAGGCCGCCAAAGTCCAGACCCGCCGCGAGATCCAAGCGGCCAAGGCCTAGACGGGATGCATCCTCGTCTTGTCTTAACGGAATGTCCAGCCCCGCCTGTGGCTGGCGGGGTCTATCTGGAAGCCGCTCCCAGGTTGATGAAATAACAGCACCTTATCGGATACTCTTCGCCCCCAAATCACGATCCGGGGCTAGTCTGTCATCTTTGGTAACTGCATCGGGATCTTGAGCCGGGCCTGGCGCGCGGTCACGGTGGTGGTCTGTGAGTTCCCGATGACTATACCGCAAAAGCAAACCCATTTGAGTGCAAACCAGAGCGCAGCAGATCAAGCGGTTGTTGCTAAAGAGCTATGAGCGGACTTGACCCCTTATTGACCCCTCCAGACCACCTCTCCCGTATCGAAATGAGTAATATATCCACCGAATTCCTGGCCTTTGGGTCGGAGGATTTCATTCCTCATGTGGCTATGGTATTAATTTCACGGTGGAGAAACGGAAATGGCAAAACCCAGCAGTTTCAAAAACATAGAGAGACAGGTAGAAAATCTCTCCCGGCGGGATCAACAGAAACTTCTAGCGCGGCTTATTCAGCGGACTCGTCAATCGAAACCTAAAAAGAGTTCCCGCAATTGGGCCAAGCTTTACGGCCTGGGAAAAGGCGTTTGGAACGGAGAAGACGCGCAGGATTATGTTAACCGTCTCCGCGAGGATAGGGTGTGACCCTATCCCAGGACCTAACCCGACTCGATTCCCTCTTCTTTGACACCGCTCCTATTATCTATTACCCCAAAGCAGGGGTAAATTTCCATCTTGGTTTTGGGTCAAGCGCTGAGTTGACCTAACCATCGCTTATCGGATACTCTCCGGTTCAGGATGGTGATCGGCGCAGGTCCACTCCTTCTAGTAAAGCTTCGCCTGCTCGCGGGTTTCCCTATCGGGGAGACGAGGCGGTGGCAATGATGGGGGGAGCGGGTGTAAGGGCAGCTATGATTTTTGAGCTTACCGAAGAACAGCAAATGATCCAGGAGATGGTGCGGGGCTTTGTCGAGAAGGAGGTAAAGCCCGTGGCCTCTCGCCTGGACCGCGAGGGGATCTACCCTCGTGATCATTTGAAAAAGCTGGCTGAGATCGGCCTCATGGGGGCCCTGGCTCCGGCCGAGTACGGCGGGGCCAAGATGGAGCTGCTTTCGTACGTCGTCGCCATGGAGGAGATCGCCAAGGCCTGGGCCTCGCTGAGCGTTATCGTGGGTCTCAATAATTCCATGCTCTGTGATCCTTTAGCTCGCTTCGGAAGCGAAAAACAAAAAAAGAGATATTTACCCCGACTGATCAAAGCGGAGCTTTTGGGCTGTTATGCCTTGAGCGAGCCGGGGGCCGGATCCGATGCAGGGAGCATTAAGACCCGCGCGGAGAAAGTCGGCGCGGATTACATCTTGAACGGGACCAAGATCTTTATCACCAACGGGAGAGAGGCTGATTTCGCCGTTGTCTTTGCTGTAACGGGGCCGGAGCGGGGCAAGCATGGCATCTCGGCATTTTTGGTGGAAAAGGGGACGGCCGGCTTTGAGGTCGGCAAGGTAGAGGACAAGATGGGTCTCAGGGCTTCTGACACGGCGGAGCTGATCTTTCAGGACTGTAAGGTCCCGGGCGAGAATCTTTTGGGCGATGAGAACGAAGGGTACGGAATCGCGCTCGCAACCCTGGAAGGGGGAAGAATCGGAATCGCGGCCCAGGCCGTGGGGATCGCCCAGGGCTGTCTCGAGGAGGCGGTTCGCTACGCCAAAGAGCGGCGGCAGTTTGGCAGACCGATTGCCGAATTCCAGGCCATCCAGTGGATGATCGCCGACATGGCTACTGAGATCGAGGCGGCGAGGCTTCTCACCCGCCGGGCTGCCAGGAAAAAAGACCTGGGGATGAGGGTAACCAAGGAGGCTGCGCAGGCTAAGCTCTTCGCTTCGGAGACCGCCAACCGGGCCGCATACAAGGCAGGGCAGATTTTCGGCGGTTACGGATATATCAAAGATTTTCCGGTGGAGCGCTTCTACCGGGATGCCCGGATTACCACCATTTATGAAGGGACCTCAGAGATCCAGCGTCTTGTCATCGCGCGGGAAGAACTCGGAGAAAAAGAGCTGCGGTGATCGTAGAGGTTCCCTCGAAAGCGGCCAGGTGACCATCAAGCGGTAAACAGAGGAGGAGAGAATGTATGCGTGGCGTGCTCGCATTGGCCTGATCGAACCGACTCATCGCGGGAAGACCTTCGCCTTCTGGTATAAGAACGCTCCGCCGGGTGTGGAAATCGTGCCCACGTTTGTCGGCTTCCGCAAAGGCGAAGCCAAAGGATTCCTCGAGGGACTCAGCCGTGCCGAGCAGCTAGCCATGGAGCTGAAAGAGGTTGGCTGCCAGATCATTACCGTCTGCGGCACACCGCCGTTTCTGCTCAAGGGCCTGGACTTCGAACGGCAGTGGGCTGATGACCTCTCGTCCAGGACGGGGCTACCGATCATTACCCCGATGGAGCCCCACGCCATCGCTCTCAAGGCGCTAGGCGTTCGCAAGGTCGCGGTCGCCACCTATTATTACAATGAGCTCAACCAGGCCATCGTCGATTATCTCGCGCGATTCGGGATCGAGGCCCTCATGATGGGCGGCTTCAGCCTCGCCGGTGAAGGCGAGGCGCTCTATTCCACGCCGATGATGGCGCTGGACGAGGTCTCCTTCATGCACGTCTACCGTTACTGCAAGCGCGGCCTCGAGCGGCTCGGCCGCGCTGTCGACGCGATTTACATCAACGGCAGTGGATGGGATGCGGCGCCGGCAGTGGAGCTTCTGGAGCGAGACCTCGGCATCAAGGTCGTCTGGGCTATGGCAGCCGACATGTGGCTCACCTATCACAAACTGGCCATCAACAACCCGGTTTCAGGATACGGGAGCCTGCTGAAAGCCGACTACGTACCGAACAAATGAAGGCAGATCCATTTACTCGGATGTGGCGAAGGCCGAACCTTCAAGAGGGAGAGGTAGAGGCGGTGGCGATTCAGGGGAACAAGTTCGCCGCAGTAGGCAGGAGTGAGGAGGTGCGGCGGCTCGCGGGTCCCAAGACCCGCCAGATCGACCTAAAGGGTAAAACTGTCATACCCGGCATCATCGACGCCCATGTCCATGCCGCTCACGGGGGGATGTACCTTTTACCCAAATTCGTCCAGTTTGATGACTGCCGCAGCATTGACGACATGCTGACCGCCATTGCGGTAAAGGCCGAAGCGACGCCTGCAGGAGAATGGGTTTTAGGATCGGCTCATTTTGACTACGACCTGATTAAGGAAAAGCGCTTCCCTAACCGCTGGGAGCTCGATCGCGTTGTCCCCAACCACCCCTTTTTCTTGCGCATCCGGGGTCACCTCGGCGTGACGAACAGCAAAGGGCTGGAGGCATTCCGAATAACGGAGGAAACCCTCCCGCCGAGCGGCGGCTATATTTTCAAGGATCCGGATACCGGCAAGTTGAACGGCTGGCTTCTGGACAACGCCGTCTACCACTTGGTTTTGCCTCAACTACCACGGGCGACGGCCGATGATTGGCTCAGCGCCATCAAGGCGATGAACCGCCGCCTGCTTCGCGAGGGCATCACCAGCATCGTGAACCAGTCCGGTGAGGTGCTGCGGTTTCTCAAGGAGCTTCGGGGCACCGAGGGACTTCCGGTCCGCTGGCAGGCGAATCTCGTGGGGAGCTCAAACTACTTTCATCAGGTAACCGATATCGCCAAGGCGGTGCGCGATCTAGGCGCGATCACAGGGGAAGGCGATGCCTGGCTGCGCGTGGGCTCTATCGGCGAACTCCATTCCGACGGTCTCATTGAAGCGCCGTGGATGCACGAACCCTACGCCGGAGATAAGTTCGGCCCCAACTGGAAGGGACTCCTGCGTCATGATCGCGAAACGCTCCTGGCCATTTGCCATGGCGCGGCTGATGTGGGCTATCAGATGGAGGTTCACGCCTCCGGCGACGCCGCCATGGAGCTAGTGCTGGACGTTTACGAGAGCGTGAACAAGCGGATCCCGATTCGGGACCGGCGCTGGCTCATCACTCATGGGGGCATTTTTCCCACTCCGCGCTCGGTGGAACGGGCGCGGAACCTGGGCGTCATCGTTTCAACCCAACAGCCGGTTTTATGGACCCAGTCGCACTACTACAAGCAGTTCTGGGGGGAAAAGCGGGTTGCCAACCTGTTTGCGAACCGGACCTGGCTGGAGGGTGGCGTGAGGATTAACGGCAGCACTGATGTCGGTATGTCGCCCATGATCGGCATGTATATGTACGTGACTCGGAAGAACTTCTTTGGCGAGGCGCTCGGCCCGGAACAGGCGATCAGCCGCGAGGCGGCGCTCAAGGCCTACACCGTCGACGGCGCGTACAGCACTTTCGAGGAGAAGATCAAAGGTTCCATCGAGGTCGGCAAACTGGCCGATCTGGTGGTTTTGTCGGACGACCCCCTGGCGGTGCCGGACGAAAAGATCAAGGAGATTCAAGTGCTCGCCACCGTTGTGGACGGAAAGATCGCGCACGAGAAAGAAACCGCATAAGCGGCCTGTGCCCGTGAGCAGCGGTGCGTCATAACCTCCCCAGAAAAGTTATCGCCCGCGGCTGACCAACGCCCTCATATCCTGGGAAGAGATCGCATCTTTAAGAGCCGTGATGGTTCCGGAATCGCGTATCTCGAGCGCGAGACGCCTAACCGCGCCGATGGCGGCTCTGGTAAAAGCGGCGCCGTAACTCACTCGCGCCACTCCGAGATCCTGCAAGTCGTCCAGCCCCGGGCACTCCGGCCCCGCCAGAATACTTACCGGCGCCTTGATCTCACGAACCAGCTGGCGGATAGTCTCACGGGCGGACACGTGCAAGAAAAAAATGCAATCAGCCCCGGCCTGCGCGTAGAGGTTCCCGCGCCGGATTGACTCATCCAGAATCCGTTTCGGATCATCGGTCATGACCAGGAATGCGTCTACCCGCGCGTTGAGAAAAAATTCGCTCCCCAGATCGCGCTTCGCTCCCATGATCGCGGCAATTTTCTCCAGTTGCTCGGCGACGTCGACCAGGCGGCGGGGCTCGTTCTTTTTCGCCGCAGCACCATCTTCCACGTTCATGCCGGCGCTCCCCACGGCTACCAGCGCCCTAACCGTGTCACCGATTTGATTGGCGTCTCCATAGCCTCTTTCGCCATCGGCATTCACCGGCACGGAAACGGCTTCGGCAATTTGACCGGTAATCTCCACGGTGCGCTCCCGGCTGATCACTTCCCCATCCGGATAACCCAGGACAGCCGCAATCCCACCGCTGGTACACTGGACCGCCCGAAAGCCAAGCTGTTCGAACAGCAAAGCGCTGAGGACATCGTAGGCGCCGGGCATGACGAGAATCTTCGGCGCGCGGACGAGCTCCCGCAGAGTCCGGCTCTTGGCATTGGCAGCGGCTAAAATCTCGCTAGACGGTGTCTTCACCATTTTATTTCCTTTCTATCGGTCGGTCTGCTGGCCACTTGATTGGTTCGCCGCCGATCTATTTGAGCACCTCTCTCAGCCTGGCTACCGTGGTTGGAGCCGTCTTAAAGAGCCTGGCTACGGTCCTTTCCAGCTCTTCACCGGTCAAAGCATCGATGCCCAGCCTGGATTTCTTGGCGTCCGCCAGGAACTCCTGATCCTTCATGGTATCGATGAAAGCTCGACGAAGAATCTGCACCCGCTCTTTGGGCGTGCCGGGAGGGACAACGTAGGAATAGGTCACGTCGGATACATCATGGATACCCGATTGAATCAATTGACGCGCGTCCTCGGTCTTAGCAGAGTTGATTGCCAAGGGAACTTTTGGGATCTCCGGATGAGGTTGCGGCACTGTCTGGAGCACCACCACCGCGTCTCCCGATTCCAAGGCTTTAGTCCATGTTGCTTTAAGCGAATCCCAGGTCCAGCCACAGGCCCCGGCCAGCTCCCCGCTTTCGGCCGCGAGGCGAATATCGGCTATGCCTTTATATCCCGTGACAAGTTGGATAGAGAGACCCAGCGCCTCCTTGAGGATCCTGGGAACGTTGTGCGTCAGGGAGCCAGGCCCGGTTGCGCCCAATTTGACAGGCGCCTTGGAGGCCATCCATTTCTCCAAGCTCGTTATGCCGCTCGTCCTGGTCAGGACGCAGACAGTTTTATCTCTTACCGGCACCCCGAGGTAATTGAAATTAAGAGCGTCAAACTCGATCCCCGGCCAACCCAGGAGCTGCTGGATGAAGAGTCCCCCATTTATGTTTCCGATCGTAAGGCCATCGGGAATGGCCACCTTAGAGACGTGGTTGGCCGCGATCAGGCTTCCGGCCCCGGTCATGTTCTCCACGATGACGGTTGGATTCCCCGGAATGTGCCTGCCGATGTACCGGGAGATAGTCCTGCTGTAGACATCGAAGCCGCCACCCGGGCTAAAGCCCACGATCACACGGACCGTTTTCCCTTTAAAAAATGATTCTCGCGCAGCAGCCGGCACATTCCAGGCAAGTCCGATCGCGATAGCAAACAACAACGGCGATGATTTCATCGGAATAACCCCCCAACTGCCAATTATAGTGAAGGAAAAAAGAAAATTACCATAATTCCTCCATCCCCTCTCAAATCCCCCTTTCTCCCCCTTTGGTAAAGGGGGAGAAAGGGGGATTTGATGTCAACTTATTTAATTCCGTCACTATAGTTCAAGCCGCCTCTTACTCCAAGCCGGAGGAAATGTCTAGTTCTGTCTGGAGGCTCGCCTCAAGTTGACATCACAAGACCTCATCAGATACTCTCCGGCCCTGTTCTCTCAAATGGGCCGGCGGATTCATTCAAAGGAGTGCCTTAGCCATGAAAGAAACAATTCTAGCTTTTGTCTTTTTTGTCTCATGTCTCTTGGCATCTTTCTCAGAGGCGGCAGACCTGCCTCTGGTACGCATTGCCCATGGGGCTTTCAACGAAAAGATTGCGGCCTTGTGGATCGGCGCCGAGCAGGGGATCTTCCGCAAACACGGTGTAGAAGTTGAGGTGATCGCAATCCGTAGCGGGCCTCAAACTATGGCCGCCCTTGCCTCAGGGGATATCCAGATGGCGTACGCGAGCCCGGGCGGGGTCCTGGGCGCCGTTGCCGGAGGGATGGATGTGGCTTTCTTCGCTGGCGTTGTCAACCGTGCGGACGGCGACTTTGTGGTGACGCCCGATATCAGAAAGGGTGAGGACCTCAGGGGAAAAAGAGTTGGTGTCCAGAGCATCGGGGGCGGGGTCTGGACCTTTGCGATGCTGGCCCTCGAACACCTGGGGCTGGAACCCACGCGGGATAAGATTCAATTGATGATTGTAGGTGATCAGTCCGTTCTGACGCAGGCCTTGGTGGCGGGAAGAATCGACGGGGCTCCCTTGGGTTATACCTTCAGCGGTGTTGCCCAGGCAAAAGGGCTGCGGGTTCTGCTTGATTTAGGAAAGGTGCCGATCCCCTACCAGGGGCTGTCCCTCGTTACGCAGCGCTCCTATCTCAAGAAGTATCCTCAGACAGTTGACGCGGTCCTTCGCGGGACTCTCGAGGCCGTTGCATTGATCCATAATCCGGTTCAAAAGGAGGTGGTGCTTAGGTCGCTCGCCAGGAACCTGAGACTGAGAACGGTGGATGAGGCGCCCGTAGGGCGCGTTCAAAAAACCAGATTCTACGAGGAACTTATATCCCAGGCAAAAAAATAGGGATCATGGGAGGTCCTATTTCGTCTCCCAGCGGGAGAAGGGCTGGGCAACGGCGATCAGGACTATGCACACGACGGAGATGACGAAGCCCAGAGCTGCCATGGGGCCGTGCATGCCGTCGATGTAAAGGAAGTAGAGAAGTGGACCTAATGGCTCGGATGCGGGGCTGTAGAGGAAGATCGAGGCGCTGAATTCACGCATGTAGATAGTGGCGAGGATGATCCATCCGGCCATGATCCCCGGGCGCATTAAGGGGAAGACAATCCGGCGGAACGTGGCGAAAAAGCCGGCGCCGCAAGAGACCGACGCCTCCTCCAACTCCTTGTGGATCTGAATGATGGTGCTGGTCACCGCCCTCAGTCCATAGGGGATAAATCGGGTGACATAGGCGATCATAAGAATCCAGATCGTCGCGTAAATGGGAATAGGGAAGTCGACGTAGGCCCAGAGAAGACCAATGGCCAGAGCCGTCCCTGGAAATGCCCAGGGAATAAAGACGAGTCCCTCCAAGAACCCCCTCGCTTTAATTTTGGTTTTCACCGTGACATAGGCGGTAAGGCTTGCCAGGAACATGCATAGAGTAGCGCCGACCGTGGCCAGAAATAGACTGTTTCCAAACGCGCGGTAAACCCTCCCGTTCTGGAAAATATAACGGTAGTGTTTGAGCGTGAGAGTCTGCCAGGTCTCCCAGGTCGGGACATGATAGTAGGGAAGAGTTGAGGTGAGGATCAGGATGATGAATGGAAGGACCACCATCATGATGAGTAAGAGCAAGGCGACGGCCGAAGCTGAGTAGCGCCACGGGCCGAGATCGATCTGGTGCGGCCGAAAACCCTTGCCGGTCACTGTGGAGAAACTTTCAACCCGGGAGGTGAAGCGGCGATAGAGATAGACAAAGATCAGAGCAATCCCCAGGAGACCCACTCCGTAGGCGGCGGCCAAGTTGTGGTTTGCGGGGAAAGACCCCAGTGCTTCTCGCCAGATCTTAGTGGTGAAAACATCTATCCGTGCGGGTAGCGCAATAATTGCTGGAGTGTCAAAGCTCTCGACGGCCCTCACAAAGTTCAAAGTCAAGGCCGCCAGGATAGCGGGTCTCATCAAAGGAAAGGTAATGCGGGTTGCGACGCCGAGCTCACCGGACCCCAGCGTTTTGGCTGATTCTTCCAGGGCCGGATCCATGCTTTTTAGGGCTGCGGCAATGATGAGGAAGGCCAGCGGAGTGAGAATTAAGCTTTCGGCAAATATCAGGCCGGGAATCGAGTAAATATTGAACGGAGCCTTTGCGAGGCCGAATATCCACATCAGGAGGACATTGAGAAGGCCGTTGCTCGGGTTGAGGAGCAAAACCCAAGAAATCGCTATTAGGATTGGGGGGATGATATTGGGAATGATGGCGGTAAGCTCGAAGAGCCTGCGGAAAGGCGCGTTCGTCCGGATCGTAATCCACGCGAGGATCAGAGCGAAAATTACTGATAGCCCGGACGCGCCTATGCCGAAGATAAACGAGGTGAGCATGAGCTGGTAAGCTTCCAGGTCCAGGAATGCGTCGGCATAGTTTTTCAAAGTAAAACGGCCCGGAACGCCCAGGGGAGAATCCACCAGGCTCCCATAGAAGAGAAAAACGCTTGGATATAATGCGAGAAACGCGAGTATCCCTGCCAGTGCGATTACAAACCAGTTAAAAGGCTGGCTGCACGCTTCTAGCGGTCGACCCCATATCCGTATGGCAGGGGCTACTCGCCCTAGGACGGCATTCTTATGGCCCATTTAGCTCTAGCAGGGTGCGGAAAAAGTGTTTTTCATGCTTCGAGAGCCTCAGCATGAACGGAAAATCGCGAATGATTTCAAGGGCTGCTCCGTTCGCCCTGAGTTCGTCGAAGGGTGAACGGAGGCTGCTCAACTCATCCATCATCACGACCTTCCACTTGTCGGAACCCGGGACCTTGGGAACGAGCCCCTTCAGAGGCACGAACTCACCCTCCTCAGCGATAATCTTCATCCCCTCTTGACCCAAGAAGAAATCCAGGAAAGCCTTAGCGGTGCTGGGATTAGGCGCTTTGCTGCCTAAAGCAATAAAATGGCCCTCCCCTAAATGAATGGGCTCCCGGATGTAATCGAGAGGCGCGCCCTCCCTTTGGGTAAACATATAGACCCATTTTAGGAAACCCATGGCGATGGGTGTTTCCCCGGTTGTCGCGCGCCTGGCGGCAGGAAGGAAAGATTCCACCATCAGGGGCTTAGTCGCCGCAAGACCGCGGATGAATTTGTCGGCCTTTTCTTTTCCCATGATTTTGTGGAGGTTCGCCAACCATTGAACGAAAGTGGTGTGCTGGGTCGGATCTGAGACCACAATCTTGCCCTTGTATTGGGGTTTCAAGAGGTCCTCGAATGATTTCGGCGCATCCACAGGCTTGATGAGCTTTGTGTTGTAAAGCATACCGAAGACATTATAACGATAAGCGGGACCAAAGAATGCATCGATCACGTCCGGGGTAAACGCTTTCCAGCTCGCCGATTCGTAGCGGATGAAGATGCCGGCATCTTTCATGAGATCCATGGGGTTTCTGTTTGTGATGATGAGATCGAATATCGGTCTTCCCGCGCGATATTCGCTCAAGGCCCGATCCATGACTTTAGTGGCGGAGCCCCTCCAATATTCCACCTTTAGACCGGTCTTTTTTTCGAAGGCTTTTGCCACCGGCTCATAGGTCTCCGTCTCAAGCGAGCCGTAGGCGACGGCCTTTCCTCCCTCTTTTTTCGCTGCCTCGATGAGCTTCGCATCCTGTCCGAGAACTGGTCGGGAAACGAGCAGCGCTATCGCCAAGAAGGGCAAAAAAATCCTCAAGCTCCGGAGCATCAGTGTTGACCTCCCCCTTTAAGCGTCTCAACCTTGTTTATTCTGACCTTTACGCAAGCATCCATAAGACCGGCCATCGGGTCTATCTGGCTCAGCCGGTACGGCACCAAGGAATTGAAGTGAACTCCCCGGTGTCGCCCGATGCGTCGTGCGAGGCCCCAGTGGCCAAAGGCCGACGCTATGCCAATGACCTCCGGGTGAATGCACTCGGAAACCTTAACAATACCCTGGACGCTCGCGCCGGCGCTGGTCTCCAGCACCACCTCATCTCCATCGGCAATTCCCTTCCGTGCAGCCGTCTGCGTGTTTATGAGCAGCTTATAAGCATAGCGGTGGTGGCTAGCCAGTTCAACGAGCCACGGATTGTCCTGCGTCATGGTCTTGGCATGAAAAGGCAGCTTGTAGTTGACAGCGATGAGATCATATTGCGGTGGAGTTTCCTGGGCGGCGCACGGGAACCAGCAGGGCACGGCCTGAAAACCCCTGGTGTCCACCTGCAATCCCGCCTCGGCGGCTATCGTGGCCAACTGCTGGCCCACCTCCGGTAGGAACTCGAAGTAAACATGGACACGGGGCAGTTTGACCAAAGGCCTGGGGAACTTCTCGGCAAGCGTCCGCGGAAACGCGACGAAACCGCTCTCCCGGAGCTCGGCCAGCCCATGATCCGGGCCAAGGGTGGATTTTATCCGACGATCAAGAATTTCCTCCACGGAATACTTTCGATTGGCCTCTAGCCGGTACGGTTCTTTCAAGCCGAGTGCTGCGCTCAATTGGGGCATGAACTCATCAAGCACTCCAAGCCGCTCAGCCAGTTCCAAATAGATGTCCAGAGGGTGCTTGCCTCCGTCCTCCTTCAGAAGCACCGGCTGCCTTAAAGTAAAATACCATTGGTCGCCGTTGATCCACCCTCGCATCGAGTTCATCGGAAAGTCCAGCCTCTGCGCCGGATGAGGCAGCGGGAGAAAAACATCGGCAAGCTCGGCGGTTTCGTGCAGCCTGTCACCTAAAAAAACCACGAAGTTGAACTTGCTCACAGCCTGAGCCAGCATCTGTGGGTCTACCCCCGACATCATCATGTTGAAGTTATTCAGGATGAGAACTTCCGGCTTATAGGGCAACAGATGAGGATGCTGCACGAGGCTCAGCCCCATCATGACCGTACCCATGGCTCGTGCCAGAGGAAACAGCTCGCGCAGGTTCACTGTTTGGGGAGGCTTGGGCCGCCGCGGAGGATACGAGCGCACTTCGCCGGGGGCCACCACCAGCCCCTCAGAACTCTCTTCTACCCGCAGCCTCTCACCCGGGCCTAGGATATTGGTGCTCAGACTGCCACCCGGGACGTCCAACGCTCCTACCACCAGGTTGAGCAAATGAACGCTCATGCTCGCCCAAAGGCCGAACTGGTGGGAAGAAAGACCCCGGCTGTCGCAGAAGGTGCACGCCGGGCGATAAGGCAATTCCTTCCCATCGATCACGATGGTGCTACCGATGCTCGCCACCTCGCCAAACTCGCGGGCCAGCCGGCGTATTTGCTCCGGCGCCACGGTGGTGACTTTGCTCATCTCCTCTGGGCAATATTGCTTCAAGTGCGCTTTCAGCCTGGAAAAGGCCGGCTCACAAGACTGACCGTCAACTTGCAACCTCCCTTCGAGCGCAGGAGAGCCGCACTCGTCGAAGGCGCAAGGACGCTTCGAATCCTCGTCCCATACCAGCGGCTTCTCAGAGGCCTGCTCCCGGAGGTACCGCCCGTCGTGGCCGACGAGATACGGCGCATTGGTGTAACTCTGAAGGAACTTCCGGTCAAAAATACCCAGCTCGTTCACCAGGACGTGCACCATGGATAGGGCCATCGCCCCATCGGTGCCCGGCCGGATGGGTACCCACTCGCTCGCTTTCGAGGCGATCGGAGTGCAAATAGGGTCTACCACCACGAGCTTCATGCCCCGGTCACGTGCCTCAGCGATCTCCCTGGCCGCGCGCATGGTGTCGTGACCGACAACGCCGCCACGCTGAGAGCCAAAGAGAATCAGATATCGGCAGCGGGGCAGATCCATCTCGACATGCATAGTCCCGTTGATCAAATAGCAAGCATCAACATGCGTGGCGAAAAAAGGACCACCCGCCCAGTTCGGTGTGCCGACCGCCTTGGCAAAGGCCCCCATAGCGCTCATCGTCCAGTCAGGCTCGCCGGTGCCCCGCAGAATGACCAGCTTGCGCGGATCGTCGTTGACCACTGCCCGCATCCTGGCAGCGACCATCTCCAGAGCTTCTTCCCAGCTCACCTCTTTCCACTTTGGGTCGATCCCGACGCCCTTTTGTGGGTTAGTTCTTACCAGCGGCTTCTGGGGGCGAGCCGGATCATAGAGGCTCATCACGTTAGCCATCCCTTTGGCGCAGATCTTGCCGCTGTTGTGCGGGTTGTGTGGATCGCCCTCTATCTTTACCACCACGCCGTTGCGTCGGTGGACCTTGATTCCGCAGGAGTTCGAGCACACCCGGCAGACGCTGGGAATCCAGACGTCATCGCGCGTGGTATCGGCACCCATTTTGTTGCGCAGATTTTGAATCATGAGATTCACCTCGACTTACTGCAGGTAGGGAGACTTCCAGGCGAATTACAGTCTAGTATTGCCCGGAGCAAGGATTGTGCCATTGTTTCCCGCTCTCCGTCCGTACCGTCCTGAACCGCTGGCTGCCGCTGAACTCTCGTGCGACGCTGTCGACAAGCTCGTCATCCTTATCGGAAAGGGCTCTATTCCTTCAGCGACGACAATAGGGCAGCGGCGATTTTGCTCTATGGCTATGGATGAAGTCTCCTGTGGGGGCCACTAAGATGTGCCCGAACATGGAACATGATGATTCCTACAAATAAGAACGGGCAGAGCACCTCTTCTTACCGTTGGGAAATATCAAGGAATTTTGTTTCCGCCTATCTGCTTGAAATGGTATGAGCCTGCAAGCCAACTAAGCAACACAGAATTAACGTGCCTGTGGCATGGAAGTTGCTCGCCTTAACAAAAGCTTTCTCCCCAAACAACCGGCGCACAGGCCAGCCTGTGTGAACAACTACATCCTTACCCGGAGGTGAATCGCAATGGCTGTTGGCCAAATAGATTCTATGACCTTGGCCACCGTATGGCACTCGTTCCAGAGCATCTGCAAGGAGATGCGCCACGTGATCGAGCGGACTGCCCAGAGTTATCTGATCGTAGCGATCCAGGACATCTCCATTGGCATCTGGGATGCTGAAGGGCGGACAGTCGCCATCCCCATCGGTCTCTCGATCCAATACCTGGGTGGGAAACTTTCCGTGGAGTATGTGCTGAACAAGTTCAAGGGAAACTTGAAACCCGGCGACGTGATTCTCGTGAACGACCCCTATAAGGGCTATTGCTGCCATGTCCCGGACTGGGGCTTCTACAGCCCGGTCTTCTACAAGGACGAGCTCCTGTTCTTCACTCTGTGCCGGGCCCATCAGATGGATAGCGGAGGCTCTTATCCTGCCGCCTACTACCCCAACGCCTATGACATTCACGCCGAGGGAATTTTGATCCCTGGCATCAAGGTTTTCGAGGAGGGCAGGGAACGTAAGGACCTGATGGAGCTGATTCTCAACAATGTGCGCTGGCCTCAGGGGACCCGGATCGACAACTACGCCCAGATCGCCGCCACCCGCCTGTGCGAGCAGCGCATTGCAGCGTTGCTGGATAAGTACGGCAAGGAAACTGTTCTGGCCTGCATTGAAGAGATGATGGCGCGCACGGAGAGAGCGGTGCGGGCCTCGATCGAGAAAATCTCCGACGGAGTTTATTATGGGGAGGCCGCTACGGACGAAGACGGTACGGAACATGATGTGCGCGTTTGGGTGCGCTGCGAGATCACCGTGAAGGGAGATACCCTGAAGGTCGATTTCTCCAAGAGCGACAAGCAGCGCAAAGGGTTTGTGAACTGCGTCTTTAATTCCACTTTCAGCAATACCCTCTCGGCCCTGTTTATGTTTCTCGATCCGTCGCTGGCAGAATACCACAACGAAGGGAGCTTGAGGCCGTTCACGATCTACGCTCCTCCCGGCTCTGTTCTCAATTCCCAGTATCCCGCCCCCGTGGGCGCCTCGCCGGTTAGCATGGGACACCAGATTATCCAGGCGGTCGTCATGGCCATGTCTAAAGCAATCCCTGAGCGAGCCATTGCTAGCTGGGGATTGCACTACTCGCACTATATCTACGGTCTCGATCCCAGAACCAGTGAAAAGTACACGGTCACAACTTCTGACACGGACGGTGGCGCCGGAGCGGTGCGCGGCTTCGACGGATATGAGGGGGCATGCTCCATCGGCGCTTTGGGGGAAGTCAGGCGAGGGAACGTGGAAGAGATGGAGATGCGCTTTCCGTGGAGGTTTGTGCGCTGGGAGTTTGCTACGGACACATCAGGCGCCGGTAAGTGGCGTGGCGCTTCCGGCGTCCACTGGGAAGCTACGAACGAAGGGACCGAGGCCGGAATGAACACAGGGGGTATGGACGGCGAGGTCGTCCGCGCGCCCGGCGCCCTTGGGGGGGAGCCCAATCCGACCTCACGCGGTTACATGATCCGCGACGGCGAACAGACAAAAATCCGAGGCCGCAGGATATATCAACTCCAGCCAGGAGATACCCTGCTAAAGATCAGCGGCGGGGGAGCCGGTGTCGGTAACGCTGCTGAACGCGACCCCGAAAAAGTTCGGTGGGACGTGATCAACAAATTCGTGAGCCTAGAGACCGCCCGCGGGATTTACAAGGTGGCTATAAATTCAAAGACGTTGGCGATCGATCTAGAGGAAACCAGGACCTTAAGGGGGCAACGGGCGTAGGGATACGTTCCGCGGCCGTAGGAGCTAAGAAAGAAAAATGGAAAAGATGAAAAAGAGGATTTTTTGTTCTGCCTTACTAGTCGCCACGATTATTCTAACGCCGTTTGTGGCTTTTGGCGCGATGGCCCGCAGCGCGGATTTGGCCACGGCTGCGGTCGGGAGCCAAAACTACGCCTGGGGTATTGGCATTGGTACAGTTATCAGTCGCTACACGCCGATCGCCGTCCGGGTTCAGCCCTATGCCGGTCCTCCGGCGTGGCTTCCCTCAATGGATAGAGGGGAAACGGATATGGGAGTCCTCACAGGCCCGGACTCGCTCACCTCCTATAGAGGGATCCTCATTTACAAGCGGCCCTTTAGGAATAGTCGAATCTTGATCGTTGGCGGTACCTTGACCCTGAGTTTCTATGTCGCCAAAGAAGCCAGTATGATGTCAGTAGCTGACCTGAGGGGCAAAAGAGTTCCTACGGACTTTCCCGCAACCCCGATTGTCAAACTGAGCAGTACTGCGGCCCTTGCCGCTTCGGGACTTACGTACGATGACATCGTGAAAGTCCCTGTCTCTGACCTTCAGGCCGGCGCCCAGGCCTTCCTGGAGGGAAGAACCGATGCCGGGTGGCACACGGTCGGGAGCCCTGCCGTAGAGGAAGCCAATGCCCGCAAGGGAGGGGTGAGGTTTGTTTCTGTCGTTTCCACGCCGGAGGGAGCGAGGCGAATGGCCGATATCTATCCGGGAAGTTACCCAAGTATTCTCAAAGCGGGATCGGCGGCAGGGATCGTGAAAGAGACCGTGGTCTTAACCAACGACGTTTATCTCGTGGCCTCCAAGGGGTTGAGTGACGAGGCGGCCTACGAGGTGGTCAAGGCCCTGTGGGTTTATAACCAGGATTTGGGCGCTGCGTATCCCACACTGAAGGAGTGGACACGGGAAAGGATGGTCAGCTCACGAGCTACGATTCCGTACCATCCCGGCGCGATCCGATTCTTCAAGGAAAAAGGAGTCTGGAGCGAGGAGATGGAGATCCTACAGTTAAAATTGATGGGGAAATAGAAACATTGGCGATTATCCCGCTGGGGTTAATTGTTGATCAAGACTGTCCGTGCTCAACAAAGCCGGCAACAAGGGAGAGGTGAGAGACATGAAAAGGGTATTAGGGCGAATTTCTCCGCTGATGGCCGTCGTCATGTTCTTGACAGTCCAGGCTTTCGGCGCCATGACGCGCAGCGCCACTCTGGCGACCCACGCGGTCGGAAGTTCGTCCAACGCGATTGGGGCCAGCATTGCCTCGGTCCTCAGCCGTCACACCCACATAACGGTCCGTGTCCAGCCCTTTGCAGGTCCCCCTGCCTGGCTCCCATCGATGGATACCGGTGACACAGACATGGGAATCCTGACCAGCCCCGACGCCGCCACCTCTTACAACGGGGTCATCCTTTACAAAAGGCCGTTCAAGAATACCCGGATCCTCATCGTCGGGGGCACACTGCAACTTAGTTTCTACGTCCTCAAAGATGCGCTCATCGAGACGGTAGCGGATTTGAAAGGGAAGAGGATTCCAACCGACTACCCGGGAACACCCATTGTGAGGTTGAGCAGCACTGCTGCACTGGCTACAGCGGGCTTTACGTACAGCGATATCGTAAAGGTCCCCGTCTCTGACCTGCAGGCCGGTGCCCAGGCCTTCCTGGAGGGAAGAACCGATGCCGGCTGGCACACGGTCGGGAGCCCTGCCGTAG
>JACPSF010000289.1 GCA_016193385.1 Deltaproteobacteria bacterium
CAGCAAGCTGCGGGGAATCAAACCCGCAGTGATTGAAAACCTCCTGTCCCTTGTTGCGTTACTCCACCTCCATTGCTTAAGACCTCTCACCCATGATCCCCATTGCGCCGCTTCGCGGAAACCAGGTCAAAGAAACACAAAAGGGCTCCCCGTTTCCGGAAGGCCCTTGTAAGTTCAGATTCCCCCCCTCGCCCCCATCGGGGGAGAGGGTATGGGTGAGGGGGTCCGCTTTCCAGCCCTTAGCTCTTAGCCCTCAGCTCTTTCTACGACGCCGCGGGTATGACCCCGCCTCCCCCTTTCGGGGGGGAAGGCAGGAAAGTCTGGCGCCTCGCCTTCTCCCGCTCCAGCAAGATCTTCACCCGGATCTCCAGAATGTTCACGGCATCCCCCTGCCCCGGCAGCACGCAGATCAAGCCACCGCTCGCTTGATTCGAACCACATCAAGAGAAGGCTGCTCCCGCCAACTCCTGACCGAAATATAGACTGCCGGCTGGCCTTCCTCACGATTCTTTAAGGCGGTCTCCTGACTCCACCGATTAAAACCTTCTTCTCCCTCTACCTGAAAGATCACCAGCGCATTGCCTGGAATCTGTTTAGTTTTCTCCGGGTGCTGCATCAGGTAACGATGGAACTCAGAGCCGAGCATGGCTACGAACCGACTGTACGCTTTCACTGTTTGGCTCCCTTCCGCAAAAAGGCTTTCACATAACGCTCCCAGTTTTCGTTGATGTCCCACAGGACCCATCCTGAATCAAAACCTCTTATATCTCCTCATATTAGAACTTGACATACACTGCATTAGCATTATAATGTCATTTCTAGAGAAAGAGCCAGGAGTAAAAGATGAAAGCACGAACGATGGTTTATTTAGATTCGGAACAACTTTGCGCGTTGCAGGCCGAGGCGAAAGCCCAAAGGATTTCTTTGGCCGAACTTATGCGACGTCTTGTGGAGAAGCACATCGAGGAGCGACATAGACCACCTGCCCCTCCATCCAAAGCCTACTTCAAAATCATCGCCCTCGGGTCGAGCGGCCGGAAAGACGTCGCTGACCGCCATGATCAGTATCTAGGTGAAGCCTTAAGCGATGAGCATGCTCGTTGATACGGGAGCCTGGTACGCCATCGCCGATAGCTCCGACCGCCACCACGAGGAAGCAAGCCGGTTCTACAGGGAGCATGCGGGGCAGACGCCTTTCATTACTACTGATCTCATTCTGGCGGAAACGTGGGCACTCCTCCACTCTCACCTGGGCCGGTCCGCGGCCCTGACATTCTGGGAAACCCTGAGGGAAACGCGAATTCCCATCCTGCTTGTGGAGCCTGTTGATCTCGAGGCCGCTTGGCACATCGTCCACGCCTTTCCTGATCAGACGTACAGCTTCGTGGACTGTACCACCTTTGCCCTGATGGAACGGTCAGGGATCACAGATGCGTTGGCCTTCGATACGCACTTTCTTACCTATCGATTTGGTCCAGGTCGGCAACGAGCCTTGAGGGTCTTTCCCCACTAAGAATCAACTGCCAAAATCCAGCAACGTGCCCTTAAATCAGGCCCGATTTAGGGGCAAAATAATCCCCTCGCCCCACCGGGGGAGAGGGTCTGGGTGAGAGGGTCCGCTTTCTGGCCCTTAGCACTAAGCACTTAGCTCTAAGCTCTTTCTACGATGCGGCGGGAATAACCCCTCCTCCCCCTTTTGTGGGGGAGGAGAAAGGTGGGGGGCTCTGGCGCCGGGCCTTCTCGCGCTCCAGCAAGCTCTTCACCCGCGTCTCCAGGATGTTCACGGGGATGGGTTTGTAGAGCCGATCGTCGGCTCCCATGGCCAGGACCTGACTGAGGGTCGTCGTGTCCGCCGAGTTCGCCAGCAGAATGATGGGAAGCCCCTCGTTCCCATTCTCCCGCTCGATCTTCCGGTATCGAGGGGGGCTATTCCTGCTTAGGGAGCGGAAGTCAAGGGTCACCCTACGTCGGCACCAATCTTCCCTCGACGATCGAATCCTACGCTACCTTCAGATCCCTGACAGGAATTTGAAGGACTTCCTCTGCCTTCTCCGGAGAATGGGCCGCCTTTTCCATCTCCTTGATTACCTCGGCCTTCAAATACTGCTCCCCACACACCTGGCAGACCCCAGCCGGCACATTGCGAATGACCACCAAGAACGCTTCGCCCCAGCGATAGTCCACCGTCACCCGTTGCTCGACCACCTCGCCTCCGCAGAAATGGCACCGATGATACAACCGAGTCACAGAATCACCTCCTTCTCCGCCTGTAATGGTCCATCCAGTGTTCTGGCCGCTTGGAAGGATCATATACCGTGATAAGAAAAAGCTCCTCAGGATCTTCCTTAATACTACAGACAGCATGGATAGGTCTCACACCTGAAAATCCCAGAACCAGAGAGCTCGGTCCCCGAGGGTCATCTGGATAATCATCGATAATTTCACAGTTCTTCAAGGCATCTTCCAACTCCCGGACCGAGATCATATCGGCTTCTCGTTCCCTCTCCGCATGCTTTGAGAGCTCATACTTTCCCTCGGAAATTAACCGGCGTATGGCTCTTACGTCCATTCCTCATTCTTCTTCAGATGCAATGGGTTTCTCCATTCTAACTCCCTTGACAGTTTTCAAAGACATGCTTCTTCCCAGTTGTGCTCACTATATAGCTTGGTCGATAGTTGCTGTCAATAATCGGACGCATTCTGACGTATTCAGCTCCCCTTGCTCCATCCTCTTCGCCAACTCACTCTTCCTTGGACATTCCTCTGTAGAGCAGGACTTGCCCAGTCCGTTAAAGCCATAGGAGAAGTTACTATTAGACTGTTCCGTCGTAAGATGTGACGCAAATGCGTGTCATAAGTTTATGCCACTTTGGGTTGCGGGCAAAGCCCGCCTTAGGGGGAAAATCTGCGACGCGACGGAACTATGCCCCCTCCCTCATTTGGGGAAGGAAGACATCATTACACCTCCTCCCCCCTTGTGCTGGATGATTCACCTCCACATCCTCCCCCCCTCGTCCCCACCGGGGGAGAGGGTCTGGGTGAGGGGGTCCGCTTTCTGGCTCTCAGCCCTTAGCTCTCAGCCCTTAGCTCTCAGCCCTTAGCTCTCACGATGCGGCAGGATGGGACGGGGCCTGGCGCCGGGCCTTCTCGCGCTGGAGAAGGCTTTTCACGCGGGTCTCCAGGATGCTGACGGGGATGGGTTTGTAGAGCCGGTCATCGGCTCCCATAGCCAGGACTTGATTGAGGCTCGTCGTGTCCGCCGAGTTCGCCAGCAGGATAATCGGGAGATACTGGTTCCCGTTCTCCCGCTTGATCTTCTGGCACAGCCGGCGGATATTCACGCTTGGCAGGTGAAAGTCGAGAATCACCAGGTGAGGCTCGCACTCCTTCACACGCAGAAGAGCCTAGCGGTCGTTTTCGGCTTCGAACACGTGGTAGCGCGCTTGCAAAATGCGCTTCAAGGTCGTGCGAGTATACGGGTCATTCTCGACCAGCAAAATCCGCTCACCCTTCAACCGGAGGGCCACCACCAGATCCTGCCCGCTCATGTATCCCGGAACCAGGGCTTCGAGCTTGGCCAAAAGGGATTCCTCATCTCCGATCCCCGCGTATTCCAGAAGCTCAAAGATCCCCTCCTGCAGCCCCCCGTACTCCGCTGGATCCGTCTCCACAACCATGATCTTCTCGTGAGCAGTCGGCAGAATCCGGGTTTCGGGGTTCAAGAGTTCCTCAAAGAGCTTTTCCCCCGGCCGCGGCCCTATGAACTTGATCTCGATGTCTCTCTCGGGATCCAGACCCGACAGGGCCACAAGGTCCTTGGCCAGGTCTACGATGCTCCCTGTCTGCGTGTCCGCACAGGCAGCACCGGATCCCCCCTGTCCAGTACAAAGATCTCCCCAACTCTCCCTCCTGGCCCCCCACCCGCGCGGTCAGGAAGAGCTCCCAGGCTGCGCTGTGGCATGGCCCCTGCTTCATCGTCCCACTTACTATCGCCTCCTCTCTAGTCCTTCGCCCCTGCTTGCCTTTCTAATCTTTGTTCCTTTTCCTTGCCCCCTCTCATCCCCTCTAGTAGAATCAGAGCTGGTCGAGAGGAGGTGACTCTTCATGGAGACTCATTTGCTAGATGAAATGGTGGACGCTCTGATGGAAGAGCATGGCTTCGATTCAAAAGTGCTTCACGAGGAAGCCCTACGACTCTACTTGAATACAAATCCTGCCCTTAAGCTTGACGGAGCCGTGGCCCTTTGGCGGAAAGGCCGGATCTCGTTGGCAAAAGCTGCAGAAGTCACTGGCCTCACCGTACCAGAGTTGAAAGAGGTACTAGCTGCCCGAGGGATCATCCGAGAAACTGAGGGGAAAAGCAAAGAGGAGATTGACGCCAAACTGAAAGAGACTCTCCCGTGACGGTAGCTATCGCAGATACCGATATCCTCAGTACCTTCGGGAAAATCGGCAGAATGGACCTTCTCCAGTTGCTCTTCCAAAAAGTTCACGTCTCCCCAGCAGTCTATCGGGAATTGGTGCAAGCAGAGAAACTCTTCACCTCGTACCCCCAAATCAGCAACACTCTCGGCCTGTCGTATCTTGACCTGGAAGAAATTTTGCGCGCACTGAAGACGAAGGGCATCCTAAATACTGAAGCCCTCGCACAGATCATTGATCAAATAGAGGAGAAGGACCATACTCGCATAAAAGCCAAAGATCAAATCCTCAGCAAATGAACTACCCCGCAGCAAGCTGACCTG
>JACPSF010000083.1 GCA_016193385.1 Deltaproteobacteria bacterium
GCACAGTGCACACGACGCCGCATCGGGACTTCGACTGCGCGCAATAGGTATGGATGGTCTGGATCGTTTTCTCGTCCGAACTCATTCCGTTTTGTTACTTTTGCTCGTATCGCATACCGGAGGCGGATGTAAACTCAGAGCATGCCGCGGTCGTTGAAGCTAAAGTAGTGGTCGTGGCCGATCACCACGTGATCCAAGACTCTCACTCCCATCAACTCGCCCACCTCCTTCAGCCTCCGAGTGATCTCCAAGTCCTCAGGACTGGGGGACGGATCGCCGCTTGGATGGTTATGAACAAAGATGACGGCGGCCGCCGATTCACGAATCACCGGGTTGTACACCTCTCGAGGGTGGACCAGAGAGGCCGTCAGCGAGCCTTCTGAGATCTTCACTTCCCGGATTTTTCGGTTTTTGTTTGTCAGAAGGATCACGTAGAAGATTTCATGTGTTTCTGTTTGCAGCCGCTCGCGGAAATGGCGGAAGACATCCTCCGAGGAACGCAGCGGGCTGCCCGCTTCCCATCGTGTTCGACCGAGGCGCCGGCCCATCTCCAAACCGGCCTTGAGCTGGGCGATCTTAGCCGAGCCGATCCCTTTGAGCGCGCGCAACTCCCCGACCGGCGCGCCGTCGATTCCCCTGAGCCCGCCGAACTGCTTCAGCAGAAGGTGAGCGTGATCCAGGGCATTTTCTCCGGTGCTGGCATTCCCCGTTCTCAGGAGAATCGCAAGAAGCTCGGCATCCGTGAGCGCGTCAGCCCCGCGCTCGAGGAGTTTTTCCCTCGGCCGGTCCTCTTCCGGCCAGTCTTTGATCGTTCGGTATGGGCGAGCCATAAGAGTCATTTCGCCGCAGCGGGGATTTTATAGCACAGGCCTGCCTTTCACTCCAATACGCTTAAAAGGAACCCTTTCAGATACTCCCCTTCTGGATGGTGGAGGCTCACAGGATGGTCCGGCGGATGGCCCAATCTTTTGAGGAGCTGGACTCTGCGGGAGGCATCCACGGCCGCCCCGAAAACGATTTTCTGAAACAGATCCAGGGACAAATGCTGTGAGCAGCAGAAAGTAAAGAGCAGTCCGCCGGGCTTGAGCAGCCTCAGAGCGTGGAGGTTTAGGAACTTATAGCTGCCGGCGGCCGCGGCGACATCCCCGCGCTTGCGGGCGAGCGCGGGCGGGTCAAGGACGACGATGTCAAACTGCTCCGTGCAGCTCTTGAGGTAAGAGAATGCATCCGCGCGGACGAGATCCTGTTCGGCGACCGAGAAGCCATTGAGGCCGAAACTCCCTCTCGCGAGCTCCAGGGCCGGCCTTGAAGACTCCACGGAAATCACTCGCTTCGCGCCTGCCTTGAGAGCATACGCCGCAAAGCCGCCGGTGTAGGCAAAGCAGTTGAGGACGGTCATGTCGCGCGCGAGCGATGAAAGCAGGGCGCGATTGTCTCTCTGGTCCAGAAAGAATCCTGTCTTCTGGCCCTTTCTCACATCGACGAGAAAACTGATCTGGTTCTCTTCGATCCGGACTAACTCGGGAGGCTCTTCACCGACGAGAACGCCGACCGAAGGCGGAAGCCCCTCCTCGTCTCTGACCCCGCCCTCGCTCCGTTCGTAGATGCCCCTCGGCTTGAATAAACTTGAGAGAGCATCCACGCCAGCTCTTTTGAGCTTGTCGATTCCCGCGGTAAAGAACTGACAGACCAAGAAATCGCCATAGCGATCGACAACCAGCCCGGGCAGAAGATCGCCTTCGCCGTTGACGAGGCGATAGCTGTTGGTGGAAGGGGAGAGGAACTTCTCTCTGAGCGCGGCTGCTTGGGAGAGGCGGCGGCAAAAGAAGAAAGAATCGATCTCCTCCTTCTCCCGGGTAAGAATCCGGACGCGGATTTGGGATTTCGGGTTGTAAAGGCCGCGGGCGAGCCAGTTTCCACGGCTATCGAACACGTCGGCGATGGCCGTGCTTCCTGAGTCTTCTTCCGTTTTTTCGATGGCGCCGGAAAAGATCCAGGGATGACCGTTCAGTACGGGTCTCTCTCTGCCTTTTTTGAGAAAGACGTTGGGCATGCGGCACCGGAAGGGCAATCCGAGTCAAGAGTTTTGGATTTTAGATTTGCGATTTTAGATTAATCGAAAATCGGCAATCCAAAATCTAAAATCATTCCTTTCGGATGAAGGTCCCGCTCTTGCCGCCGCTTTTTTTGACCAGTCGGACTTCTCCGATTGACATCTCGCGGTCCACGGCCTTGCACATGTCGTAGATTGTCAGTCCGGATACCGCGACCGCCGTCATCGCCTCCATCTCCACGCCAGTTTTTCCGGTTACCCGCACCACAGCTTCGATCTCGACTCGGGGCGGGTTTTTCTGCGGGGTAAGATCGATTTCCACCGAGGTGATATTCAGGGGATGGCACATTGGGATCAGCTCGGAAGTTTTCTTGGCGGCCATGATGCCGGCCACGCGCGCGACCGAGAAGACATCTCCCTTCTCCACCTTTTTCTCCATGATCAGAGTGAGGGTCTCGGGACGCATGAGTATCTTTCCCCGGGCCGCCGCGATCCTTTCGGTCACATCCTTTCCCGTCACATCGACCATCCGGGCTCTTCCTTCCGCATCAAGGTGGGAGAGTCTAGCCATTGTCTCCTCCGTCGAACATCGATCTCTGCTTCCGCCTAAGATCGTTTTATGCTACATAAAAACCGTGCAGAAAAAAAGCCATTATCGGGTGATTATCTTAGGGTCCGGTCCCGCGGGACTCACCGCCGCGATCTATGCCGCGCGGGCCAATCTGGAGCCGCTAGTGATCGAGGGCTCCCAGCCGGGCGGCCAATTAACCATTACGACAGACGTGGAAAATTATCCGGGGTTTCCCAAGGGGATCCTCGGGCCGGAGCTGATGGAGGAGTTTAAGAAGCAGGCCGAGCGCTTCGGCACGAAGACGATCTTCGGCGATATCACAGCAGTCAACCTTAAGCAGAGACCCTTTCAAGTCTCAGTAGGAAAGGAAACGTATACCTGTGATGCCCTGATCATAGCGACTGGCGCATCAGCCAAGCTTCTGGGCTTAGAGTCGGAAAGGAAGCTGATGGGTTATGGGGTATCGGCTTGCGCCACCTGCGACGGCTTTTTCTTCAAAGACAAGGAGGTCATCGTCGTTGGCGGGGGCGATACCGCGATGGAGGAGGCGCTCTTTCTAACGAAATACGCGAGCAAAGTGAGCATAGTGCACCGGCGCAACGAGCTTCGGGCCTCGAAGATCATGCAGGACCGAGCCAGGAAAAACCCAAAGATCGCCTTCATCTGGGATTCGGTTGTTCAGGAGATCTATGGCGACCCCAAGGACGGCGGGGTCAAAGGCGTGAGACTGAAAAATGTAAGGACGGGTAAAACAGAGGACTTCAGGTGCGATGGCGTTTTCATGGCTATAGGTCATGAGCCCAACACCAAGCTCTTTGCCGGTCAGCTAGAGATGGACGAAACCGGATACCTGATCACGCACAAGGGAACTGCCACCAACGTCCCCGGCGTCTTCGCCTGCGGCGACGTTCAGGATCACGTCTACCGCCAGGCCGTCACCGCCGCCGGTACCGGCTGCATGGCCGCTATCGATGCGGA
>JACPSF010000084.1 GCA_016193385.1 Deltaproteobacteria bacterium
CGCCGCCCTGGGGGAAAAGGCGGCCATCTTGCTTCGCGGCAATGGCCAGGTGACGGTGGGAAGGACGATTCCCGAAACGGTGGTGATGGCGATCTATCTGGAGGAGGCCGCCGACATGCTCCACGGGGCGCTCCAGATCGGCTCTCCGATCTTTCTCTCGCCCGAGGAGTCGGCCTCCCGAAAGACGGAAACCCTTCCCCCAGTCGATCTGGAGCGGGCCTGGAACTACTATAAAAATAAGCTCAAGGTGTAACCAAGTCAGGACAAAAAGGAAACGACCCGCGCGACAAGGTAGGCGATAAGGCCGCAAACAGGAAAAGTCAGTATCCAAGCCGTTACGATCTCTCCCGCAACCCCCCAACGGACTGCCGAAAGTCTGCGGTGCGATCCGACACCCATAATCGCCGTGTTGATCGTGTGCGTCGTGCTCAACGGGACACCCAGTCGGGTGGCGGCTTCGATCACCAACGCGGCGGAGGTCTCGGCCGCGAAACCGTGCACGGGTTCCAATTTGGTGAGCCTGAGCCCCATGGTTCTGATGATCCGCCAACCGCCGCAGGCCGTTCCAACCCCCATGACAATCCCGCAGAGAAAGATTACCCACAACGGCACGCGAAATTCAGGCAGAATTCCCGCCAGCACCAAAGCCAAGGTAAAAACGCCGATAAACTTCTGCCCGTCATTGCTTCCATGGCTAAACGCCATGAACGCGGCGGAACAAACTTGCAGTCGACTGAACAAGATGCGCACGGTCCCCGGCCGGCTGTTGAAGAAGATCCGGTAGATCGCAAGCATGATGACCATCCCGCCGAGAAATCCGAGAAAGGTGGAGAAGACAAGGCCGATCAGAACCTTTTTCCAGCCCTCCCAGAGAAGCACGTGGGGACCGGCAGTGGCCAGGCCCGCACCGGCCAGCCCCGCAACCAGCGCATGGCTCTCGCTTGTAGGCAGGCCATAATACCACGCCGCCGTGCTCCAAAAAATAATTCCCACCATCGCGGCGCCGATCGTGACCGGATTGACGATCGAAGAATCGACGATCCCTTTGCCGATGGTCGCGGCGACCGCGGTCCCTGACATCGCCCCGAGAATGTTCAGGACCGTGGCCATAAGCAGGGCTTGATAAGGTGGGAGGACCCGGGTCGAGACCACCGTAGCGATCGCGTTCGGCGCGTCCGTCCAGCCATTAACAAACTCAGCGGTGAGGATGAGCAGCAGGACAGGTCCTATCGACCAGATCTGTTCAGCCATCTAAACCCGGGGCGGTTGATGAAGGAGACCGGCCTACTTCTTGGCGACCTCGAAGGTCACCTTCACCTCTTCCTTTGCCTTCACCGTAACCTTCTGGGTCACCTTGCCCAGGGTCTCGTGCCAAACCTCCACATTGTAGGTGCCCGGAGGCACATCGGTGAGCTTAAAACTGCCGCTATTATCGGTCACGCCAACGTAGGGATTGTCCGCCACGAAAAACCAGCCGCTCATCCAGCCATGGACATCGCACTTAACGTTGACGACCTCAGGCTTATCGAGTTTTACGGTGACCGTCTTCTTAAATTTTGGCTGTGCCACGTTAAACGGGCTGTTCGCCTTGCTGTAGCTGTGGACGTTGTGGAGGATCCCGTCCGGGTTGAGAATGTCCACGGAAGAGCCGGCTACAAAGGCCAGGACATGCGGATGGTATTCACAACCGTTCAGGTCCAGCGTGACCTTCTGCGGCTCCATCTTTTTACCCTTTTTGATGTCGGTGATCGAGACCACGGCGTTGACCAGATTCCCACCGGAGACGATCAGGCTGGGATCGTTCTTGGTGCTTTTCCCGCAGACCTCCTTGTCCTTCGTGACCTCCAGCTTCTTTGGCGCCGGCGCCGCCCCTTTAAACTTGACCACGCCTGAAATGGTCCCGCCGTCGCTCACCGCCCCACCTTCATAGGCCAGCAAACTTGACAGAGGAACAACCAGCAAGACCGTAACTAAGAACGTTGACAGAATGCTCCTTTTCATAAAACCTCCTTATTGCCTCATCCAATAGACGTACAGCACACTAATCCATTCAGCGCGATGCGGCAACCGCAGGGCCCTTTCTTCCAAGCATCACGATATAGTTTCTCAGCGCCTCGATCTGTTTGTCGTCTTTGCCGCCAAGGACGTTATCCGGCCCGCCGGGGTAGAACGAAGGCATTTTCGTGCCGGGCTGAACTTTTTGCGGATCCTGGAGCCACTTGATAATCCATTCCGGGTTGAGGCGGTCTTTCGCCAAGTTGAGATCCGGGGCCCAACCCTCAGGAGGCCCCTCCGGCTTTCTCTCCCCCTGCTGATGGCAGCTGAAACAGTTAAAGAAATCTTTAGAAACCAGGATGCGGGCCGCGTCCAGATGCTCCTTGGAAACCTTCCGCTCATCAAAATAGGCGTAGGGGATCTCGACCTTAGACAGGCCGTTGAAGTAAGCGACCAGTCGATTAGCCTCCTCATCGGTGAATCCGAAAGTAGGCATCCGCAAGTTCAGCCATGGGCGAATCGGGATGGGCCGCTTCAAAAATCCGAACAGCCAGCCGGACTGGACCTTCTCGCCCTCGCCGTTGAGCGGGGGTGGAGCGAGCGCCGGGTTCTCGTAGTATTTGCCGATAAACCCGCCCCGTTTCTCGATCTCATGACACCCGATGCAGTTGTATTGATGCATGAGGCGCCGGCCATCGACCACCTGGACTGCCCTTTGACTCTGGTCCGCGCGGTAGCGGGAAGGCACCTTTCTCTCGCGGAACCCAGCGAGCAGGATACGTAGTGCCCTGATATCATCGTCCGTCAGGTTAAACTGCGGCATCACCTGCTCCACCCGCGGTGTAGCGTAGATGCGCGGTTCCTTGAGCTTATTGGTGGTCCAATCATCCCAGGTTACGGGGATATCCGTGCGGTTGCCGAAAAATAGCTCTTCGAGGGTCTTGGACCCAAAGGTGGTAAGCTCCACGCCGATGCGGGATTCCTTTTCCATCCCAGGGATGTCATGGCAGCCGAAGCATCCGTATTTGCGCACCAAGGACTCTCCCCTCTTAATGTTCTTCGCGTCCTGGAGCTGTTTTTCTAGAGAAGGCTTCCCATCCCCGGGCTTCCCCAGCGCCATCAGGTAGGCGGTCACAGACACGGCTTCGTCATCCGCCAGGCGCAGGCTGGGCATCCGGGTCTCGGGCGAGAAACTGCGGGGATTCTTTAGCCAGTGGTAAGTCCAGCGCGGTCCGACCTTCTCGGCGATATTTTTTAGATTGGGGATAAGTTCCTTCTCTTTTCCCAGAACGGTCGAAACCTCTCCTTCCGCAAAACCGTGACAACCCTTGCACCCAATCGATTCCACGAGCTCCTTGCCTTTCGCGACCAGGTTCTTATCACCCTCGCGGAAGCTGGCGGGCAGGGGTTGCTCTTGGAGCCACTTCTCTCCCTCCTCCTTGGATATCGACCAAAGAAAGGAGGCGATCGCAACGGCTTCATCCTCTTTCAAGGAAAAGTTCGGCATGCGCGTGCGCGGGCGAAAACTATGAGGGTTCTGAATCCAGCGAACCATCCAGTCTGGATTCACCTTGGCGCTGATCCTCCTCAGGCTTGGGCCGACCTTGGGAATGTCCTCGTAGCCTCGGGCCAGGTGACAGCCTGTGCACCCCATCTGTTCAAAGATTCTCTGGCCCTCGGCCAAAAGCGGCGCATCTTCCAGGCGCTGAACATCGAGATGGCAGGAAGCGCAGCTCGATTGCACCCTGGCTCCGCGCAGCAGCGGATGCTCCCAGTAGGGAATTTCGCCATGGGCCTGGCGCACGCTGTTCACGGCCGCTCCCTGGCCTTCGTGACACGCGGCACAGCCAACCTTGTCGGGCGGATGGGCGTTATCGGCTAACAGAACCTCGCGGCGGGGATGCGTGCGAAAAGGCTGGGGCTCGTTTTCAAAGCCCGCGCGGTTGATCGCCATGTGGCAGGTCTGGCATCGATCCACCCGGGCCACGGGCTGGTCGAAGTTATTCCGGTCAAACTCATCGAGAACCATCTGATGAATCTTGGGGATCTTATAAAAAGAAATGGGTCCCGCCTTGAGCGTCGCGTTCTCCATCGCCTTGACCCACTTGTCCCGCTCCGCCGCAAGCTTCGCGAGCTGGGTTTCCAGATCTTTGATCCCCGAGTTGATTTTCCTGATCTCTTCTTTGATCTGTTCCCTCTCCTCACGGGCCTTCTCGAGCTGAGGATCCAGCTCGGCCTTTTCCCGGTCCAGCTCCCGAATTCTTTCCTCATAGGGCTTCGTGCTTCGTCCCTGCTGCACGGCATGATCGTACTCGTACCAGGCCTCTTCGAGCTCGCTCTTGATGAACTTCACCTCCTGATCCAGTTCAGTGAAACGGACGTCGGCTTTGGTCTCATCACGGTGCAGGACCTTGAGTTTCTTGGCCAATTCACCCCCGTGCAGGCTAGCGCGCTCCTCCGCGAGCTTTTTGACCAACTCCTGATACGCGGGATCGGCGCGGAGCTTTTTGTCCTCTTCGTCATAGGCCTGCTTGGCCTTGCGGTAGTCAAGCTGGTAGAACTCGGCCTGGAACTTTTTCCACGGCCGCCGCGTGAAGTTGTCGTCCCAGAAAGCCCACAGGGTTAGGACGACCAGCAGAACGCTCCCGAGGAGAAAAACGCTGCCGTACGACTTCTTTTCCTCAGCCTCGTCAAAACCTCTGACCGCCATGCCTGTCCCTTTAAGCCAGCTTTTTTTCCAGCGCGCGTCCCAGAGAAAAGACTCCAACCCCGATCAGCGTGAGCACAATCTCTTCGGCCATGGTGATGTGCTGCACGATGCCGACGAGCAGCGCATACCCGACATCCGCGATCCCGACCGCCTGGAGAATTTTCGCCACATAGAACATCAGATGTTAAACCAGGGCGTGACCCAGACATACTTGATATTGAAGGCGAGCCGGAGAAACATCTTGGCGGGAAGGGAAAGCATCGTGACAAACAGCACGGCCGTGATAATGAAGCGGACCATGCCCCACCGTTGCAAAAACTCCTTCCCCTTGACGCGCAAAATCCAGAGATAAAAAGCCGCGAGACTGACCACAAAGTACCCGAACACCACCACCCCGCCACAGACTGAAGACCAGAAATAGTCCCTGAACCCGAGCAGGTATGGCAGATCCACGTTGGTCAAGGCGACGACCTTATGCGGATCCCAGTGCTGCCAAGGCCAGAAAAGGTTCCATCCCGGACCGCGAAAAAAGGTCCCGATAATGATCATGCTCACCCAGAGCACATGGAATCCGAAAAAGAAGGTCAGGATCTCGTATTTCCTTTCTTTGAAGGTGTAGTAGCCGTTCCCTTTCTGGTTAGTGTCGATAAAAGGGATCATCATCAGACCCACGATGATGAGGCTGGGGAGCACCACGCCCGCATGCCACGGGTCAAAATAGACCAGCATCTCCTGCAGGCCAAGAAAATACCATGGGGCCTTGGACGGGTTGGGGGTTCGGGTCGGATTGGCCGGCTCTTCCAGAGGGGCGTCGACTAGGAGCGACCAAAGGATGAGCACGAGCATGACGAAAATCCCAACGAGGAACTCGACGCGTACCAAATGCGGCCACGTGTGGACCTTGTCGTCCACAACGGGCGATTTTCGTTTCTCCTCAGCGATCCCGGCCATCACACACCCTTCGAAGTTGTCCGTTGGCCGTTCAAGACGTTCAAACAGTTTGAACGGAGCGCGGTTCGACTTTGCTCACCGCCCTGAGCCCGTCGAAGGGAAGCGGTTGAACGGTTCGAACTTTTTGACATTTTGACCCCTTAACCTTTGAACCTGTCTTAGAGCGGCGGTCCCGAGAAACTGTCTCTGCGAATGCGCCAGAAGTGAATCGCCATCAAAAGACTCGCAATCATCGGGATGAAGATGCAATGGAGGATATAGAACCGCAATAAGGTGTGAGGTCCGATTTCACCGCCCCCGAAGAGAAACGCCCGCGCATCGTAGATCGGGTTGGCGCCGACCAGGTCGGCAAAGGGCCCTTCGTGTCCCAAGAGTGGAGTTGCCCGCGCCATGTTGGAGCCCACCGTCACCGCCCAGATAGAGAGCTGATCCCACGGGAGCAGGTAACCCGTGAAACTCAAGAGGAGGGTCAGAACCAGCAGGAGCACTCCGACGATCCAGTTAAACTCGCGGGGCGGTTTGTAGGACCCCGTGAGAAAGACCCGAAACATGTGGAGCCAGACAAAAACCACCATAGTATGGGCCGCCCAGCGGTGCATGTTGCGCATCAGCATGCCGAAGGGCATGTCAAACTCCAGGTACTTCATGTCCGCGTACGCGTATTCCGCTACCGGGCGGTAGTAGAACATGAGATAGATGCCCGTGACCACAGTGACCAGGAACATGAGGAAGGTCAGGCCTCCCATGCACCAGGTAAAACGCATTCGCACACCGTGCCGGCGCACTTTGGCCGGATGGAGGTGCAGCCAGATATTGGCCGTAACCATGAGGACACGGTTGCGTGGCGTATCCTCGTAGCCATGGCGAAAGATCGCCTTCCAGACCTGACTCTCCGTGATATCTCTCTTGATCTCTTCCCACTTCTTCATCATAAGCCTTTCCCCTCACACCTTCAGAATGCTGTCGGGGTACTGCTCGTCGGGACCGACGCCAGCTTCCATCTTGAAAACCTTGCTCTTGTCGACCACCAGTTGCCCGTCCTGATTCACGCTGATCTTAAAACGGTCCAAGGGACGCGGCGCGGGCCCTTCGAAATTAAGCCCGTCCTTGAAAAACCCGCTCCCGTGACAGGGGCATTTGAACTTGTTCTCTGCGGCCAGCCAGCGGGGCGTGCATCCGAGATGCGTGCATTTCGCAAAGATCGCATACACGCCGCTTTCCTCGCGGACGATCCACACGCGGAATTCCTGTTTAAATTTCTCGCTGACCTCGCCGACGGCGTAATCGGAGGCAAACCCGGCTTTGAACGTCGATGGCGGTTGAAAAAGGACGCGGGGAAAAGCGGAGCGAAGAAAGCCCAGGAGGCTGAACCCGCCAAAGATCCCAAAACAACTCCAGCCGAGGCGCGTAAAAAAATCCCTGCGTGTCCAGATGCCGCGTTTTGCTGTTTCCTTTCGCTCGTCTCTTGCCATTGCCGTACCCTATCGCTTGAGCCAGCTCAACGCGGCGCCCCACGCCACGAAGATCAATCCGCCGAGCATCAGAACCAACCCCACCGGGCCAAAAATAAAAGAGAGCCCCGCCCCCATCCCAAAGATGAGGACGCCCGCCCCTAGGGGATTAAAGGGACCGGGAGCTGCTCCCTCTTGCCTTGGCTCCCCCCCGCCCGCCTGGATCATCTCCTCGCGGATCAGGGTGTAGGCGAGCTCTTTTAGATCTTCCCGTCTTTGCGGTTCAGCGCCTTGGATGAGACGACCAATCTCTTGGGCTAATCTCTCAATCTCTTGCTCGCGCGCTGGAAGACCTGAATTGGGAGAATCTGAAGTCACCAGATTGGATTTTTTGATTATTATAGAAAAGGCGTTTTGTCAACCCTCCTGTATCCGCGCTCATGGCAGTACGCTTCCTGGCGGTTCCCTTAACAAGGGTTATCGACTTTTATAAAAGAGGGCGACCCTGGAGGGGAAAGTCAGGACGGCTGCGCTAGCTTTTATTAGCCAGTGGTGGAATTGGCGCGGATGTTGCTGCAAACTTAACAGAAAAGTAGGTGGCTGCCGGATTTGAAATTCAAAACGCCCGCGGGTTTCGCGCCCCCGGGCCTTTTTTTACGCTTGCCCCGATCCGCTGGAGGTGGTAAATTTATTCATACTTTTGGTAGGAGATTCGGGAGGAGAATATGGCCCAGAAAGTCAAGCTGACCGTTAGCTTAGATCAGGACTTGGTGGAAACGCTCGATGAGATGAGCCGCCAAAGTAAAAAGCCCCGGAGTCGCGTGGTTCAGGAGGCATTGCGCTTGTGGAGGCGGAAGCAGCTTCATGACAAGCTGGCAGAGGGATACCGAGCCATGGCAGAAGAGGACCGGGAAACGGCTGAGCGGCATTTGCCCGCCTTTAGAGAGATTCTGAAATGAAGGGATTAACGCCGCGCAGAGGTGAGGTGTGGATTGTCAATTTCAATCCCGGGCGCGGCAGCGAGCAGAGGGGTAGTCGGCCGGCCCTGGTAATCCAAAACGACACGGGAAATATTTATGCCTCCACCACGATCGTAGCCGTGATAACCTCCACCATAAGAGAATTCCCCGTGACGGTGGTCCTGCCTGCGGGTGAAGGCGGGCTCAAGCAGCGCTCCATGGTCAATTTGGCTCAGCTTCTCACTATCGACAAGGGGCGCCTGCAGAAGCGTCTGGGACAGCTTGGTGATGCCGTCATGGAGAAGGTCAGCGAGGCTGTTCGAGTAAGCTTGGACGTGTGACAATTAATTTTATTGAAAGGTCCGGGGCTCTTTTCGTCCATCCGCCTTGTCTAGGTTCACCACAAGTGTTACACTTAGCCGCAGGACAAGAAGGAGACAAAAATGCCGACTAAAAATCCGCGCATCAATGTTGTTTTGGAAAAGCCGCTTTATGACAGCGTTCGGCGACTTGCCGAGAAAGAAGACGTTTCGCTATCGCTAAAGATCCGGGATCTGGTGCGGGCGGCCCTGGAAGCGGAGGAAGACGCCGCCTTGGCTCAGTTTGCCGAAGAGCGGGAGAAGAGCTTCAAGCGCTCCCGCGCCCTTACCCACAAGCAGGTCTGGGGCTCCTGAAGCGCGGGATGCCCTACCGTCTTGCCTACCACCCCGAAGTTCGCGCCAAAGATGTTCCTGCAATCAACCAGAACCTGAGAGAACGGATCTCCAAGGCCATCGAGACCCGCTTGACAACCGAACCCCAACGCTACGGGGAACCCTTGCGGCGCACCCTCAAGGGCTATTGGAAGCTGCGCGTGGGGGATTATCGTGTGGTCTTCAAAATTGTGGACGATGAGGTGTGGATCTACGGCATCATCCACCGACGGGATGTTTACGATAAAATCACAAGGCGGCTCTCTGGCTGAGGTGAGTAGGTCGCCAACGTATTTGAAAGTTAAAAGGCCCGGCTCGAAAGAGTTCAGGCCACTTTGCTGGTTGCAACCATAGCTGGCTCGATCTAATATACGTATAAAAAGCGACATCATACGTAAAGGAAACATCCATGAGAACCAACCTGAAAAGAAAAAATTACTATCTTGACGAGAGAAAGATCCGGCGGGCCAAAGCGATTCTAGGCGCGAAGACCGAGACCGAGACGATAGACGCCGCCCTGGACCTTGTTGTTTTCAGAAAAGAGATTCTGACTTCGCTGGAAAAGATTGCAGGTAAAGGTGGGGTGGAGAAGGTCATTTAGTGCCGAAGCACCTCATAGATACCGACCTTTACATTGACCTCATCCAAACAGGGAAGACCCTGCCGATTATCCGCGATCTTTACGACAAGGAAGCCTCCGGGGTCTATTTCAGTTCGGTAGTCGCCCAGGAGCTTCTAGCCGGGCCCGCTCTCCAGCCGGGAGAAGGCACGTGGAAACTCTCTTGGCTCCGTTCGAGAGGGTCGGGCGTATCGTCACGCCGAACCATAGACAGTGGAGAGAAGCAGGAGATCTCTTAGCTAAGGCTTTAGAGCTGCGGCCTGATCTAAAGAATAAGTTGGCGGGCCTCGTTAATGACTCTCTGTTGGCCTTAAGCGCCCGTGCCATAGGAGCGACGCTCTATACCCATAACCGTGACGACTTCGTCGTGCTCCGACAAGTAAGACCTTTTTCTTTGGTTATTGTTAATTGAGCTAAGACCCCGGAGCCATGCTGGCTCCCGTCACGGCATCCCAATCTGCAATCTGAGACTTGCCCTTCGATTTCCCTCAGGGTGGTGAGCTTGTCGAACCACGATCTGAGACTTCGTCGTGAGCTCAGTCGAACGATTCCGAGCCTCGCGAGGATGGAGTAGGCCGCCGCCGGATTTGAAATTCAAAGAAGGCCCGAAGGTTTAGCGTCGGCCCGTTTTAGCCAACAAAACCACCGCCGTCGCCGCCATCCCCCGGCCCGCGCCAATCCAGCCCAATTTCTCCGTCGTCACCGCCTTGACGTTCACCTGCGGCTCGGGGACTCCGAGAAGTTGGGCCAACCTTCTCCTGATCGGCGCGAAAAACGGGGCCAGGCGCGGCTTCTGAGCTAATACAGTGATGTCCCCGTTCACGATCCGGAATCCCGCCTTTTCCATCATCCTCATCACGCGCTCCAGCAGCCGCTCGCTGGAGATGCCTTTATAGCGCGGGTCGGTATCGGGGAAGTGGGTGCCGATATCCCCTTTGCCGATGGCGCCCAGCAGAGCATTCATCAAGGCGTGAAGCACGACATCGGCATCTGAATGGCCACCCAGTCCGAACGGATGCGGGATCTCGACGCCGCCAAGAATGAGCTTGCGGCCGCGCCGAAACGGGTGGACGTCAATTCCGTGCCCGATGCGATAGCCGCGATTCATGGGTCAAAAGCCCATCTCCGGCTGGATCAGATCCCGAGGATGGAGCAAGATAACCCGAACCAGGCTCCCTTCCGCCAGAGAGGTCTCTTCCTCGCCCGTCACCAGCAACCCCTGAGCCAAGGACATCGAGCGCAGCACGCCCGAACCTTGCGCGCCGGTGCTCGAGACAAAAGTCTGGCCGCCTTCATGGCGGATCCGGCAGCGAATGAATTCCCTGACACCGCCGCTCTTCTTGATCGCGTGTTCCAGCTTCGCCTCGATGACCGGCAGGAACAGCTTTTGATAGCCCATCATCTTCAGCAAGGCCGGGCGCGCATAGAGCAGAAAGGAGACGGCCGAGGAGACCGGGTTGCCAGGCAGGCCGAACACCGGCTTCTTCCCCATGCGGCCGAAAGCCAGGGGGTGGCCGGGCTTTTGCGCCACTTTCCAAAACTGCATCTGCACCCCCGCATCGCCGAGCGCCTCCTTGACGAAATCGTAATCCCCTACCGATACGCCGCCCGACGTCATCACCACGTCGTAGCGGAGCGCTTTTTTAAAAGCCGCCGCCAGACTCCTCCGTTTGTCACGCACGATGCCGCAGCGCACGGGAATGGCGCCGCTCTCACGTATCCAAGCCGAGAGCGTGTAGCTGTTACTGTTCACGATTTTTCCCGGCCGCGGCCGATCCTCCACCTCCACCAATTCATCGCCGGTGGATAACAAGGCGACGGTAGGCCGGCGATAGACGCGCACCCGCCCTTTGCCCACCGAAGCCAGCAAACCGACATCGGCAGGGGTCAAGAGTTTTCCCCGCTCCAGGATCGTTTGCCCCTTCCCGATATCCTCCCCCGCCCCTCGAAGATGGCTTCCGGGCCCATCGACCCGGTGAACCCGCACCTGTCCCGGCTGGGCCGCCGTATACTCGACGCGGATGATCGTATCGGCCCCGCGCGGAACGGGAGCCCCGGTCATGATCTTGATAGCGGTACTTTCCGTCACGCGACTTCTTGGCACGTAGCCTGCCGGAACTTCTTCCAGGACCTTCAGCGTCACGGGACCGTCAGCCGAGGCCCGCGCGACATCCTGCCACCGCACCGCATAGCCGTCCATGGCCGAATTGACAAAGGGGGGAACATTACGACTGGCGCGCACATCCTCATAAAGGACCCTGCCGCAAGCCTCCAGCAACGGCACTTCTTCGCGAGGCAGAGGGGAGATCTGCTGGAGAATGAGCCGGACCGCTTCTTCCACCGAGATCACGCTCTGATCATCGCTCCATCTAAAATAACAATCAAGCCTTTCGACAAATGCCGAAAGAGACGGGGCACCGCGCGCCTCCAGCATACGCCCCAGGCTACGGCAATAAGGCCGGTGCAAAGAAAGCCGCCCACCGTCTGGCAACCGGCATCTACCCTCGGTATAATAACCCATTGGCGAAAACCATGTGGACGCGCATACTACTCTTTACCGCTTTGTTGCTCTTCGCCCTGCCGTTTTCGGTGATCTTGTCCGGTACCGTTCAGTTGGGACGAGATTGGCGCACGGCCAACCGCGCCAGCGCCGGCATCGCACCCGATCCGGCGGAAACGCCGCAGGCCGTGGTGCAAGTCTACGCCGCGCGGGCGCTTAATTGGCGGGGCATCTTTGGAGTCCATACCTGGGTCGCGACGAAGCCGGAAAAGGCGGCACAGTTTACGGTCCATCAGATGATCGGCTGGCGGGTCTTGCGCAATCTCCCCGGCGTGATCTCGGAGCCGGGCATCCCCGACCGCAACTGGTTCGGCAATCGTCCTGAGATCATAGCGGAGCTCAGGGGAGAAAAGGCGGCGGAGGCCATCCCCAGGATCATCGAGGCAGTCCAGGCGTACCCTTATACAGAGGAATACCACCTCTGGCCCGGTCCCAACAGCAACACCTTCACCGCCTACGTGGCGCGCCGCGTCCCGGAGCTCAAACTGAATCTACCGGTCACCGCTATCGGAAAAGATTTCCCCATCGACGGGGCCCTCATCGACCGCACGCCCAGCGGGACGGGAGTTCAAGTTTCCCTCTACGGTCTGCTTGGAGTGATGATCGCCCAGCAGGAAGGCCTGGAGGTCAATCTGCTTGGGCTAAGCTTTGGGATCGACTTCGGCCGGCCGGCGTTGAAGCTCCCGTTTTTCGGCCGGCTCGGTTGGTGAGCGGCAGCGACACCCTGGCTCACATTCGTTCTTCAACAGGGTGTTGAAAAAGCCTGTGGTTAGGCCGGTCAAAACGGTCCCAGATGTAACGGGCGCGAGACACCGACCGGCAAATGTCTCATTACAAGACTTGATCCTCTTTCCCCCTGCTATGGCACTGAGATTGCCTGCCTTGACATGTGTGTAGCTGTAGGTTATTGCCTTTAGCAAACTCGGGTGTCGCGGTCCTTGAACGGGCGATACTGCCCTCTGACCCGACCTTTGGAGGAATTCCAATGATCGAGATAAAGAGGCTCCCCCTTGGCGTGGGCTATTACAGCCGAGCGGAGGCTGCACGGCTCCTAAGGGTCCACCCGGCTACGTTGAACCGGTGGGTGCGGGGGTACACATACCAAATGAGGGCCAAAGGGAAGCTCATTCAGCGGGCAAGGCCTGCTCTTATCAGGCTCGACTTGCCAACAATAGATCATGCTATGGCTCTCTCCTTCGTGGAGCTTATGGAGCTGCGCACCATTAAAGCCCTTGTCGAGAGAAATATACCAATTCAGCGGATCAGGACCTCGGCTTCGGCAGCAATTGAAATTTTCGGTACGTCTCATCCATTCGCTTCTCGTCGGATCTTCACAGACAGAAGGGACATTTTTGCCGAGGTCGCTCAAGATACAGACGTTCCCGACGTGATTGAATTAAAAGAGGGGCGGCACCTACAAATACACTCAGGGGAGATTCTTCGCCCAATTTTAGAGGAAATCTCTTTCAGTCCCGAGACTTCCCTTGCCAACCGGTGGTGGCCGCTAGCTAGAGCTTTCCCAGTGGTATTGGATCCGAAAATTGCTTTCGGGGCGCCTGTTGTCGAAGGCACTAGCACCCGAAGCGACGTTGTTGCTGCAATGGCAAAGGTGGTTTCCGCGGACGTGGCAGCCAACGTTTATAGTCTTACCAAGAGGCAGGTTGAAGCTTCTGTCCAGTTTGAAGAGCTTCTCGCCGCCTAGCAGTTCCCCGCTTGACCTTTCTCTTAGATGAAAACATTAGCCACCTTGTTGCCGATGCTCTTAAGGCGCTCGGCAAACCAGTCGCTTATGTAACCGATATTTTACCGAGAGGCGCGGACGACGTCACGCTTTTCGGGCAGCTTGGCCAGCTCGACTGGTTTCTGGTAACGCAAGATCAAAAGATCAGGCGCAAAAAGCACGAACTCGAAGCCATGAGGCAAGCAGGGATAGGTGCTTTCATATTCACGGGCAGGGCAAACAAGACAGTCGAAAGAATGACAATCATGATTCTTGAGCACTTTGATGAAATCCAGAAGCTAGCCCAACAGACTCCACGGCCCTTCATATTTGGGATTTCTGACAGAGGTTCGGTTGATCGGTTAGACTAGGTATGACTATGGGTACCCCGCCGATCCCTGCAACGCCACGGGAGGAGTCTTTTACGGCGGGAAAGCCATCCATACGATTGAACCGGTGAGTAATGTTGCAATCAGTGGCGTCTGCTTTTATGGCCGTGTGGAGATAAAAAGCGCGCCGAGGTCATGCTGTCGGTTACGTGAAAACACACACCCCTTTAAATTTGTCTGATGGTAACGTGCCTGACCGTGAAGCGGCTGAGATGCTTCGATGCTAGACCTGACCCTGCCCCGCTGACCCGAGATTTGCGATCTGAGATTCCGAGCCTCGCGAGGATGGAGTAGGCTGCCGCCGGATTTAAAATTCAAAAGGCCCGATCTGAAAAAGGTTGAGCCTTTTTTATGGGCCAACCCCAGCCCTTGTTCCGCTGAACCGCATTGGTTAGAATCAGTCAAAGCCTTGAAGCTTTTAGAAAATGGATAGAGGATGTGATTGGGGTATCCATGAACATCTATGAGAGGAAAAATACTGAGTTAATCAGAGAATTTAACCGCTATGTGCGAGAGCATCCAGAGTTTGCCGATGATATCCCGAGAGTTTGCCGATGATATCCCGAAGAATGCTGTCGTAGTGATGCAACTGGAGGGGGATGCGAAGTTCAACCAATGGAGCCGGAGGCTAGCTAAAAGTCATGCCAGAAACGGTCAACCCGTAGTCTGTATTCGTATCTCTAAGTTAAGACCATTGCGGTCTCGAATTGAAAGGTTAGAACTCAAGAGAGTGGCCTGAGGGAATATTTTTATACTTCGTCCTTTGTCCTTATCCCGAGCACGAATCACGAACACGAGCCACGGTTTTTGTTTGGCAAGCCCCTCAGCGCCGATGGACCTATACGGTCGCCACTGGATTTAAACTTGAAAAAGCC
>JACPSF010000334.1 GCA_016193385.1 Deltaproteobacteria bacterium
GATTGCGGCAGTCGCGCCTCGACGCTTGAGTTCGACCGCCATCTCCTGTCCAATTCGTTTCATTTCGGTCAGGCTGCCGCCATTGCCACAGGTGCTAAAAACATCGTCGATAAGTTTTTTGAACCGCCCCTCGCGCTCCAATTCCCGCAAGGCATCGACCGGCACCCCTCTGTCCGGATCTTCGTCGACCTTTCTTGTGTCATAACCACCATGTACGTATACGAACTGGTCAGAGGTGAGATCGTCGAGCTTGGCGATACTGTACTGGCGCCAGACCTTCGCGTTGGCGCTCGGAATTCGGTCGGGATTTCCGTGCGGAACGAAGCCCATTTCCGTGACTAGAGCAATAATGGCGTTGTCGAGCGCAGGAATTGGAGATGGCGGCGTGACCTTTTCTTGCTTCTCCAGTCGAATTTCGGTTTCATACGGGGCGCCTTTCAGCTTTGCGAGCAGCATGTCAACCGCACGCTGCGCTGAGATCTTTTCCACTCGCTCATTCCATCGAACACCCCGGGGAAGATATCCCTCGACAGCCGCCGGGCCAAGGTGCTCTTTCCTGCCGAGCTTGCAAGCAAGCCTCACCAAGCGCGGCAGAACCTCACCCATCGAGACCGCCGAGTTTCCCGAAGGGACAATATAGACTCGATCCAATCTGGCGGTTGCCCCTGGATTTTCAGGAAACATTGCCGTGACTGCCGGCAAGCCAAGTTTGATTGCGGCCCGGCAGACGGCAGCGCATGCGAGGCCGTAGCGTCCGGCATTGAACGCAGGTCCGGCAATCACCACATTCACGCCATTTTCTTTGGCGGCTTTACACACGGCGTCGACGACTTCCGCCTCATGCTCCATAAAATAGTTGTCGCCACAAATTGCCGTGACGATGACTTGTCCGGAGCTTCCTAACAGCTCATCGATTTTTCGGCCCGGACCTCGGCTTCCCCGCTCTATTCGCGGACCTGTGTTATTCGCTTCCTCCCCGCCGATCCCAGCGAAAAAAGGGTTTAAAAAGTGGAGCGCCCTGATCAAAACATTTGGATTATCCATGGTTCATGTCCTTCCCATACGCTCTCGTCGACAAATCTGAGCCAAACCTTGCGGGGGGTCAATATTCCCTCGCGGTGAAGCCGCTGACTCCCAACTGCCATTCGACTCCGAAAAAGTCATTCGTATCGAGGGTCAAACTTTGCGATGCATCCTCAATCGTTCTGCTAGGAGTAGGCGTAAGCCGACGGGAGCCTCCCAGAAGGTGGTCCACTGCCGGCGCGGTGATGACCTCTTTACTGGCGCCCCGGGTAACGATCGCGTCAGCCTCCGGCACGTGGTAAACGATCGGAAATTCTCCGCTTCCCACCGCGGCATGCTCATACATCTCGGCGACGGCTCGAATCCCGAGCCGCTCGCAAGCCTGCACCGTCAGCATAAAATCAACGGTAGCGTTGCCTCCCCCTTCGAAGGCAATTACGGCGCCGTCCGCGCCGATCAGTTTCACCAGCTTGGCAGAGTACTGGGCGCCGCGCTCTTTCAACATGTGATTTTCCCGGTGGCCGCGATTAATAACCATTCCCACAAAGTTGAGATCCACGCCGTGGCGGCGGTAGAGCTCCATCATCAGGGGCTTATTGCAATGGAGGTACGTCGCAACTTTTTGGTGGCTTTTGTAATTTCCCGTTACGATAGCTCCGTCAATAAGCTCATTCGGGTGTATTAAGGTTGGCAACGTATCGCCCAGTTCTTGGCCGTAAATAAAGGTCCGGGCCATTAATGTCTGGCTCATGATCTGGTCAATGTAGGCGACTCGCGGGAGATCAGGCGATACCGGTGAGAGTTCGCAAGTTCTCAGCCTAGCCGGTGGTGACCCTGCGCTGGCTTTCCCAATGAGTTGAGCTATGCGTAGCGTGGCGCCGCGCACTGCATCGTCAAGCTCGCGGTTGCTTACACCTGCCTTTGGTCGATACGTTAAAACTAGATTGATCGTGTGCGAGCCCTGGCAATACGGCTGTCCCGGTCCCGACATCTCGATGATGTTATCGCGAAAGAATAAGCCGCCGACCATTGGCTCAGGGAACTCCGTTGTGCTCACGAGGAGCAATCCAGCGAGCTTGTTAGTGACGCCACTTCCTACAGTAACCGCAGGGCCCACGAAGCCCGGGTAGACCGTACCGGGACCTTCAACTTTTACCATCGCCTCAACGGCATCCAGCACATGGATAATCCGGGCGGACTCTCCCGGCCGACATACCGCAGCCTCGATCCCCGCCAGCGCATCCTCTTCCGCGACAACCGCGCTTAGATCTGACAAATTCACCATCAGCCGGGTCCCTTCCAGTGCGGTGCGCTTGCCAAAAACGACGTCTGTGACAGGATACTCCGCGACGGTAAGCCTCATGCCCTCATTCATAACACCCTCACCCATAGCTCCTCCTTGCGCAACCATGGGAAATACATGCTTCCTTTCATTGTCACCACTCATCTTCCGGCGGGCATCGGCCACTCAGTCGCCTTGGCTTTGGCTTTGCTCCGATAGGCCACGAGAATGCGCAGGTATGCAAGCAAGTTTGCCAGCTCCCTGGCAAAGGGAGAAATCATCGCTGAGAGCCGCGTTACCCCGTCGACCTTCAACGCATCTTTCAACCGGTCGGCGTAGAGGGTGAAACTCTTGGGATCCTGCAGGTCCGCGAACCGCAGATCGCCCGGCCCATCCAGGAACACCTGGGTCGCCTTTTGAGCGTCTCCGGTGAAGAAGAAGCCGTCCCATACCCTTATGTCCGCCGGACGGCCGTGTGCGATCCGGCGAGCGGTATGGCACGGAACCATCAATGCCGTATCCGTTTTCCATATGGCCGCGGCGATGATTTGTTCTTCTACCGATAGTGGAAGGTCCGTGACGCTCTTCGTGGCTGTCACCCGATCGATCAGACATAGTTCGGTCGCGTTGAGCACGGTCAAGTCGGTCAAAACTTCGGCTTCCTCTTTGCTGTGGTTGCGTTCCCAAAAAGAATGAAACCAATCGAGGAGATCCAGTCCTGGACTCGGGAATTGAGCAATTCTCTTCTCTGTCAGATACTCTTTCATCAGAGGCCCCTTGTCATCATTCTTCGCTTGAGATAGTGCTCTACCACACCGTCGAAGCCGCCGCACTCTTTGCAATCGCGGTGGTTGGTAAGAATAACCTCCGTTACGAGCTTCGCTCCAGTGTAGTAAACCGTACCACAACTGTTATTGGTACCCGTGATGTGGTAGTGGTCCCGAAGCACGTAACAATTGGTGTCTCCCATCGCCCTCTCGAACCGTTCGCAGAAGAGTTTAGTGAGTTCGCCGGCGCAGACATTGCTCTCCTCCGCGCGTACGCGACCGTAGAGAAGGTTGATCAGGATGATCCCCCCACTCACCGCCCCGCACTGGCCGAAGAAGCCGCTGCCGCCGCCGCGAAAACCCGTGGTGATCATCAAGACATCCGGGGAAAGTTCCAGCCCGAGGACTTCGCCGACAGAACGGACCACGGACTCGGAGCAGTGGAATCCCGCCTCTCGAAACCGCCGGTCGGCGAGCGCTCCTGCCTCTTCAGCCAGACGTTGAATGGTTTCGGTGTTAAGTCCAGCAGCTTTGATCGGATCTTTTAATTCCAAGGCTTTCCCTCCTTGTTACGTTGCACACTCTTCTCCTTGGCTGGGTAGACGACTTTCAGCTTGCGTAAAAGTCCAAAGGCTTTTTTGAAGATTTTCCGGGGCGAAGTGGCAGCAATTTTTATGCCACGGTCAACCGATGCACCTTTACCACCATAATCGTCGATTGCTGGTCTTGAGACCGCACTACACGAGGCGTCAGCAAAAATCGCCTAGCCCAGTCCCATTCAAAAGTAAGAAAAAAAACCACCCGTTTCTTATTTTTAGGAGCAAAATCATTCTGTCGGGGTCTGACGCGCCGGCCTGCTTTTCTCGGCTGTGATTACAGTCTCCTATCCAAACTCCGGTACTGGATAGCCTCGGAGACGTGGGCGGGCTGGATCTCTTCGGATCCTTCCAGGTCGGCGATGGTGCGGCTGACTTTGAGGATGCGGCTGTAAGCCCGCGCGCTCAGGCCCAGGGAAATTCGCCAGTACAAGTGGCCGAATCGCCCAGCAACTTTACACGCCAAGCGTTCGATCACCGTGCGTATCTTCACCATCTACTCCAAATACCGCTCTAGTTAAGGGACCGTTCGGGCTAAGCCGACAAGCTTTGCACTATGGTGTCTTCGTGGGTCCGAATGGGAAGCGGGCTACGCCGAAGCTGGACATCGAGTTTTGTGGCCACTCCCCCACGCCATCGAAGGGTAAGATGCGCTCTAGCCTCAGCTCGGTTGAGAGCAACAATGACCTCCTCGACCAGAGTTCGGAGGAGTTCTTTGCGATCCCGATCAGTGGTTGTGGGTGCTCACCAGACGAGTTTGAGGTCCTCTCCCAGGACTCAAATCGTCTCACGCTCGCAGGGAGTGAGCTCCCGGAGCGTTGTTTCTCCCGACGAGGCCCGGATCGCCCGGCTGACGGCTTGGTTCTGGATGGAACCGGACCTCTCCCTCTTGATCGCCCCAGACGAA
>JACPSF010000335.1 GCA_016193385.1 Deltaproteobacteria bacterium
GAGCCCTCCTTCGGCTTTCGGCGCGGGTCGGTGATCCGTGCCGCCAGGTTGTCGTGCAGCACGTCGCGCGCGAACGTGGATTTTCCCGAGCCCGAAACGCCGGTTACGCAGACGAAAAGCCCGAGGGGGATTTCCACGTCGAGCTTTTGCAGGTTGTTCGCCGCCGCGCCCGAGACCTTCAGGGCCCGGCGCGGAATCGGGCGGCGCTGGCGGGAGGGGAACGGGATGGTCTTGCGCTGCGAGAGGTAGGCGGCGGTCAGGGAGTCGGGGTCTTTTAAAAGCCCCTCGTAGGGTCCGGCAAACACGACCTTTCCCCCTTCCTCCCCGGCCTTCGGACCCAGATCGATGATGAAGTCGCTTTCTTTGATGATCTCGGGATCATGCTCGACCACGACCACGGTGTTTTCGTTGGCCCGCAGGTGGTGCAGGATCTCCACCAGGCGGTGGCTATCCCGCGGGTGCAGGCCGATCGAGGGCTCGTCGAGGACGTAGAGCGTATTGACCAGAGAGGAGCCGATCGCGGTGGTGAGGTCGACCCGTTCCAATTCTCCGCCCGAGAGTGTGCGGGACTGGCGGTCCAGGGTGAGGTATTCGAGTCCGACGCCCGCGAGATAACCGAGCCGGCGGCGGATCTCATCGAGAATCAGGCGCGCCACCTGATCCATCTGACCGGCGGGCTTGAGCTCCTGGAAAAAAAGGTGCGCCTCGCCCACGCGCATGGCGTTGATCTCGGCAATATTTTTCCCCTCGATCCGGAAATACAGCGCCGCGGGCTTGAGCCGTGTCCCCTGGCATTCCGGGCACAGGAGGTAGGTGCGGTAGCGCGCAAGGAAAACCCGAACGTGCATCCTGTAGCTCTTCCGCTCCAGGCGACGGAACCAGCCGCGCACGCCCCTGAACTTAAGGACTTGGAGGGATCAGGAATGACCAGGTCCGGGTCGATGTCAATAACTCGACCGAATCCGCGGCAGGTCTCGCAGGCGCCCAGGGGACTGTTGAAGGAAAACAGATTAGGCAGAGGATCCTGGTACAAGAGATCGCAGTGGGGACAGTGAAGGCGATCGCTGAAGGGCTCCCGGCGCCAAGCCTGTTGGGGAAGATAGAGGTTGAGCGTTCCTTTGCCGAAATGAAAGGCTTGTTCCAGCGAGTCCGCGATTCGTTTTCTGGCTTCTCCCCGGTAAAGCAGCCGGTCCACTACCACTTCCAGGGTCTCTTTCTCCGGAGGCCGATCTTGGATCTCCTCCAGATCGCGGATCGTTTGGTTTTGCAGCACGCGATGGAAGCCGGCCCGCTGGAGGCCAGATTTGAAATCGCTCCAGGGGAGTGAGGCAGAGATGGCCAGGGGAAAGGTCAAAAGCAGCGCGGTGCCGTCGGGCAGGTCCGAGAGTTTTCTGAAGACAGTCTGGGGGGTATCCCTCTCCACGACCCTCCCGCAGCCCTTGCAATAAAGAACGGCGATCTTAGAGAAGAGCAGCTTGAGATGATCGTGCAGCTCGGTCATGGTGCCGATCGTGGAACGGGAGGTTTTGACCGGTCGGCTCTGATCAATAGCGATGGTGGGCGGAATACCTTCGATGGTCTCGACATCAGGCTTGTCCATGCGGTCGAGGAATTGACGGGCATAGGCGGAGAAGCTCTCGACGTAGCGCCGCTGACCTTCCGCATAGAGGATATCGAAGGCGAGCGTGGATTTTCCCGAGCCACTGACTCCCGTGATCACCGTGAGGGCGTTTAAGGGGATGTTGAGATCGATATTTTTGAGGTTATTCTGCTTGGCGCCTTGGATGCGGATCCAATCCTGGATCATGACAAAGACCGTCCGGAAGGTCGGTAAACAATATCAGGCTGGTTCATTGCAAGTGGAATCTCTCGATCAGAATTCGGCGCAAACGGGAGCCGTAGATCAGGTCGAAGGTGTCGCCCTTGTCGGGGAAGAGCTCCAAGGCCCGGGCCTTGGCATCGGCGACGAGTTTCTGAGCCTGGCTTAAGGTAAGATCAGCCTGACAGAGAAGAGCCGTCGTGAGATTGACGATCGCCTTGAGCTTTCGGAGTCTCATCTCTTCGGCCACTAGTGCTTCTTTGTCCGGCTTCATGCGCGAAGCTTCTATTTTTATCACAGGACTGGAGTGAGTCAAGTCGAAGGGGCCCTACACCCGCTTCCCTACCCCGTGCCCCTCTGGTAAGCTCATGGCGTGCGCTTGGCGGAAATTTTCTATTCCATTCAGGGCGAGGGGCGGCTTCTCGGAACGCCGTCGATCTTTATCCGCACCTCCGGTTGCAATCTGCGCTGCGTGTGGTGCGACACGCCCTACACCTCGTGGAGACCGCAGGGAGATGAGTGGCGCCTGAGTGAAATTCTGGCTGAAGCGAATAAGTATCCTGCCCGGCATGTGGTGGTGACGGGAGGCGAGCCGCTTCTAGCGGGGGACATTGAGGGGCTGGCCGCGAAGCTCAAAGAAATCGGCTATCACATTACGATTGAGACCGCAGCGACGCTTTTTAAGCCGGTCGTGTGCGACCTCGTCTCGATGAGCCCCAAGCTTTCCAACTCCACGCCCTGGAAAAGGGAAAGGGGCAGGTTTGCTGAGATGCATGAAGAGCGCAGGCTAAACTTTCCGGCGATTCAGCGCTTGATGGACGGCTACAATTACCAGCTTAAATTTGTGGCGGACCGAAGAAGTGATTTTGCCGAGATCGAGGAAGTTCTAAGTCGGCTAAAAGGCGTTGATCGTACCCGTGTGCTGGTCATGGCCCAGGCAAAATCAAAGAAGGGGCTGCGGGAAAAGTCTCCTTGGATCGTCGGGCTGTGCAAGAAGCACGGATTTTCCTACACCCCGCGCCTTCATATCGAACTCTACGGCAACCGCAGGGGTACTTAGAGAAGCTTCTAGAAGATCGTCGGCTGCTGCATCGTCCACTCTCGTACCTCGTGAAGCGGCCGGGTGAGATAAATCCTCGCTTCGTTCCAATGCATGAAGCCGGACGCGTACAAAAAATTTCTTACGGCTTCGGCGTTCGGCGCCTCAGCCCGACCCCAGCCCGCCCCAATCGCAGCAAATGACACCTGGGGCGGGTTGACACGGGGGCGCAAACAACGTAGAGTGAAATTCCTACTTCAGTATAGGGCCTTCTGAAAGAGGAATAGACAAAGGTTGAAGGCCTCATCAGTCTCTCCTTGTGAAAACGATCCTAAAGGACAATCCGACTAGAGCGTGGTTCCAGCCATTAAGTTCCCCATGTTCTGCTCCCATTGGTGGTCAGGTTCTCAGGGTTAAAGACATTAACAGTCTCTTATTAGGAGGAGAACATGAGTAACAAATTGTATGTCGGCGGCTTGCCTTATTCGGTAACGGAAGGGCAACTGCAAGAGATATTCACGGCCCACGGGACCGTGGAGTCGGCCAAGGTGAGCTCGGATAAGTTTACGGGTCAGTCACGGGGTTTCGGCTTCGTGGAGATGAGTTCCGGGGGGGAGGCGCAAAAGGCGATCCAGGCCCTGAACGGCACCCAACTGGAGGGGCGCACCCTTGTGGTTAATGAGGCCAAGCCTATGGAAAGGCGCGATGGTGGAGGTGGAAGTGGAGGTCGAGGAAACAGAGATGGCGGCCGTAACCGCTGGTAGTTTTCTCGTCTTTTGAGTGACCAAAAA
>JACPSF010000336.1 GCA_016193385.1 Deltaproteobacteria bacterium
ATATCGTTGGCCATTTTACTGCTTCCCCAGATGACTTTGATGGGAACCCCGCGAGCGTGTAACTCGACAATAGACCCCAGGCCCCCGCTACCCATCTCCAAATCGCCGGCCCGGTGCCCGACGTACAGGGCGCTAAAGTCAGAGTACTGTTTTGCAATTACATTTAAGCCTCGCCGTTTGAAAATCCCGCTCTGAATCCCAAAGTTCAAGGGAAAGGTTGTGGTGGATGACACGTGACCGAACCTGATAGTCAGAGCTTCTCCTTGGGGAGCAGATGCGCCCTGTACGCCGGCATGAAGAAGCAACGTCGTGCTCACCATGAGAAGAAAGCTGCAAATCCAACGGAACTGATTGGTTCTAGCGTACATACCTTATCCCTCCCCGGTTCGGTTCGTTTCTAGACTCGCACCTGCCCGTGTAGACATTATCCTTCCGGAAATGGTCTCACTAGGCCCCACTAAACTATTGATCTACTAAAGTCAAACTCCGTAGGTCTAAGTCCAAATCTCAATCCCCTCTCAACGGTCAACCATCGGCAGCGTTTCTACGAACTTGCATTTCTGAGATCGATGAGCCGCACGGCTTTCATCGAGCTATCGGGGTCAAAGATGGCGTCCCTGGACACGATCTCGATCTCGGGCGTAATGTCAACGGCACGTTTGACTTCTTGTTCGAGAAAGCGTCTGAGAGATTCTGCATCTTCTCTTTGGGATGCGAGGCGCAGGAGCATCTTTTCCGGCGAGAAAGGATCCCCTTCGTTCGCTCGTTTGAGGACGATTTGATATTCTTCTATATCGCTACAGCGAGTAAGGATCTCTTCTATGACTAAGGGATTGATTAACGTCCCTTTGAGTTTTATCAGATGGTCCTTCCGCTGCGGATTAACCACAACCCGCTCGCCGCAGCGCCCGCAATCAGGGCATTGATCACGCTGAAGGGCCGCGGTGTCGCCGAGCACGAAGCGGAGTAATACGGTCCCCCGCCGGTTTAGATGAGTGAGGGTAATCCAGCCCGTTTCTCCATCGCTCAGGGATCGACCAGTCTCGAGGTCAATAACCCCGAAGTAGAATTGATCCGGCGCACAATTATGAAGAGGGCCGCCTGGACGACATTCAACCAGGGCACCTTGAATTTCCGTAATCCCATACCGATTTACGATCCAGGGATTTTTGCCGCCCAGGCGCATGAGACGTTCGCGAAGGTCGTGGTAAAAGGCGGGAGGTAGGGCTTCTCCGGTGAGGCAGCACAGGCGCACTGAACTTAAATCGCTCCCGAGCTCAATGGCGCGCATGATCACGCGGCGAACAAAGCTGTGCACTCCGAATAAGACCGTGGCCTTTTGGGCCTCGACCTGACGGACAACATCGTCCGTGGAATGGTCGAAGCGGGGATTGGCAGCGGATTTTCCGGGCAGGGCGAAGAAGTGCCGGGCTCCGAGCACCATGGCGGTTCGGATCGCTCCGGTGAATGCGCCGTGGGGCAATCCGCGGAGGGGAAATAAATTCGCCAGGACATCGTTTGACGTGATTCCCAATAATTCAGTTGTACGCCGGGTGTATTCCAGCATGTCAAAAAAATCATGGGCAGTGTTGTAAAAAGGGGTCGGCCGGCCCGATGTCGTACCGGCGGTATAAGCGACGTCCCACAGCAATTCATCCGGGCCCTTGGGCTCCAACCTGAAGGCCTCGGGGTCCGCCATGAATTCAGTCTTTGATACAAGCGGGACCTTTGAGAGATCTTTTAAGCCTCGGATAGATTCCGGCCTTACGCCGGTCTCCCTGAACCATCTACGATAATAGGGGTGCCTCTCATAACAGATAGAGACCATGTCGCAGAACTTTTTATTTTGCAGGTCGAAGATGATCTCGGGAGCGCTGAAGGTCGGATCCATTATCTCCCTTTCCATACGAGTCTTCTTTTCTCGACAAACGCTTTGGGACCCTCGACGCAGTCCTCAGTCGTCCGCGGCTTGGGAGCCCTGGTCCGCCTAGTCTAAAACTCCCGATTTTTCAAGCCTCCGGATTTCCTCTTCGTCCAGCCCCAACAACTCCTGAAAAACATACCGGTTATCCTGCCCCAAGAGAGGCGCATGAGAGCGCACGGCCCCCGGAGTCGCCGAGAATTTCATCGGCAAGCCGCCGTGCAAAAGCCGACCCATTTCAGGATGCTCGGTCTCGACGATGAAGCCACGGGCTTTAAGGTGCGGGTCATTGCTTAATTGAGCCGCGTCCTGTACCACCCCTGCAGCGATCCCGGCCTTCTGAACGCGCTCCATAACCTCATAGGCGTCATGCCGGACGGTCCACTGCTCCACAAGCAGATCCAGCTCCTGCCGATGCCGAACCCGATTCAACGCCGTAGAAAACATCGGATCTTTGGTCCAAGGGGGATCACCCAAAACCCGGCAGAGACTCAGCCATTCTTCCTCGCTATACACGGCGATCACGCACCAGGAATCTTCGCCGGCGCAACGATAACAACCGTGCGGCGATGCATGTGTCGAGCCGTTGCCAATGGGCCTCGGGTCGCGACGATTTACCGCGCTTTCGAGGTAGTACGGACCCAAGAGGGCCGCGGCTGCTTCGGCTTGGGCGCTATCAATATACTGGCCCTTACCGGTCCGACGCCGATAATCGAGCGCGGCCAACACTGCACAGGCGCCCTGAATCCCGGCGTAGTAGTCCGGATAAAAGAGCTCCGAACCCACCGGCTTAGCAGCGTCAGGATGATTCCAAAGATAAGTCAGCCCGACTATTGGAGGGATATTCTGTCCGAACGTCACGGAATGTGCCTCGGTGGCTCCCAGACCTTGCAGACTGATCATGATGACGGAAGGATTCACTTCCCGAATCCTGGGATAGTCCAGCCCTAGTCTCTGCATTACCCCGGCGCTGAAGTTTTCAACGACAATGTCGCTGATTTTGATCAGCCGCCGGATGATCTCGCAACCTTCCGGACGGGACACATCGACGCGTATTCCTTTTTTACTTCGGGAGTTATCGGCAAAACTGACGCCCTTATTGATGCGGTCGGGCGCGGGACCTCGACTGAAGTCGAGGCGCTTACCCGTTTCAACCTTGATCGTCTCCGCACCGAACTCCGCCAGTAATCTGCCGAGGGTCGGGCCCACGATCCCCGTGGTGAACTCAACGACCCGTATCCCCGCAAGCGGCAGCGCTTTTGTCTGGCCGAGTCCTAAATGACCCTTCGCGCTCTCATCCCGCATAGATCTTCTCGTGTGAAGCCAAGATCGCCACAGTAAATCTCTTCATTGTGTTGCCCTAAAAGAGGGGCCGGTCGCCTCTCGCGAGAGGCTGTCTCACTGAATTTATAAGGGGATGCCGCATACGGGTAACGACCCAGGACAGGGTGATCTATTTCAGTGAAAAAATTCCTGGCTTTGGCTACTTCGCTCCTCATGAACTCTCCTGGCGTGTTTACCGGGGTTATCGGTACGCCAAGTTTCTGTCCTTCCGCAAATAGCTCGGCCCGAGTGAATTTTCGAGTGAAATCCGAAACGATACCGTCCACCAGCGTCTTGTTCTGATTTCGTTTCTCACGATTTTCCCAACCGGGGTCGCCCAGAGGTTCCGGGGCGTTCATCCATGCGACCAGCCTTCGCCAATGTACTGCTTGTCCTGCAACGATACGGACCCAACCATCTCGGCAAGGATAAAGGTCACCAGGAGTAATCCACGGATAAGTGTTCCCTTCCCGTGGAATGATAGAACCCTCGTAGGAGTAGCGGGTAATCGCTGAATCCGTGATCATTGCCGCCGCCTCTTGGCCGGAAACATCAATGTGCTGGCCGGCGCCGGTCGTAGCTCGATGATACAAAGCGATGATAGTTCCTGCGGCGGCCCAGGCCCCGGCAACTCCATAGGCTAGGTTCCCGGGCGCCACACACGGCGCCTGACCTCGTTCCCCGCTCGGGTACATAGGACCGCCCATGGCAAAGCA
>JACPSF010000337.1 GCA_016193385.1 Deltaproteobacteria bacterium
ATGTCAAATGCACTAACAGTCTTATGGCCCGTAATATTTCTGCTAACAAAAGCACCGGGTTCTTCTTTAAACTGTTTCGGTGTTATCAGCCCGATGTTCTCCTGTAGCATGTGTTGCATTACTTCAAGGCGTGGCCGTTCGATGAGGTCCTCATGATAGAAAATCCAGCGGACGTCGAGAGGACGGTATAAAATTTCCGTTAATTTTGTCTCCCACTTTTCATCTCCCATGACGGTCTTCCGACAATCTGCCATCTTCCAACCTTTTTTATCCTTAAACTCAAACGTCTGCCTTACCAGATCGTCGTCCACATTCTTGTCTCGAAACATTCTAATCCGTCGCTTCAGTTTCTCCTTCTCGAAGTCGATCACGAAATCATCCCTAGAGCTTACAATCCCCACGCTGTTTACAGGAAAAATCTCCGTGACCTTGGGATACTTCTGATAACGGTCCAGCAATGTTTCATCACGAGGGACAAACAGATAAGAAGGTGACTTTGGATGGATCTCAGCCCACTTAGTAGTCGATATGTCGTTCTCCTCAAGCCAGTTATATTTCGTCTCACGAAGACCCCAAAGTTCGGCATGGCAGATTCTCTTTTGGAGCCCGGACTTTTTAATGAACAGCCCTATGGCGACTCCCTGCTGGATATCAAAGACGTTCTCGTCCTTAGAGCCGTCGGGACATCTCTCTTTCTTCAAGCTGTTGCCGTGAAGGTCTAACAGGTAAATCTGCTCAAAACTGTTCATGAGGGATTGGCGCATGCCTCGGAAGGTGGGGTTGTCTAGGTAACTATGGTTGGTGATGAAGCCGAGAACTCCCTCTCCTGCCTGCTCAATTTTCCACTGGGCAAAGCGGATGAATTTTACGTAGTCGTCTTGAAGCCACTTGGGGTTCTTCTCGCCCAGCGGCTTACCGTCGACTAGCTTGTAGTCTTCAATGAGCTGGCCCATGAAAGTATAAACCTTTCGGCGGATATCCCGATCACCCTCGCGTCTGACTTCCATTTTCCACGCTACATTCGCCGAGTGGCCCGAGTAGGGCGGGTTTCCAAGGATCACCAAGATAGGCGTTTCTTTCTTGACTTTCCCCGCCAAATGCGATTCTTCAGCCAGAGAAGACATTCCCGGAAGTTTCGTCTCCTCTAGCTCCTGCATATCTAGCGTGTTGGTCAGATAGAGCTGGAAACGCTCGTCTTTTTGCAGAGGGTGGCCGAGTTCCTCCAGGAGGTAGCCAATTTTAAGATGGCCAACGGCATAGGGAGCCATCATAAGCTCAAAGGCATAGAAATTTTTCAGGATGTGATCCGGTATGAGGCTTGCCTTAGCACCCGTGCCGTATTTCTCGGTGAACTCCGTGACTGCCTGGTGGGCCGCTTCAGCAGGGAAGGTACACGTGCCCGCTGCCGGGTCCAGGACCCGAACAGAGATCGAAGCAAAACCATCGGCCTTTCCAAAGACGCCTTTAAGAATTCGGTGCAGGGAGCGAACTATGTAAGAGACAACCGGCTCAGGAGTGTAGTAAACACCCCGTCGCTCTCTTTCCTTTGGGTCATACTCGGCCAGGAAGGGCTCATAAAAATGGACGATTGGGTCACGCCCTTTTCTCTCTTTCAAGATACTTTCAATATCAGCTACGGATAGGACCTCCGCGATATCGTCCACTATCCACTCCATCTGCGGGGGTAGGTCTCCCAGGGAGATGAAATGAAATACATCTCGGAGGATACCGATAGTCCGGGGTATGAGATCGTAGGCGAGTTTCCGGTTGAAGCCGTTTTTTGCTCTGGTACGAGCTGCAAACAGGCCGTAGGTAATAGTCTGGGCATAAAGGTCGGCAAACTGATCCTTGGTCAAACTCCCCATAAGGAATTTTTGGAAAGCCTCGTAGAACCCGGATATTGATGCAGACTTTTTCTCCGCTTCCTCCGAGTCCACTTCAGCGAGAATCTGCTCCTTTAAGAAACGGGTCCGTTTGGCAAGTTCAACGGCCAGGGTCTTGGCGGTATAGTTTTTGGGAAGGGAGAAGGCGAAGAACTTCTCCATGAGGTCCAGAAATTCTTTTTCTTTCTCAACCTGGGGGACCGACTTTAGTTTGTAGACGGTAAAGGGCCTGGCGATCTGAACCGAATCAATAAACTCACCGTCCCGGTATAGTCTGAACTGGAAAAAATTTGTAAGGATCAGATTGGGGAATGTATGCAGATACCGCTTGAGCTGGTCTGAGGTTTCGACAACTTCCAAGTTTTCTTGAGTTGGCGGCTTTGCTTCGATGTACCCAACACTGTGCTGCTTGCCGTCCCAAACCCGGAAGTCCGGGTTCCCAGCTTCTGTCTTCTTTGGCTGGCTCGTAACCTGAACCTTGGAAAGACCTGATTCCTCGGCGAACGCTTCCAGGAGGCTCTTCAAAGCGGGATAGTAACTTGGCTCGGTAGCGTCCGCTTGTTTAGCTGTTTTGAATATTCCTTTTAGATAATCGTCCAGCATCTGGGGACCTGCGGTTTCTTGAGCGTATGATAAAGGCTTTAATGGTCTTTTGCCACAGGATAATCCTAGCCTGGCGCGGGTTTCAATAAGGGCGCGTTGATTGCAGATGTTCCAAGAAAGGGCTATGCTTCGTAATTATGAAAGCTATCAAGGCCCGCTACGACGGGAACGTGGTAGTCCCGGAAGAGCCGGTTGACTTGCCGGCTAACACGCCGGTGAGCGTGCTGATTCCGGAGGCCGGAGATACCGAGCGGGTTGGTAGGCTGTTCGCGAAGCTTTCCGAGCCATCCTTCGAGCGCATCTGGGACAACGAGGAAGATGCCGCCTACGACAAGCTATAAGCGCGGCGATATCCTCCTGGTTCCATTTCCCTTCTCAGACCAAACTTCAGCAAAACAGCGTCCGGCTGTGGTTGTCAGCGTAGATGCCTTTCAACAACACGGGCCGGACCTCTTAATCATGGCTGTTACTTCCCAAATCGCAGGTCCGTTGGGGTTAGGCGAGTTTCTTATCCGCGACTGGAAGTCAGCAGGGCTCATCAAACCCTCTGCCGTAAAAGCCGCGATCTCGACACTCGAAGCCAGCCTGGTTGGTCGTCAACTGGGTTGCTTGTCTGATTATGACCTTGAGCAGTTGAATAAATCTTTGCGGGAACTTTTAGGCCTCTAAGGGAAGAAATGCGCGATCGAGACCGAAACCCACATTGAGATCGAATTTGTGGCAACTCGCTGTGCGTGAGCTTACGCACAGCGGTCATGACAGGATGGTCTGGCAATCGGCGGCGCGTAGTCCGCAGGACTTCCACCCAAATCGAGGTATCAACCAGGTAGCCTTTAGCGTCGCCCGCGATCTTGAGGTCGAACGTACTCAATATCTATTCGTCCTGCCTTGGCGAGAACCCTACGTCGCTTCTCAAGGCGTCTCTTTTCATCAAGGAGAAGGCGGAAGGCCTCGGTTTTGTTTCCTGCCCTAGTTAGAGAAACAGCTTCTTCTGCCTCTCCTTTAAGAATCTTGACCGTCGTGAACTTGCCCATATCTATTTCTTCCTTTACACGGGTGAAGGTGAAAACAGTATACCAACCGCGGGCCTAGTTTGAAATGTCTTACAGTCCAGGTTAGTCTGTAGGACATACAGGAGGACAGATGGCTAAGGCACAGGTAACCGTGAGGCTGGATAAGGAGCGGCTGGCCCGCGCGAAGAAGCTTCTAGGCGCTGGGACCGTAACGGAGGCCATCGAGCGGGCGCTGGCGCTGGCTACTGAAAAGGCAACCCACGACGCTATTATTCGTAAATACGGCGGGGTGGGCAGAAAGAATTCTTTTGCCGAACGGTAAACTCGCTCTCCTTGACACGTCGGTTTATATCGAGAACTTCCGAACCGGGCGTTTCACCCTAACCCTCCTCCGCTCGCCGTGGATTATTCGTTGCTCTGCGGTCGTGCTTCACGAGCTTAGGCGCGGCGCTAGAACGCCCTTAGAGCTTCGGTTTGTTATGGAGCTGGCAAGAAAAGTGATGGTCCTTACACCCAGCGAACGCCACTGGCTCGAATCCGCCGAGATCCTTTCTCGCATGAGGGGAGAAAAACGTTACGATTCAAACAAGTTAAGAGAGCTCGCTTTCGACGTTCTGATCGCCCTTTCGGCCAGAGATATCGGTGCTACGCTGATTACCTGTAATCGAGGAGACTTCGCCGAGATCAGGAAATACACGCTTTTCAAGGCTACTTTTTGGTAGTGAAAAAATCTGGACAACACCGAAAATGAACATCCTTGCCCCCTTTGTCCTTCCCTGATATTTTTTCTGTGATGCTCCAGAGAAGCGAAGGGAAGTTCCAACTGGTCACCGGGCTCAGGCCGCAGGGGGACCAGCCGCAGGCCATCGAGAAACTGGTCCAGGGGGTTCAGAAGGGGCTACGTGACCAGGTCCTTCTCGGCGTGACCGGCTCGGGGAAGACCTTCACTATGGCCAACGTGATGGCACAGGTGAATAGGCCTGCGCTGGTGATCGCGCCCAACAAGACCCTTGCCGCTCAACTCTATAACGAGTTCAAGGAGCTGTTCCCGCAAAGTGCGGCGCGCTACTTCGTGAGCTACTACGACTACTACCAGCCCGAGGCCTACGTCCCGTCCACCGATACCTACATTGAAAAGGATGCCTCGATCAATGACGAGATCGACAAGCTGCGCCATTCCGCGACGAAGGCATTGCTGGAGCGCCGTGATGTGATCATCGTCGCAAGCGTCTCCTGCATCTATGGTCTCGGCTCGCCCGAGGCTTACTTCGATTTGATGGTGTTTCTGGAAGAGGGGATGGAGGTCGAGCGCGATCGCGTGCTGCGCAAGCTCGTCGATATTCAGTACCAGAGAAGCGACTACGACTTTCACCGGGGAACCTTCCGCGTCCGGGGGGATATCGTCGAGGTCTTCCCGGCCTATGAGGATATCTCGGCGGTGCGGGTTGAATTTTTTGGCGACGTGATCGAGGGCCTTTATGAGGTCGACCCGATCCGAGGAAAGGTGCAGCGCCGCGTCGGCAAGGCCGCGATCTATCCGGCAAGCCACTACGTGACGACTGAAGATCGGATGAAAAAAGCGGTGCTGGAAATTCGGCAGGAGCTCAAGGAGCGGCTGGGAGAGCTGCGTTCGCAAAACAAGCTCCTCGAGGCCCAGAGGCTGGAACAGAGGACGCTCTATGATCTCGAGCTTCTGGAGGAGATGGGGTTCTGCCCGGGGATCGAGAACTATTCCCGCCATCTCACCGGCCGCCGGCCCGGCGAGCCGCCGCCGACCCTGCTCAATTATTTCCCCGAGGATTTTCTTCTCTTCATCGATGAAAGCCACGTGACCGTGCCGCAGATCGGCGGGATGTACCGCGGGGACCGCTCGCGCAAGGAGACGCTGGTCGAGTACGGTTTCCGCCTTCCCTCCGCTTTGGACAACCGGCCGCTGAATTTCGAGGAGTTTGAAGCCGCCTGTAATCAAGTGATCTATGTCTCGGCGACGCCGGCAAACTACGAAATCGAGAAAAGTCGGGGGGTAGTGGTCGAGCAATTGATCCGCCCGACTGGACTCACCGATCCCGACCTCATCGTGCGGCCGGCGCGGACGCAGGTGGACGATCTGCTAGAAGAGATCCGAAAGCGGACCGAGAAGAACGAGCGGGTGTTAGTCACGACTCTGACCAAGCGGATGGCGGAAGACCTCACGGATTACTACCAGGACCTGGGAGTCAGAGTCCGCTATCTCCATTCCGACATAGAGACCATCGAGCGGGTGGAGATCATCCGCGAGCTCAGGATGGGGACCTTCGATGTTTTGGTTGGGATCAACCTTTTACGGGAAGGTTTGGATCTCCCTGAAGTATCGTTGGTGGCCATCTTAGATGCGGACAAAGAAGGCTTTCTCCGCTCCGAGCGTTCCCTCATCCAGACCATCGGCCGGGCGGCCCGAAACGTCAACGGCACCGTCATACTCTATGCGGATACCGTGACCGACTCGATGAAACGAGCGATCGGCGAAACCGATCGGCGCCGCCGTCTGCAGGCGGCCTTCAATAAGAAGCACGGCATTACACCGCAGACCATCGTCAAATCCCTGGGGAGACGGCTGGTGGAGGTGTATGACGCCGACTATGTTACCGTTCCCGTGGTGGCAGAGCAGGCCGAGAAATATATTCCCGAGGAGATCCCCAAATTCGTGCAGCGGCTTAAGAAGGAGATGAAGCGGGCCGCCGACAATCTGGAGTTTGAAAAGGCCGCCGAGCTGCGCGACCGCATCCGGGAGCTCGAAGAGCGCGAGCTCGGGCTTAAGAACCCACTGGCCGCAAGGGGCGCCTAGAGGGAAAGGACTATGAGCAATCCTGTAATTGGTTTTATCGGCCTGGGGATTATGGGCAAGCCCATGGCGCGCAATCTCATGAATGCCGGTTATCCGCCGGTGCGGGCCAGCAATCGATAACCCAAGCGCGAGTCCGGCAAAGCAAACCAATCCGCCAAAATTGTATTTCGACGCGGACGGTATCCGCCTCCTGCGATGTCAATCTGCGACTGGCTCGTAGGTAAGGGTCGCGCACCCTAACCCCGGTTGCCAGATGGACTCTTCTGCATTAATATCAGAGTGTAAACGACAACCCGGTACGGGGAGAAAGATCGATGAAACGGCTAAAACTTGGAGAATACATTGTTGCGGACCCTGATATCTGCCACGGCAGGCCCAGCTTTAAAGGAACGCGGATCATGGTCAAGCATGTGCTAGACATGGTTGCTGAAGGCACCGCGTGGGACGAGATCATCGCGGAGTATGATGGCGCAATCAGCCGGGAGGCGATTGCAGAGGCGGTGCGGGTAGCAAGCCAATCTTTCTCTGAGAAAACCGCCGTGCGGCGCGCCGGTTGAACATCCTTGATGAAAATATCATTTCCAGCCAGCGTTCTCAGCTGCGTGCGTGGCGGATTCATCTTAGCCACCTAGGCTCAGATATCGGGCGCCGGGGAATGAAGGACCGGCCCGATGTCATTCCCTTGTTGCACCATCTACGTCGCGCCACATTCTTTACTCATGACCTAGGATTCTTTGATCCTTCGCTACGCCACAAGAGTTATGCCTTGCGAAAGGAGAGAAATATGGATAAACCCATCATCGGTTTTATCGGTCTGGGGATTATGGGTAAGCCCATGGCGCGCAATCTCCTGAAAGGCGGCTATGCTCTCGTCGTCCACAGCCGCAGCCGCCCGCCAGTCGAAGAGCTGGGCGGAGAGGGCGCCGAAATCGCCGCGAGCCCCCAGGAAGTTGCCGCGCGAACCCAGGTCGTTATCACTATGCTCCCGGACTCGCCGGATGTGGAGCAGGTGTATGGTGGGGAGAAAGGCGTGTTTGCCGGCGCCGGGCCGAGGGCGCTGCTGATCGATATGTCCAGCATATCGCCGGTGGTCGCTCGCGAACTGGCGCTTGAGGCCAAAAGGCGCGGGCTCGATATGCTCGACGCTCCGGTCAGCGGCGGTGAAGCGGGCGCAATCGGCGCCACGCTTTCAATTATGATCGGTGGTGAGGCCTTGGCGGTGGAGCGGGCGCTGCCGATTTTTCAGTTGTTGGGGAAGAACATTGTACATGTCGGCCATTCGGGCGCAGGGCAGGTAACGAAGGCGGCAAATCAGATCGTGGTCGGGGTCACCATTGCGGCGGTCGGCGAGGCCTTAGTGCTGGCTACGAAGGCTGGAGTCGACCCTGCCAAGGTACGGCAAGTGCTGCTTGGAGGCTTCGCGCAGTCGCGTGTTCTCGACGCACACGGGCAGAGAATGTTGGAACACAATTTCAAGCCCGGCTTTCGCGTCCGCCTGCATGAGAAAGATCTCAACATCGCTCTTGCGGCGGGTGGAGAATACGGCGTGCCCCTTATGGTTACGGGCATCGTGGCCCAGATGATGACCGCCATGCGGTCCATGGGGCGTGGCGATTTGGATCATTCGGGATTAGTGACGTTTATCGAGGAACTGGCCAAAATCGACCTAAGCCAGAAAGCGGCTCCTTGAGTCGCGGCGAGCGGGCTCGAGCGGGCAAGCGGTTATTCGAAAGAGTATGGTCTGTACACCGACGTTGTGATATGGTCGGCATGGCAACTTTGTAAAAACAGAGAGGAGTACTGTAATGTTGAGAATCCAGCTTCGCCACGGCGTATTCTTTACGCCTTTCCTAATCACTTTGTTACTCGCGGTCAACGCGCCCGCGCAACCTGCCTCAACTTCGAGGCCCGCGTTCGATGAGAAGGCGGTGGCGGATTTCTACCAGGGCAAGATCATCAGAATCGTCATTGGGTCCGGGCCTGGCGGCACCTATGACATCTACTCACGTTTGATGGCTAAAACCATGCCTCGTTACATTCCAGGCAATCCCACCGTCATTGTTCAGTCGAGGGTGGGAGCCGGCGGCCTCATCGCGGCGAACGCCGTCTACAACACCGAGCCGAAGGACGGCACCGTGATCGGCTCGTGGGGCGAAACGTTCGTCCTACGTCAAGCTCTTGGGGCGCCTGGCATTCTGTTTGATTCGGCGAAGTACCAATGGATCGGCAGCGCCATCAACTCTCCCCTAGCGTGTATGGCTCGAACGGACTCCGCCATCGCCTCTTTCCGGGACGTAATAGATGGCAAACCGTTCACGGTGGGAACCATGGCGCCGGGCAGCACGATCTATGATACGCCTGCCATCATCAACGCAGCGTTCGCAGCCCAGATGAAACTGGTGAGGGGATATGAAGGGGTGGCCGCCATCGTCAACGCTACCGAGTCGAAGGAGTTGGACGGCTACTGCGCAAGCTGGCAGGCGATCCTGACCACCGGCAGGCACCTCCAATTGGTCAAAGGGGGACTCACAAGGTTTATCCTCGTCATGGGAGACAAGACGCCGGATCATCCCCTCTTGAAAGGCGTGCCGGCCGCCGAGACCCTCGCCAAGACGGAAGAGGCGAGGCAGTTGCTGCGCGCCATGAACGCTCCGTCCCAGATCACCAACCCGTACGCGGTGCATCCCGATGTTCCCAAGGACCGGGTAGAGGCATTGCGCAAGGCGTTCTCGGCTACTTTCGCGGATCCGGAATTTCTGACTGACGCCAAGAAGACCAGGATCGAATTCACCCCAAGCACCGGGGAGCAGGTGACCCAGGTCGTCCATGCCATCTTGAGCACGCCCCCGGCGGTGCTCGCGAAAATGAAGAAGATACTTATTCAGTAAGTGTGGGATAGGCCAGAGCGCAATTTCGCTTGACGTTCGGCTGCGATTTCAACTGGAAGAGAAATTTTGTATCGTTATCATACGTAACGAACCCAAGGAGCTTCCTATGGCACATCCAAAAAAGATCGTTCAACCGCCCGACCTGCCGGTGCGCAAGAGCCACTCCCAGGTGGTTACGGTTACGGGAGGGACGTTGGTCTTTGTTGCGGGGATAACCTCCCGGAGCGAGAAGGATGCCTCGCCGGTGTATCCCGGGGATATGCGCGCTCAGATCCGTCAGGTCTGCGAAAACATCGGGCGAGCGCTGCGGTCTGTCGGGGCGGACTTCTCCGATGTGGTTAAGACCACCACCTTCACGACCGATGTGGACGAATACCATCGGGTGAGTGATGAGCGGTTCAAGTACTTCAAGCGCGATTTGCCTACCAGCGCCCTGATCGGAGTGAAGCGGCTCGCCGATCCTGATCTCATGATCGAGATTGAGGCCATGGCCGTGATACCGACGGATCGCGCCAGGTGAGGACGGAGCAGGCGGCGGCAAACTCGGAAAGGAGCGGGATGAATCATGGTTGAACTGACGCTTGAAATGGCGGAAAGAGCGGTTAAGGCGGCGCAGGCCAAAGCGCGCGAGTTGGGAACCGCAATGACGGTCAGTGTTGTAGATGATGGGGGTCGTCTGGTCCTGTGTGCCCGCGGTGACGGCACCGGGTTTTTCACTCCCGAGACCTCCCGGGCCAAGGCGGTCGCCGCAGCGGCGTTCCGGCGCTCGACCAAGGAGATAGCGGAGGCGAGGGAGTCCTCATCCGCCTTTTGGGGTAATGTCGCTGCGGTTCTTGGTGGACAGGCTCTTCCGAGCACCGGAGCCATCCCGCTTTTCTCCGGTGGAAAAGTGATCGGAGCCATCGGCTGTGGCGGGGGCACTTCTGAGCAGGATCACCTGTGTGCAGAGGCGGGAGCCGGTGCGGCCCTAAAACCTTGACAAAGCCATTTGCGCTTTGCTACCAGGAAACCAATCCAAGCGTGACCTCTTCCTCACACACACCGGCAACGGTGGAGATGGAACAACGGGACGCAGTGTATCCCCGGGAGTTCCCCACGCGACGCCTTGCCGTCGGCCGGGAGATTGTCGGTCGCATCCTTCCACCGCTTATGGCGGTGTGCACGGTCATCGCACTGTGGTGGATCCTCCAGCTTGCCTTCCCTCGTCTTTTGCCGAGCCCGCTGGGTACGTTGCGAGGGGCAATGCGGCTGCTGTCGGAAGGCACCTTTTTCTTTCACATGATTCAGAGTCTTCGCCGGGTGTTCGTGGGTTTCGTCATTGCCATGGCCTTTAGCGTGGTGGTGGGCATCTACATGGGAACGGTGGTGATGGGGGAACGCTTCTTTCAACCGCTGGTGGTGCTCGGCCTGACCGTTCCAGGCTTGATGTGGCTCGACTTATAGTCAGAAACGCGGAGAAATGGTTCCAACGCGAAGCTGGCCGGCCGCAGGTCTTGGACGGGCTCTCATTCGAGGTGCGAGCCGGAGTGACTGCCTTCCGAGCCAAATTCGGAAAATGATGGGATCTGGCCCAAAATGGTGTGACGGGCGGATCGCATGAAGCACACTTTTTCTCTTTCCGGTAGAAAAGTTTTCGTCTTACTTCAGGCTGGACCAGTTCGTGAGCGTGAGCACGAGGCCTGAGGCTCCCAGCCCCGCGATGATCAGAAACATCCAGAAGTACCCCACGATCTCCACGGCGCTTCCGGTCAGCAGCGCACCGACCCCGGCACTCAGGGGGAACGCAACGGAGAACGTCGCCATCGCCCTGCCTCGGCGTTGAGGGTTGGCTCGTTCCACGGCGAGCGCCAGGGTTGTAGAGCTACCGATACCAAAGCCGAGCATGTAAAGCACCCCTGAGATCAATAGCCCTGTGAGGCTAGAGGCCGCCACCAGCAGTAACAAGGCTACAATCTGCAGCGCAAAGCCCGCCACGAGGGCGCGGCCCCGCCCGATCTTGTCAGAGACGCGGCCGAGCACGGGCCTGGAGAGAAGGCTCGTCGCCCCGCTCACCACAAAATACCAGCCGATGTTGCCGATGCCGATTGCCCGCGCGTAGAGCACGAGAAAGCTGGTGACGGCGGGAAGAGACAGGTGCAAACAGAAAAGCAAAGCCGAGGCGAGCAAAACATCTCGCTCCAAAAGGGTGAAGATTCCGAGCCGCCACGAGCTCGGGCTGTCAGCATGTCCGTCGTGAGCGGCGCGAGGGGCGTAGCGTGCCAGAAGAACGCCGGCGCCTGCGCCGATGACGGGGAGCGCTGCGGCCACAACGAACACGACTCGAAAACCGCCCAAAGGGGCATCGATCAGCCAGAGCGCTACGGCGAGAAATAGAATCGTGGCGCTGCCCTGCACCCCGCTGTAATAACCTGAAGCCTCTCCCAGCAGGGAGTATCCGCCGGTATTAAGTCCGGCCCAGCCGATTCCTCTAAGGCCGTTAGCGAGCATCGTGGCCTCGACAACGGGGATGAAACATAAGAGTATGCTGGCGCCTTGAAAGAGCAGGCCCGAAACCAGCACCCCCGCCTCGTTCCAACTATCCGCCCAGGAGCCAATAAGCGGGCGGAAAAGCACGCTGGTCACGGCGAAGGAAGCCAGGACCAATCCGACCACGAAAGGCGAGCCGCCGAAATGGGTAACATAAAGTGGAAAGGTAGGCGTGAGCAAGGAGTGCTGCGCGTAGCCCAGGAACTGGGCTAAACACAAAAGAGCGAACGTAGGGGTCCAGATCGAATCAAGCCTATTGGTTGCCATCGAGTCAAAAGTGATGACGGGGTTCTTTGTGAAGTGCTTTCATTTAGCAAGATCCTTAGAGAAGTACAACTTACCAAAGATAAGAGGTCTGTAGAA
>JACPSF010000338.1 GCA_016193385.1 Deltaproteobacteria bacterium
CAAGGTCTCGCTTGAAGCGTATCTCGATGCCCTTTCAGCAGAGTCTGAGCCAGGAAGAAAGGAAGCTTTGGCACGCCACGCCGCACAGATTCGATCGCATATGTCGGCCTTGTCCGCCAGGAGCTACTGGGAGCAGTTCGACAAAGCGCCGGAGTTCGTAGTGATGTTTATCCCCGGCGAGTCATTCTTTGCCGCAGCAGCGGATGCTGACCATGAGCTGATAGAAGACGGCATGAAAAAACGCGTTGTATTAGCGACTCCGACCACGCTGATTGCGCTTCTCCATGCGGTTGCTTACGGGTGGAAGCAGGAACAAATCGCCGAGAACGCTCAGGCCATAAGCGAATTGGGCAAGCAACTGTACGAGCGAATGAGAACGCTGGCCGGGCATATTTCCGACATCGGGAACGGCCTCGAAAAAGCCAGCGGCGCCTACAACAGCGCTGTTGGCTCCCTGGAAAATAGGGTGCTGCCCGCCGCTAGGCGCTTCAAGGAACTCGGTGCAGCGTCCGGCGATGAGATCGCAATCATTGAACCGGTCGATACTCAACCACGCCAGCTTGCAATTCCTGAACTTAAGAAGGAAATTGATTGATCTCTCCAGACGCATTCTCACCGCCAAACTCGTAGGAGCGTAAGCGCAGATGCCGGTTTTGCAGTTCAAAGGAAAGACCGCGATTGAGTGCGGTTGAAACTTCAATTCAATACCTTCACTTTCGCCTTTTCGTAATTCCGAAAATCAGAAAATGTCCGGTCATCGTACCCATGAGGTCCGCTTCCTGAGGCGATTCACGCCGAGATCGTGCGATATAGGGCAAATAAGGCGGGAAATGCGTTTCGGGCGGCCAGGCAAGGGCTCAGACGCGGGGAGGATCGTCGGTCGTAGGGACGTTTAAGAGGGGACTGTCCGGTTCCCGGACAACCGTCATCGACAATCAGTCACTATCGTCTGCGTGCTTGACTTGAACTTAACATTCTGTCAAGCAGATATGAAGCGCTTGGCAAAACCCAAACACCTAGATGATGCCCAAGTTCTCAAGGCGATACGGGATGCCCTAGGACCCCGAGGCCGTATCCTGCCGAGCAGACACATAGTGCGGGAGTCGATGCCAAAAAGGCACTTTGATATGAATGACGTGATCAAGGTCCTGGACAAGCCGACGGGGGTCAAGCCATCGTGGAACACAAAAAGGGAGACTTGGAACTATGACGTAAATGGTCGCGACCTAGAAGGCCATCCGCTTACAATAAGAGTTGCCGTTGAAGAAGACGGATTGATTTTAGTCACAGGTTTTTAGAGAGGATTTTTGAAATGAAATGCCCCACTTGCGGAAAAGAAATGCGCTCTAGAATCCGGGATTACGAGTACGTGGAGTCCGGTCTCAAGGATGTTGTGCTCAAAAACATCACCGTGCACGAATGCCGGGGATGCGGCGAGTTGCTGCCGGAGATTTCCAACGTCAAACAGATCCACAAGTGGATAGCTGAATACCTCGTGAAAAAGCAGAGCCCCCTCACCGGCCAAGAGTTCAGGTTTTTGAGGAAGCAAATGGGTATCAAGGCGAGCGAACTCGCCGGCTTCCTGGGAGTAACACCTGTCACCATATCCCGCTGGGAAAACGATAGGGAGAGTGTGGGTCCTCAGTCCGATAGGCTCCTCAGGGCCTTCTTTCTCACCGGACCTACTGGCCTCAGGATCGCCCGCGCTCTAGAAGTTTTCGAAATGCTCCGCACAATACTCCCAAACATAGCCCATCGAAAACCGAAACCTGAGCGCATTGTGATACCTCCGCCCCGGACACAACAAAGGGTTTCTCGTGCTCACGAATAGCTCGACTCTCACGAGTAGCAGTTTAGTTTTTGCCTGCTCAAGTGCTTTTCTCGCATCGACGGGGGCGTTCGGTTTCGATTCGCTTGAAGCGGCATCGCATTTCAAGGCGGGCTTGTAACGCTTGACCTTAATCTTGTCGCCATGGGTTCGGCGTGGGTGTCAGACCTTTCCATTTTCGTTCCCGGTCTCCGCGCAAAGTCCTCAACCTGAGCCCGCCACAGAGTCGTGGGCTAATCGGGCTATTGACTTTGGCCGAAGCGCTAATTTATAAAGCCCTGTCAGTTCTTTTTCTTTTTTTCCCGAGGCTCCAGGCATAGGTTCCTAACGCGAAAGGGGGGGACATCATGCAAGGGAAAATCTTTGCGCCCGTTTTAGCCCTAGTCCTGTCGTTGTCTTTTGTGGGTGGGGGCCCGTTGACCGTTCGAGCGGAGTCTCGGAAGCTGGCCGTCGGTATTTCCGCCCTCAGCGCCGGGTACTCTCCCCTCTATATCGCTAAAGGAGGCGGGTTCTTTGAAAAGTTTGGGCTCGATGTGGACCTGATCTTGATGGAGAGCAGTCCCATCGTCCACGGACTCATCGCCGGAGACGTCAAATTGGCAGGGGTTGGCGCCACACGTATTGTGGCTAGCAACGTGGAGGGCTCGGGAATCCTGATCCTCTCCGCGATGAACGATCGCCAGCCCTACGTGCTCTTGGTGTCCCCGGAAATCAAAGAGCCGTCGCAGTTAAAGGGGAAGAAAGTCGGGGTGGCGCAGTTTGGCGGCCTGGACGATACCGCGATGCGCTTTGCCTTGTTGAAACTGGGCCTCAACCCGGAGAAAGATGTGACGATCATCCAGGCGGGCGGAAAAGCAACGCGCTTTTCGGCTCTTCAAAAAGGCGCGTTGTCGGCCATCGTCATCGATCCCCCGTATACGCTGGCCGCGAAAAAACTTGGCTTGCATTTTCTCTTCGATTTCATCGAGTCGAGCCCGAAAACCGTTTATGGCACGGTCTCGGCAAAGGACTCCTTCATCAAACAAAACCCCGACACGATCCGGAACTTTCTCAAGGCGTACATCACGGCCGTCCAGTTCTACAAGGCCCACAAGCCCGAGAGCATCAAGATTGTGGCGAAATATATGAGGATCGATATGCCGGCGAAAGCGGAAGAAATGGAAGAAACTTACAACGCGTTTGTGAGAGCGCAGAAGTGCAAGCCGTATATCGAGAAGGAGGGAGTTCAGAATCTGCTCAACGAGCTGGGGGAAAGAATGCCCAAGGCCCGAACCGCCGATCCTCAGAGGTTCGTGAACATGCAGTTTCTGAAAGACCTGGATGATAGCGGCTTTATCGATTCCACGTGCAGGGAGAACTGAGAGTTGGTCTGACGAAATCTTATCTGTGTAAAGGAGGGAGACGTGAAAACCGAGGAGAAGGGCTACATTATCGGAGTTGACACCGGTGGGACGTTCACCGATGTGGTCCTGCTAAAACCCAACGGAGAGTTTGTAACCGGAAAGGCGCCGACCACTCCCGCCGACTTTTCCATGGGCGTCACCAACGCCGTTACGGAGGTCGCGCGCCAGATGGGGCTGCCTCTGGAGGAACTGCTCACCCGCATGGCGTACTTTAAGCACGGAACCACCGTGGCCACCAACGCGCTCATCACCCGAACCGGCGCCAAAGTCGGCTTGATCACCACCCGCGGCTTCGAGGACACCACCCTCATCATGCGCGCTATCGGGCGCGTTGACGGCCTGCCGGAGGAGGAAGTCCGCCACGTGACGTACGTCACCAAGCCCGAGCCGCTGGTCCCGCGGCGATTGATCCGCGGCGTCTCGGAGCGCATCGATTATCAAGGGCAGGTCCTCATCCCGCTGAGTCAACCGGAGCTGGACAGCGCCGTTGCGGAGCTGGTCGAGAAGCAGGGCTGCAACGCCCTCGCCGTGAGCCTGCTCCATGCCTGGGCGAACCCCGCGCACGAGAACGCGATCCGCGAGCGTTTGAGCCAACTGTACCCGAATGGGAAGGTTTTTTTGAGCTTCGGCAGCGATCTGGCCCAGGTGGCCGGGGAGTACGCGCGCGCGAACACGGCGATCGTCAACGCCTTCGTCGGCCCGACGGTGCAGCGCTACTTGAACGATCTTGAGAAGAAGCTGCGCGGCGGCGGTCTGCACGGGCCGATTCTGGTCATGCAGGGGAACGGCGGGCTCACGAGTCGAGAGCAGAGCATTCCGATCAGCAACCTTCAGTCCGGGCCGGCAGGCGGCATGATCGCATCCGCGTACATGTCGGGTCTTCTCGGGCACGGCAAGGTGCTGACGACGGACATGGGAGGGACGAGCTTCGACGTGAGCCTGATCACCGACGGATTCTGGAAATACGCCGAAGAGGCGATCTTCGACCGGTTCCGGATCCTCCAACCGATCGCGGAGATCGAGTCGATCGGCGCCGGCGGGGGCACGATCGCCCGGGTCGACGAAGTTACCGGACGGCTCCTCGTGGGTCCGCAAAGCGCGGGCGCTCATCCCGGCCCGGTCTGCTATGACGAAGGCGGGGAGGAAGTCACGGTGACCGATGTGGATGTCCTGCTGGGATACATCGATCCGGATTATTTCCTCGGCGGGCGCAAGCGCCTGAACAAGGCGAAGGCCGAGAAGGCCGTGCGCGAGAAGATCGCGGGCCGGCTGAAGCTGGAGGTCATGGAGGCGGCGGCGGGAATCTATGAGATCATCAACAACAAGATGTCGGACCTTATCCGGCGCCAGATCGTGAAGAGCGGCTACCTGCCCGAGGATTTTGTCCTCTACGCCTTCGGCGGCGCAGGTCCCGTGCACGCCGTGGAGTTCGCACGCGAGCTCGGCATTCGGGAGATCTATATCTTCCCGACCTCAGCGGTTTTTTCCGCCTTTGGCGCGGCCATGGCGGACGTCATTCATTCCCGGGTGCTGACCTATCACGCGATCATGCCCATCGATCCGAACGTCATCAACGAGCGTCTGCAGGCGGTGGAGCAGGAACTGCTGGCGCTCATGGCGAGCGAAGACTTCACTCCCGAGCAGGTCACCCTGCGCCGCTTCGTTTCGATGCGTTTTCGCCGGCAGACTTACGGCGTGGAGCTCGCGCTGCCCTGGGATCGTCTCGATGCCGGGCGCGTAAACGAGATGGCCCGTCTGTTCGAGGCGAAGTATGAGGACTTATACGGCAAGGGCGCGGGATTTTCTCAGGCTGGGATCGAGATCAATACCCTGCGCGTCGACGCTGTAGGGCAGGTGCCCAAACCGCTCCTCACCCGGGACGCGGGGCGCGGCGGCGACAGCGGCCAGGCCCGCAAGGGCTCGCGGTCGGCCTTCTTCGACCAGCGTTTCGTAGAGACGGCTATCTACGATTACACCCGGCTCGGTCCGGGCGCTGTCGTCACCGGCCCGGCCATCATCGAGGCGCCTTTGACGACGATCGTCGTCCCGCCGGGGTACCGGGGCGCCGCGGATAGCTATCACAACATTATTATCACGGAAAGCTAGGAGAAGCGTCATGAGGGAGACAGCAACCACCCAACTCAGTCCCATTCGGTACGAGATCTTTGTCCATCGATTGTGGGCCATCGGCGAAGAGGGACGGATAGCGCTGCAAAAGGTCTCAGCCTCCCCGATCGTCGTTCAGGGGGGTGAATGCATGTCGAGCTTTTATTCGCCTGACGGCACGATGATTCTGGCCTGCTCCGGGCATCTGCGCTTCGCCGCCGCCACCTCCGACGCCATCAAAAAGTTGATCGAGTGCTTCGGCGGGAGCCCGGGCTTCTTCGACGGAGACCAGATTTTCCATAATGACCCTTACGTGGCCGGCTCCCATACCTACGATCAGATGGTGGTCATGCCGATCTTCTATAACGGCGAGCTGATCGCCTGGGCCGCCTCTTCTTCCCACACCGCGGATACCGGCGGGCTCCTGCGCGGCGGGGCGACGGAAGTTTTTCACGAAGGCATCAAGATTCTCGGTCTCAAGGTGGTCGAGCGGGGGGTATTTCGCGAGGATGTCTTCAAGACCATCGTCGAGCAGTGCCGGGACCCGGAATACGTCGGGTTGGATCTCAAGTCGCGCATCGCGGCCAACAATGTTTGCAGCCGCCGGTTTCTTGACCTGGTCGAAAAATTCGGCTCCGGGTTTATCAAAGCCGCCTGCCAGAAGCTGATTCGGGACTCGGAAGAGCTGGCGCGGGCGAAGCTTCGCGCTTTGCCCGACGGGACCTGGCGCTCGCGGATGTACGCGTCGGCGCTGGAGCCCAAAACTCGCAAGTCCCAGCTGATTCCGATTCACGTCGAGATAAAGAAGCAGAAAGACGAGCTCTACATCGATCTGAGCGGCACCGGCCCTCAGATGAACAACGATTTTAACTCCACGTTCCCGAGCACATTTGCGCACGTCACGATCGCGCTCACGAACCAGCTCTTCTGGGACGTTCCGTGGAACGACGGGAAGATGGTGCCCGTGCACTTGAAGGTCCCGGAGGGGAGCATCCTCAATTGCAAGTACCCGGCGGCCTGCGGGGCCGCGCCGATGATCGGCAACTTCCTTGTCGGCGCCTTGAGCGAATGTCTATCGAAGATGCTGTTTGCCGGCGGATTGAAGGACGACGTGAACGCCTGCTGGACCGGATGGTGGTACTGGGGCGGGCCGGGTTATCTCTATGGCGGCCACAACCGGGAGGGGCTCACGACCGCGCAGGGGCTGTACGACATCCACGGCGGCGGCTTGGGGGCGGCGCCCACGCGCGACGGCGTCGACAGCGGGGGTCACATGAACATTCCCTCGGGGGGCATCTCTGACATCGAGCAAACCGAAATGCAGTATCCATTCGTCTATTTTACGCGCCGCCATGTGCGCGACGGGAGTGGTTTCGGGAAATTCCGCGGTGGGGCCGGGAGCGAGCGGCTCCTCATGATTTTTGGGTCTAAAGACGCGAGCGTCGACTTCAGGCCTTACGGAGCCGTCCCTCACGGCTCTTTCGGTCTCTTCGGGGCGCATCCAACCGGGTATGGCGGCACGCGAGTGCTTTTTACCACCGATCGGCTGATGGACCGGTTGGCCAAAGGGGAGTATCCGGCGGGACCGGACGAGGTGGTTCCGGGAGACTGGGGCCAGCCGGTCGTGCCGGAAGGTAACCCGACGCGGATCCCGCTGCCGGAATTTTCGTTGATTGCCGATTATACCCAGAGCGGCGGCGGCTTTGGCGACCCCATCGACCGCGCGCCGGAGGCGGTGGAGCGGGATCTCCAGGAGGCGCTCGTCAGCCGGTCGACCGCCGAACGCCTCTATGGCGTGGTGCTGGATGAGGCGGGGACGGTCAACCGTCAGGCCACCGACAAGAAGCGGGAGTCTATTCGGGCCGAGCGGCGAAGCCGCGGCAAACCCCCGGCGGGAAAGACCAGTTCGGTTGCCCGGAGAAACGTCAACGGCTCCGTTGTCCTTCGGTTCCACGAATATCTGGAGGTCGCCTCGGCGGGAAACGAGCTGCTGATTCGTTGCCGCAAGTGCGGCCACGTCTTTTGCTCTGCGGCGGAGAATTACAAGCTCTATGCTTTGGAGATCCGCCAGGATCTCGAGGAGCTGGCCGGGCACCGCGTTCCATCGGGTGAGCCCTACGTCGGACATTACCTGGAGTATGCCTGTCCGGGCTGTGCCACGCTTCTCCAAATAGATACCTACTGCCCGAGCCAGGGTGGAGAGACACCGCTTTGGGACATTCAACTGGATGCCCAAAGCTTGGCGCGTAGCCCGTAAGGCCCATCATCCCGGACGCCCGTCAACCCGGGGCCTGATCAGAATCGGCGTATAGATCGCCAGAAAGATCAGGAAGGACAGAATCCATAGCCCCCCGGACAGGGCGACGAGTTGGGGCAACCAGTAAGGGAAAATAATCGGAAGAATCCCCCGCACGGCCGCAGCAAGGTTGATCAGGGCGAAGGCAAAGGCCACAGGTTTGGCTGCTCTAAGTGGCTGGCCCGTATGCCCTAGGGAGACACGGGCCATCATGCCCAGGGTTAGAACGCCGATTCCACCCACGGTGAAAGCGTGAATGGTCAGTTGAGGTGGGACCAGACTGACAGCTGCCAGAGCCTTCAGGCAAAATCCCGCGACGACCCAGGCGTAACCCAGATGCAGAACCCATAATAGAGGGACGGACCAGAACTTCTCCGTGTACCACCCGATCAGGCGCAGACCGTTGCTCCCAGCGGCCAATCCAGCCATGACTCCAACCAGAATGGAACCGGGAAGAAAAATATCCGCGAGCAGGAAGGCGATCACGCTGGCAATGGATAACCATTCGATCCATTGCCATCGTCTTGGGCTCACATCTGTCAGTGCCCGTTCGGTGAAGAACGGTATCACCCTCCCCCCCATGATTACGATCAGAAGGATGATCAGATCTAACCCCAGAAATACGCCCGCGCGGGCGGAGCCATAAGCGAATCCGATGACCTCCAGGTGAACGAGCAAGTCCGCCAGGGCGAAAGCTCCGAGCAGCGGGATGAAAAACAGATTCCGCTTTTGGCCGCTTCGCAGCAAGGGGATAGCGAGGGAGACCGCCAGCGAGGGAAGGAAAAGGAGATCAGCCAGGGCGATGAGCCAGCGCGGGAAAGCGTCCGGCACAAACGGCACAATCCGTCCGGCCAGCCAAAGAGCGCATAAGGCTGCCAGACCTGCCCCTGCAGGCGTCTGCATCCCTGTCCAATTCCTCACCGCCGTGAGCAGAAACCCGGCGATGACCGCGCTGGCATAGCCGAAAACCATTTCGTGGCTATGCCAACCAACCATTCCGTAATAATTTGTAAGGGCGTGGCTCGTGACAAATGCGGGAGTCCAGATCGCCATCAAGATGACGGCGAAAGTTCCAGCCAGCAAAAAGAAAGGGCGGAAACCGAGCGCGAACAGAGTCGAGCTGACGCGCCGCGCTTTTTGGAGCTTATCAGGTGGCGTCGCAGCGATCACAGGTCCGCCCTCTCGAGTTCACGCGCCTCTGCCAGACGATCGGTAGTGGCAGCAGAGACAGACATCGGTGAAGTTGCCGTGGCCCTTGTCGCCAGCGTCTCTTGCTTCCGTCCCAGCCAAAGGCTATTCAGCAACCACGCGGCCGAAATCGGAACCGCCGCGATCGAGATCCCCGTCATTCCCAGTCCCAGGAGGCCCAATAGCGCATACGACCACGCGCCAACCTGATCGCCGGCTCGATAGATGGCCGTATCGATGAAGCTCTTGGCCTTATACTTGTCCTCGCGTGGAACGACCGTGAACAGCACCTCGCGCGTCGGCCGCGCGACGGCGAAATTACCCGCGCGCCGCAGCACCTGGTAAATGACAAGAATCGCGATCGTCGGCGCCAGTGCGAGTGTGGAAAAGCCGAGCACGCTGAGGGCGGGCAGTAATGTGAGAGTCAAGCCCACGCCAAGCGCGCGAAGAAGGCGCCCCGTGAGGAACAACTGTGTAACCAGAGTGAGGGTATTGACCAGCAAATCGATCTGGGCAAAGAAGGTCGTGCGCGCCCCGCGGCTGGCGAAGCTGTGACGGGCAATCTCAGCCTGCTGGAAGTAAAGAAACGTAGAGGTAATCGCATAGAGCAGGATGTAGACGCCGACGTTGACGAGGTAGGGCGACTTGAAGGCGTGGGTCAGCCCTGAAAGCACCCTTCCTCCGATCGGGGCCTCCTCGCCACGTGCCGTCGGCCGCAGGCGCAACGCTTCCGACAAGCGCGACAGGCGCCGGACGCTGAAAACCGCAACTTCCAGAAGCGCCGCCGACCCGAGCAGAAGGTAAGTCGACGGCACGCGCTGCGCCAGCGCCGCGGTCAGGCTGGATCCGACGATGCCCCCAAGGGTCGCCCCGGCCGAGATAAACCCAAAGAGCCGCTTGCCCTGCTCCGAGCTGAAGACATCGACCATCAGGGCCCAGAACACAGACACTACAAACAGGTTAAACACGGACGTCCAGATGAAGAAAATCCGACCAACCCAAATGTTCTGTTCCGCGCTCGCTATTTTGAGCAACAGGGCGAATAGCAACAGATTAGCTATGAAAAATCGGTACGTGACGGAGATGAAACGGGCACGGGGCAGCTTGGTGACCAGCGCCGCAAACGGCGGATTCACGAGGACCATGCCGATGAGGGTGCCGGTGAAGAGCCACTGCAGGTTTTCGACACCGCCGGCAACCCCCATCTCGTCGCGGATGGGTCGAATGATGTAATAGGAAGACAGTACGGAGAAGATGTAGAGCCACGACCAGGCGAGCGCCGGGTTCTCCTCAGGCCGGACGTCAAGCATCCGATTGAGCCGCCGGCGCGCCAGGCCGCCCTCCGCTCCGGAGCCGCCCGCGGGACTGTTCACCTCCACCTTTCCCTCTCAGGCGGTTGCAAACACCTCCCGTCTGGACGCGCCGCAAGCCAACGCGGCTTACACCCCATCGATGAAGTTCTCCATGCGGCGGCGAATCGCCGCGTCCGGCAGGCGCCCGCGCGCCGCGCCGAGGTTGTCGATGACGTACTCGGCTTTGGCCATGCCGGGCACGGCGCAGGTAACGGCGGGGTGAGAAACGATGTATTTGAGAAAAAACTGGGCCCAAGTCGCGCAGTCGAATTCGCCCGCCCATGGGGGGAGCTTCTTGCCCTGCACCGCTTTAAAAAGGCGTCCTCGCCCGAACGGCAGGTTTATCATCACCGCCATTCCCCGATCGGCCGCGAGAGGGATAATCCTTTCGTCCGCATTTCGGTTGTCGAGCGCGTAGTCGACCTGGATAAAGTCAAGGGTCTCATTTCTCATCGTCTGCTCGAACTCGTGGTACTGGTTTTCGAACGACGTCGTGATCCCAAGGTAGCGGATGCGGCCGGCCTGCTTCAACTCGCGGAGTGTGGGGAGATGCGTCTGCGTATTAAGCAGATTGTGCACCGCGATAAGATCGATCCTGGTCGCGCGCAGCCGCTTGAACGACTGCCGGATTTGCTCAAGGCCGGCATCCCGCCCCGGCTTACGCAGGCTCACCTTGGTTGCGAAAAACAGCGAATCTCGAATCTTGAGTTCCGCTGCCAGATCGCCGATCACGGTCTCGGCGGTGCCGTACGTCGGCGAGCTGTCGATCACCTTCCCGCCCAGCTCCTTGAATTGGCGCAGGGTCTCCCGGAGCGGCGCCTTTTCCGCCTCTATCTTGATCTCCTCATAGCGCCGGGCCGTACCGATGCCGATAATCGGCACGCTCTCGCCGCTCGCCGGTATCTTTTTCTGCAGTAAAGGCGCCCCCTGTGCGAGCAGCTTGGTAGAGGGAAGTAAAATGGCCGCCCCCACACTGACTCCAGCTTTAAGAAACCCTCGACGACTCATTTCCATGATGGCGCCTCCCTTTGGACTGACTCGTCTTTTCCCGCTCGGTAGGCTTCGGCCAACGTAACCGGCGCTCTCCGGCAGCCACACGGAGCGGCATACCCCAAGCGACTATTCCAGTCAACTCCAGAACTACAATACATCCGTGACACATTGGGTTATAAAAAATGGCTTCCGGGCTCCCTTTTCCGCTGCAAATAAATCTGGCAAGATGACGGCTTCCATGAGGATTGGCGGTTTATCGGCTCTGTTGCGTTTCGGCCCGCGAAGGCTCTCGCAACTGTTCTATCACCTACCGAATTTTCTGAAACTTTTCTGGAGGCTGCTGAAAGACCCCCGTGTCCCCCCGTGGCCTAAACTCCTCCTCGTCCTTTTGTTGGCCTACGTTGTCGCGCCTGTTGATCTTTTGCCCGATTTTCTTATAGGGCTCGGTCAAGTCGATGATCTGCTGGTTATTTTTTTCGGTCTGCGAGCCTTCGTCCGGCTCTGCCCCAAGGAAATTGTCCGCGAGCATGTTCGGGCAATAGCCGCGGGCGGATAAGGGCGCGCGTCTATTGTTCGACGGCTTTGAGCTCCAAAATCCGGTCCACGCGGAACACCCTCTCGTCCTTTTGGCTGTGGCAGAAGGCCTGGAGGCCCTGGAACGTGCGGCTTTGAAATTCCATCTCGCTCACGGCGATGGGCGTCACTCGGCGTCGGCTTTTTTCATCCGACCTCTTCAGGTAGACGATCTCGAGATCGCAGTGCTTTTTAATGGCGTCTTGGATGAACTCGATTTTTTTCTGTAGGGGGTGCCGCGCCTCTGACAGCAAGTATTGGTAGTCCGTGATGAATCTCTGGATGCGGCGATCGAGAAGGACGTGGCCTTTCTTAACCGGGCGGGTCAGGATCAGACCGGCGAGGGTTCTCAAGCGACTCAGGGCGACGTAGAGCTGCCCGTGCGCGAAGGTCCCGCGCGACAAATCAAGCACGACCTTATCGAAGGTAAGTCCCTGACTCTTATGGATCGTGATGGCCCATGCAAGCCGCACGGGAAACTGGGCGAACTGCCCGACGGAGACCGGGAAGAGCTGCTGGGACTTCTTGTCCAGCTCGAAATGAAACATGTCCCAGCGATAAGGCTTGACTTCCTCTTCGCTGCCATCGGGCAAGGTTACGATGAGTCTTTCCTTTCTCGCATCGATCTTTTCGATCTTGGCGATCGTTCCGTTTATCCAGCGACCCAGATTGTCGTTGTTCAGCAGCATGATCTGGGCGCCTTCCTTGAGTTCCAGCTCATAATGGGTAGGGAACGAGGAGGGGTCGAAGCTTCCGGTGACATCGGCCACGAAGGTCTGTCTTTTTGAAGGCAGACGGTCGAGCTGATGGCGGTTGATCGCGCTGGCGCGGTCGTTGGTCGTGGTGAGGAAGACAAAATCATCCACGGACTCTAGATCGATCTCATCC
>JACPSF010000339.1:0-5772 GCA_016193385.1 Deltaproteobacteria bacterium
CCCCCCTTTTGTAAAGGGGGGATGGGGGGATTATAGTAATTTTCTTTTTTCCTTCACTATAGTTCGAACCGTTCGAATGGTTCAGGGATCATCAGAACGCCTTGAACGATTTAAACGATTCGAACAATTTTATGCGCTCAAGTCCTGTTCCGCCCGCCTGGGATTAGCTGCTTCGTTCACGAACAAAAAAGCCCGAATCCCTACAGACAAACTAATCCGTCTGATAGAGAATCGGGCTCCCGTCCTTCCTTCGAGTCCCCTCAGGATGGTTAGCAGCTTGTCGAACCACAGTCCGACCCGTGCTCGGGCAGATCCTTTACCCCAAAGGGGGGATAACTTCCAGGTTCCCTTCTGCCCTACCTACTCGGAATGAATAAACGAAAAAACCAGAAACAAATTCGAGCTAGACCTTTTTTCGCCGGCGGGAGATGTAATCGACCAGGAGATACTCGCCCAGGTGGTCGGGACGGGTATAGAAAGCCCGGCCCTTGTTGATGCGGGTCATCTCATCGACAAAGCCCTTCAACACCGGGCTATCATCGAGCATGAACGTATTGATGGTGATCCCCCGGCGCGTCACGCGCTCCGCCTCGCGCAGCGTCTCGTCCGCCGCCCTCTGGCTGATCCCGCCGAAGCTCAGGGGCCACTCGCAATAGAGGCGGCCCTGCCGGCAGTAGGCGGTGGGCTGGCCGTCGGTAATCACGATCATCTGCTGGTTCTGGCTCGGCCTTCTGTCCAGGAGCTCGGAAGCGAGATGGAGCCCGTCCTGGAGATTGGTGAAAGGATCTCCCATATTCCACGTCGCCTCAGGGAGATCCTTGGGCTTGAGTTCCACGGCGCGCGTGAAAAAGCCCACGATGCCGAAATAGTCGCGGGGATAAAGCGAACGCACGAGGCTCTCCATCGCCAAGGCCACCTTTTTGGCCGCCGCAAACCTTCCCTCCCAGCTCATCGACCAACTCATGTCCAAGAGCAGCACGGTGGCGGCGCGAGTGGTGTGCTCAGACTCGTAAACCATAAAGTCCTGCGGTCGCAAACGCAGTGGTAATCCTCCGTTATGGAACAGGGCGCTTTTGAGTGTCTGAATCATGTTGAGGTGGAGGTGATCGCCCTGGACATAGGGGCGGCTTTCCTCGGTCACGAGCTCCTGAGAACCGTGGGAGCGTATCGGGTGCCGGCCGATCACGTCGCGTTTGAGCTGGCGGTAGATATCTCGCAGAGCGAGCTGTCCGACCCGTCTGACCCCGCGCGGCGTGAGTTCGAACCGATCACCCCGATCGATGACATAGCCTCCATCTTCCAGCAGAGACTCCATGCGCGCGACCCCATCGAAATCCTGCCGCGCATCCTCCCCCAAGAGTCTCTCCAGCAACTGGGAGTCTACATCCTCCAGGTTCATGCTCGAGAGCTGCCCTTCCAGGCGGCGCAGCTCCTCGAGCCGGTCTAAAAGCTCCTGTGCCTGCTCCATATCCAGGGGTGTCTGCCCGCGAAAAAGGCTACCCTCCCGGCGGATGGCGTTCTCGAGACGTCGGACCTGCTCCAGCCGGGAAAGCAGGGACTGAAAATCCGCCTGGGCCTTGGAATCCTCGAAACTGTAAGAGGCGAGCTTCTCGATGGCCTCGCTCGTCTTGTCCGGCAGACGATCAAGAAATTCCTCTTTGCTCTCAATCCCGGGTTTGGCATCGCGCAGCTCTTGGAGGGTCCGGCGCTCCTGCTCCACGATCGACCGAAGCTCCTGCTCCACCTGCTCCATAGCCGACTGGATCCGGTAACGGTCGTAAAGGCGCCTCAGCTCGCGGGTCAACTGGGACATCAGATCTTCCAGTCCCGCCGTCTTTTTCTCGCCTTGCTTCAAGCCCCGCTGCATCAGACGGCGCATAGCCTGCTGCAGGTCGCCCGTCTCGTTCATGTAATCGTTCAGTTGCTCGAAGACACTCTCGGCTCCGAAGGACTCAGCAGAGGAGCGATTCCAGCGACTGTATCGAACCCGAAACATAACCGGTGCGTTACCTACTTGCCGTAGGTGATCCTCCCTCCCTCAACCTCTTTGTTGAGCTTCTGGTGGAGGTGCAACCCCTCCATGATAAACTCCGTGGCCGAAGCCATCAAGGCCGGAGACTCGATGGGCCCGAGGGTGCGGATCGCCTCTTTCAATCCCGGGATCTCCTTGATCCCCTCCAGGTAGTCCTTGGCGGGCATTCCATCCGAGACCTCCACCCCCCAACCGGAGTTGAAGTAGTCGACGATTTTTTGCAGCGAGCTAAGGCTGAAATACTGGTCGAACACTTTTACGAGCGCACGGTTCAGCAGCTTTTGGACCACCTCGTCCTCCTTCCGATCCTCCCCCACATATTCCATCTCGATTTTGCCGCTGGTCGAGGCCAGCAGGCAATGCAGGTCGCTGACGCGGGGAACGACCTCTCCTTCGCGCAGCCGCAGGGCCCGCTTCTCCGCGTTGCTGATCATGCTCTCGTAGTTGTTGATCGTTACCCGAACGCTCACCCCGGAGGCCTGATTGATTTCGTTCGACTTGCGGGCCTCGAAGGTCACGTTGGCGATGATCTCTTTCATGAATTGAGGTGTCCGAACCGTGAGGCTGCGCTCGTTTAGAGAGATCGCCTCTTGCTCCATAATCGTGATCTCGTCCTGGATGGTCCGGGGATAATGGGTCCGGATCTGAACGTCGAACCGATCCTTCAGGGGCGTAATGATCCGACCGCGGCTCGTGTAATCCTCCGGGTTGGCGCTCGCCACGATCATGACGTCCAAGAGGAGACGGATCTTGTAGCCCTTGATCTGGACATCCTTCTCCTCCATGAGATTGAAGAGACCCACCTGCACCTTTTCTGTCAGGTCGGGCAGCTCATTGATGGCGAAAATCCCGCGATTTGTCCTGGGGATCAAACCATAATGAATGGTCTCTTCGTCCGCAAGGTATCTTCCCTCCGCTACCTTGATCGGATCGATCTCACCGATGAGGTCCGCTATGGACGCATCCGGGGTGGCCAGCTTCTCGCTATAGCGTTGCTCCCTCCCGATCCACTCGATGGGCAGCGCGTCTCCTTCTTTCTCCAACCGCCGCCTGCACACCCGACAGATCGGATGAAGCGGGTTGTCGTTGATTTCGCAGCCCTCGACGATCGGGATCCGCTCGTCGAGAAGGGAAACCAATCCGCGGATGATGCGGGATTTGGCCTGTCCCCGCTCGCCCAGAAAGACCATGTGGTGGCCCGAGAGGACCGCATTCTCGATCTCCGGGATCACGGTGTCGTCGTATCCGATGATGCCTGGTAAAATCCGACTGCCGCTCTGGAGATACTGCACGAGATTCTTGCGCATCTCCTCGCGCACAGAGAGCACCGGATGGCCGCTTTTTTTAAGTTCTCCCAGGGTCTTCAGCTCTTTCACGCTCGCACGCCTCCCTGCAGCTAAATTCGCTCCTTGATGCGCGCCCCCCCGCTCTGGCCTTCTCGCTCGCCGAAAGCCTGAATCTCCCGCTCCAGCGCCGCGATCGCCCGATCTTTTTCTCTGAGGGCCCTTTTGAGAGACCACTGATCGAAGAGAAAACCCACCCCCGCCAGCAAGACACCCAGAAGAATCGCGAACAGGACCAGCAAAAAGAGGGGAATAGGAGGCGTCTCCAAACCAAAATAATAGCGCAGGCGAAGGGGCTCGGCATTTTCCATCGAAAAGGTAATCCCCAAGATAAACAACAGCGTAACAAAAACCGTCTTCAATACTTTTATCATTCTAGCAGATCAGAACGCTTCAAAATAGGGCCTCAACCGGTCATAGCTCTCCAAAAGATGCTGGGGCATGACCCGGACCTCTCCCACGACCGTCATGAAATTCGTATCCCCATCCCATCGCGGTACCACGTGCCAGTGGAGATGATCCTCGACTCCGGCCCCGGCGCAGCGCCCGAGATTCATCCCCAGGTTGATTCCCCCCGGATGGAGCGCGGCGAGGATAATAGCCACTGCTTTCCTTAAGGCCTCGCTCAAGTCCCCGTACTCCTCCACCGACAGCGAAGAGAGCTGCTTTTCATGCCGCTTCGGCGCCAACAGGAGATGGCCGTTGTTGTACGGATACTTATTTAACATGACCAGCGAATGGGCCGTCTCCGCCAGAACCAGGTTCAACCGGCGGTCGAGCCCCTTCAGCTTATCGCAGAAGATACACCCGTCCCGCTTGCTGTCATCATCAATATAGGTCATGCGCCAGGGGGCCCAGATTTTCTTCATCAGGACCCCTGACGCGGTTCTCTCTTCCCGTCGACCCTCAACCTGAGCTCCTTCCCGACTTTAAAGAAAGGAACTCTCTTGGCCGAAACCGACACTACGGCCCCGCTCTTTGGGTTTCGCCCTTCCCGCGCGCGGCGGTGCTTCACCACAAAGCTCCCAAACCCCCGGATCTCGATCCTCTCCCCCTGCTCCATGGCGCTGACCATAGAATCGAAAACGGAGTTAACGATCACTTCAGTATCGCGGCGCGAGAGGTGGGGAAACCTCTTGTTGACTTCGTCAATCAGATCTCGCTTTGTCATAATCCCCCCTAATCGAAAAAGTCTCTCGGCTGCCAGCCTCGCTGGACCCTTGTTGGAGACGCTCAATGCACGAGCTGGGGCGACCACTCGTAAAGGAGCCCCCATCTTTCACTCCCGCCCAGCCGCCGACCAAAAAAGGAAAAGACAAGCCTTTCCCACCAACTCTTTTCGTCACCCCGGGAGTAAACGACTTGAGGAGCGCCTTCGATGCCGGCACGCTTGGCGGCCAGATCGATCGCATCCTCCAGGTTCCCTAACTGATCCACCAACCCCAAAGCCTTGGCCTGCTCCCCCGAAAAAACTCTGCCGTCAGCGATTTCTCGCACCTTTGCCTCGGGCAATTTCCTCCCCTTGACCACGGCGCTCACGAACTGCCCGTGCACGTTGTCCACCAACCCCTGCAAGATGGCCCGCCCCTCGGGTGTGAGAGGCCGCAGGGGAGACCCGACATCCTTATGAGGTGCGCTCTTAATCACAAATCCCTTCAGGCCGACCTTGCGCATAAGCTCCTCGACATTCCCCAATTCCATGATGACGCCGATGGACCCGGTCAGCGTCCCCGGGTTGGCCACCACTCGGTCACACGCGCTGGCAATGTAATATCCCCCCGAGGCGGCCATCCCCCCCAGCGAGGCGATGACCGGTTTTTTCTTCTTAAGCTTGCCGATCTCTTCGGAAATTTCCTGCGTGGGAGCTACCGCGCCTCCCGGGGAATCAATCCGCACGACCACGGCCTTGATCCCTCCGGCCTCCGCGAATTGTTTGAGGCCTTGAATGGCTTCCCGCGAGCTGTTGATGGTACCCTCGATCTCCAGCACCCCGACGGAGTCCCCGCCCAGAAGCGTGAGCACCCGGACCTCACCCCCTGTCAGATAGGCATAGAAAAAAAGGGCAAAGGAAAAAAGCAGGATGGATAGAAAAAGGATTCCCAATCCCTTGAGCAATCTTCTGGCCATTGACCGCCCGGCAATCTCCACTAGAGATTGCCGCCCTTTCGCTTCCCCGCGGGCCGAGGCTCCTCATCGCGATCGAGTCTGAGTTCCTCGTTCAGGATGGACTCGAAAGAAAACCTCCCTGCCTCTTTCTCCCGCTTCAAATAATCCTCCATCTCCAGGCGCTCCTCGGTCTTTTTGAGCGCGCGGACACTGAGGCCGATCTTCCTTTCGTGCGGGACCAAATGGATGACCTCCGCCTCGACCTGGTCGCCAACTTTGAAAAGACCCGAA
>JACPSF010000339.1:5845-22458 GCA_016193385.1 Deltaproteobacteria bacterium
ACCCGATCTGTACTCAGCTGCGATACATGGATTAAGCCCTCGACACCCTCCTCCAAGCGAACGAAGACGCCAAAATCAGGCACGCTGGTCACCTCCCCTTTGACTTTGCGGCCAACGGGATACCGCTCAGCGATGGTTTGCCAGGGATCGGTGGTAAGCTGTTTAATCCCCAGGGAGAGACGCTCGTTTTGCACATCCACCCCGAGGACCTTAGCCTCCGCCACATCGCCCTTCTTATAGAGTTCCGAGGGATGCTTGATCTTCTTGGTCCAATGGAGGTCGGAGATATGGACCAAGCCATCGATACCCTCCGAGACTCCCACGAAGATACCAAAATCCGTGACGTTGCGCACCGGACCCTTGACGACGCTGCCCCCAGGGTACTTCTCTTTGAGCTCTTCCCAGGGATTCGGCATGACCTGCTTCAATCCCAACGAGATGCGGCGGTGGGTTACATCCACGTTGAGCACCGCGACCTCGGCGACTTCCCCGACTTGAAGCACCTTCGAGGGGTGGGGGACCTTCTTTGTCCAGGACATCTCGGAAACGTGGATGAGACCCTCGACGCCCCTTTCCAGCTCGACGAAGGCGCCGTAGTCGGTCAGGCTCAGGACTTTCCCGCGGACCCTTAAACCTACCGGATAGTTCTCCCCGACCGAATGCCAGGGATCGGGCAAGAGTTGCTTCATGCCAAGCGAGATCCGCTCCCGTTCCGGGTCGAATTTCAGGACCACGACTTTGATCCGATCCCCTACTTTGAGGACCTCGGAAGGATGGCTGATCCGCCCCCAGGACATATCGCTGATATGTAGGATGCCATCGATGCCGCCCAGATCCACGAAGGCGCCATAGCCGGTGATATTCTTAACCGCGCCTTCCAGGATGACTCCCTCCTCCAAAACCTTGAGCACCTCTTTCTTGAGAGTCTCGCGCTCCTTTTCGAGCAGCACCCTACGGGAGAGCACGACATTGCCCCGCTGGCGATTGAATTTGAGAACGGCAAAACGGTCCTTCAGGCCCACGTATTTATCGGGATTGCGTGTGGGTCGAATATCCACGTGCGAGCCCGGCAGAAACCCGGGAACACCCACGTCCACCTTGAACCCTCCCTTGACCTTGGCCAAAACCACGCCCTCGACGCCGGTGCCCTCCTGATAGGCCTTTTCGATCTCCTCCCAAAGTTTGATACTCTCCGCCCGTTCGCGGGAAAGCAGAATGCCTCCATTCTCGCCCTCTGAGGACGCGAAGAAAACATCGACTTCATCCCCCTCCCGAACCTGAATCCTGCCCTGGCGGTCCAAAAACTCCCCGATCGGAATCTGACCTTCGCTTTTGTACCCGACATCGATCATGACATGTGTGGGTGTGACACCTACAACCCTCCCCTTGACTACCCCGCCAGGCTTTACGGTACGCATGCTCTCTTCAAAAAGGGTCTCAAAATCTTCACCGCCACCGGCGGTCTCGGGTTTCCTATTTTCTTCATTTTGGGCCATCAAATAGCCCTCCCATCTCATTAAATTGCTCGCAATTTGTTCTTGATCTCGCGCATAACCTGCTCCACCACCGCCTCGGCGCCGAGGCGCGACGAATCGACGACCAACGCATTCTCTGCTTTGCGAAGCGGTGCCACGGCGCGTTCCTGATCGCGCCGACCCCTCTCCTTCATCTCTTCCAACGTCTCCTCCAAAGTGACCTGCTTGCCCTGGCTTCTGAGCTCCGCGAAGCGGCGCCTGGCCCGTTCTTCGGGTGAGGCGTCAAGATAAATTTTGACATCCGCTGCGGGAAAAACAACCGTCCCGATGTCTCTTCCCTCCGCCACGACCCCGCCCTGAGAACCCATCGCCCTTTGGAGCTCGACCATTCTGTCGCGGACCACCTTCAGAGTTGAGACCTTAGACGCCATCTGGCTTACCTCGGGGGCGCGGATCTGTTCGGTCACATCCACCTCGTTCAGGAGTACCCGGAGTTGGCCGGCGTGCTCGACCAGCCTGATCCTTATCTGTTGAAGGATTCTTCCCAGCTCCTTCTCGTCTCCCGGATCTATCCCCTCCTCCATCACCCTCCAAGCAAGCGCCCTATACATCGCTCCCGTATCGACGTAAACGTAATTGAGCTCCCTCGCCAAGTGTTTTGCCAATGTGCTTTTCCCAGCGGCAGCCGGCCCGTCGATCGCGATGATCAATCCGAGCAATGGTTTGCCGGCCAATGGCTCATCATCCTCGCGGTGCCGGGCTAAGAACGGCATAGCCCTTCCAGGAGTTCAAAAAAGCCGGGAAATGAAATATCGGCGCATGCGCTATCGTCAATCCCAACGCCTCCCTCAGCGGAAAGCCCTGCTACGGCGAGGGCCATGGCGACCCGATGATCCCCGTAAGTTTCGACCGGACCTCCCCGAAGCCGCTCCCGCCCCTCGATGATCATGCCGTCCTCGCGTTCCTCCACCTGCACGCCCAGTTTGCGCAACTCGCCCGCCATCACCGCGATGCGGTCGGACTCCTTATACCTCAGCTCGCGCGCGCCCGCGATCGTGGTCACACCCTCCGCTAACGCTCCAGCGACCGCGAGGATCGGATATTCGTCGATCGTTCTAGCAACCATTTCGGGCCCGACCCCAACGCCTCTAAGCCTTCCCCCGAGGATCCGCAGGTCTGCCACCGGTTCCCCACCCTCCTCCCTCAGATTCAGGACCTCAATCGACGCCCCCATACGTCGTAAAACCTCCAGGACCCCGTTTCGGGTCGGATTACACCCCACTTCGCGAACGAGCACAATCGAGCCCGGAGTCACCGCGGCGGCGACAAGGAAAAACGCCGCCGATGAGAGATCCCCCGGAACCCGCACTTCCCTGGCGGAGAGACCCCGGCCTCCGGTGACGGTAACCGTTTTTCCCCGCACCGAAATCTCAGCGCCAAAGGCCCGCGCCATGATCTCGGTATGATCCCGTGACTGTTGCGGCTCCTCGACTACCGTGGTGCCTTCCGCCTGAAGCCCGGCCAAAATAACTGCCGATTTAACCTGGGCACTGGCAACCGAAGAAATGTAATGGATCCCGCGCAGCCGTCCGCCGTGGATCTTCAACGGGGCTAATCCCTTCCCGTTCTGGCTAAAGATCTGAGCGCCCATCTGGCCGAGCGGGTCGATGATCCTCTGCATTGGCCGCCGCTTGAGAGAGGCATCGCCGTCCAGCGTCGCGACGAACGGCCGGCCTGCCAACACCCCGGAGAGCAGGCGCATCGTGGTCCCCGAATTCCCGCAATCGATCACCCGGCGCGGCGGACAAAGACCGTCCCACCCTTTGCCGTCGACGCACAGCGCCTCGCCATCCCGTTGGATCGCCACGCCCAGGTCTTTGAAGGCCGCGACTGTTCTCAAGTTATCCTCGCCCGTGGAGAGGTTAAAAATCCTACTCCTCCCCTGGGCCACGCTGGCGAAGATGACCGCCCTGTGGCCGATAGACTTATCGCCCGGTACGCGCAACTCTCCCCGCAGCGGGAGTTTCACCTCTCCGATCGTTTTCATCGAGCTCGCCTAAATCATCTGCCTTCTGATCACGCTGGCCCGGGCAAACTCCCGCTGGAGCAGACCGCCCCTGCCATCTCTGATCCATCTCCGGAGCCGCTCCAGTTGGTTGATATAGTCGGTCAAATATTTTCCAATGGCGCGGCGGTTGACCAGACAAATGTCCCGCCAGATCTCCGGGCGACTCGCGGCGATGCGGGTGAAATCCTTAAACCCGCCGCCACAATACTGCGTCGGATCGATAGAGTCCACGGCAGTTCGGCCGAGCGCGTTGACCATCGCGTAAGCCAAAACGTGGGGGAGATGGCTGACCACGGCCAGAATGCGGTCGTGCACCTCCGGGTCCATAATCTCCACCCTGGCCCCTGCGCGCCGCCAAAAAGAAGAGATTCGTCTCAGCGCATCGCGATCGGTATGGCTCGTGGGGGTTAGAATGCAACGGCGTCCGGAAAAAAGATCCGGCACGGCGGCCTGCGCTCCCCACTGCTCGCTTCCCGCGATCGGATGGCCGCCCACAAAGGGGATCTCCACGGGAAGCAGCTTCTCCATCTCCCGCACGATCTTTGCCTTCGCGCTCCCCACGTCGCTCACCACACAACCCGGCTCCAGAGCGGGCAGAAAGCTATCCGTGAGGGGCACCACCGCCTGCACGGGCGTGGCCAGGATCAGCAGATCAACACCTTCCGGGAACGCCTCCTCGCGCAGGAAATAATGGTCCACCATACGCTCTTTTCGCGCCGCTCGGAGATTTCTCTCTCCGCGGCCAAACCCGACGATCTCTTCGACCAGCCCACGTCGTCGCGCCGCTAGGGCGAGGGAGCCCCCGATCAACCCCACCCCGGCTACGACCATCCTGCGGAACATAAATCCCACTACAGCTCCCTCCCGACCGCCTGGGCTACTTTCCTGAGCTGCAACATCAGCGCGGCAAATTTCTCAGGCTTCAGCGATTGCGGACCGTCACTGAGGGCCAGCTCCGGCCGCGGATGAACCTCGATGAGAAGCCCATCCGCACCCGCAGCGATTCCGGCCAGGGCCATCGGCGCCACCAGATCCCATCTCCCCGTCCCATGACTCGGATCGACGAATACTGGCAGATGGGAAAGCTGCTTGAGCAGAGGGACGGCGCTCAGATCCATGGTATTTCTCGTCTCCGTCTCGTACGTCCGAATACCCCGCTCGCAAAGAATGATCTTTCGGTTACCGCCCGACGCGATGTACTCTGCCGAAAGCAGGAACTCCTGGATCGTCGCGCTCATGCCGCGCTTGAGCATGACCGGCTTGTCGAGCTTCCCCACCTCCGTGAGGAGTTTGAAGTTCTGCATGTTCCGCGCCCCGATTTGGAGAATATCGGCGTAGCGGTAAACGAGATCGAGATCGCGCGGGTCGAGCACCTCCGTAATGACCGGTAGGCCGGTTACCTTGCGGGCATTGGCGAGGTAGTTCAACCCTTCCTCCCCGAGCCCCTGGAAGGCGTACGGCGAGGTCCTGGGCTTAAAGGCCCCGCCGCGCAAGAATGTGGCTCCCGCCTCTTTAACGGGAATCGCCGTCTCCAGAACCTGCTCGCGCGACTCCACGGAGCAGGGACCTGCCATGACGTGAACCCTTTTGCCGCCTATCTTCTGACCGTCGACCTCAATAACGCTATCCTCGCTTTGAAAATCGCGGCTGACGAGTTTATAGGGCTTTAAGATGGGCAGCACCTTCTCAACGCCGGGAAACGACTCCAGCGTCTGGTCAGCCAACAGCCGCTCATCGCCGATGGCACCTACGATCGTTCTCTCTTTCCCGACCGAAATGTGCGCCTTGAGACCCAGACTCTCGATTCTCTCAATCACTTTGTGAATATCTTCTTGGGATAAACCCGGTTTCAAAACGACAATCATTACGCCTCCACGGATCTAGAAAAGGGTTTAGTGATCGCTTCAAGCTCTTTTATAAATTTCCGGTTTTCTTCCATAGTGCCGACCGTCACCCGAATATGTTCAGGGAAGTCGTAACCCCCCACGGGGCGGACAATCACCCCGCGCCGCAGCAGCTGTTGGAAAACGGCCTGTCCATCACCCACGCGGAGGAGGATAAAATTGGCCCGGCTCGGCACGTGTTCCAAACCCAACCGGGAAATCTCCCGTGTAAGATATTCCATCCCGTCGCGGTTCACCTCCAGCGTGCGCCGCACGTGTTCGCGGTCTTCCAAAGCTGCCAAGGCCGCCCACTGAGCCGCGGCGTTGACGTTAAACGGCTGCCGGACCCGGTGCATTAAATCGACTGTCTCCTGACTCCCAATACCATAGCCAACCCTGAGTCCGGCGAGGCCGTAAAGCTTGGAGAAGGTGCGCAGCGTCAAAATGAACTTTTCCTTTCCGTGGTAGGCCAGCGACTCGGGATAGTCGGGATCCGAAACATACTCGAAGTAGGCTTCGTCCACGATCACCAAGACCTCAGGGCTGATCCGGTCGAGAAACCGCTCCCATGGTTTTTTGCGATAGATCGTTCCCGTAGGATTATTGGGATTCGCCAAAAAGACAATCCTCGTTCTAGGCGTGATCGCGTCGGCCATAGCCTCGAGGTCATGAGTAAAGGCCTTCAGCGGAATGACGGCGCACCGGCCCCCTATCGCCTGCACCACCAGACGGTAAATGATGAAGGCCTGATGGGCCATGACCGCTTCATCGCCGGCGCGCATGAAGGTGCGCACGGCTAATTCGATAATCTCGTTCGAGCCGTTGCCAAAAATCAACCGCTCAGGGGAAACCCCCAATTTTCGCGCCAACCCCCGCTTCAAGTAGAAGCAATCCCCATCGGGATAGAGGTGAAGCGCGTGCAGTCTTTCCTGCAACGCCCGAACGGCCTTTGGGGATGGCCCCAGTGGATTTTCGTTCGAGGCAAGTTTCACTGAACCTGCAATGCCATACTCCCGTTCCACCTCCTCGATGGGTTTACCGGGAGCATATGGAACCAGGGAGCGGATGTATCCGGGAACCGCGTCGAGTATACTCATAAGCCGCTGGGGTACGAGCCAAGGACTTTAATAAAAATGCAACTCTTTTCAAGTTTTTTGACGGCCTTTTGGACCCTCGGCTCTCTGATATGGCCCGCAAAATCCAAGAAAAAGAGATACTCCCAAGCCTTCTGCTTCAGGGGACGCGACTCGATCTTGGTCAGGTTAATCCGGTTCCTGGCGAAAGGCTCCAACATCCGGTGCAATATCCCCACCTCGTCCTTGACCGAAAAGACGATCGAGGTTTTGTCGTCCCCGCTCGGTCGAGGCTCGTGATCTCCGATGACAAGGAAGCGGGTGGCATTGTTGGCGTGGTCTTCCACGTTCGCCGCAACTACCTCCAAGCCGTAGTAGTCTTTAGCCATTCCGCTAGCGATGGCGGCCGCGGTACCATCTTGCAATGCCGTCTGGGCCGCCTGAGCCGTGCTGGCCGCCTCCTCTACTTTTAGGCGGGGGCAGTGGCTCGCGAGCCAGCGGCGGCATTGAGCTAGGGCCTGGGCATGAGAGACGATCCGACGGATCTCCTCGAAGCGCCCGGAGCGGGACAAGACGTTGAGATGAATCTCTAGGAAGATTTCCGCACAAATCCTGACCTCCGCCTCAACCAGCATATCAAGGGTGTGCGTCACCACTCCCTCGGTGGAATTTTCTATCGGCACAACGCCGTAGTCCGCCCTTTGTTGACTCACCTCCTGAAAGACGTCGGCTATGCTCGGCAGCGAGATAAGGGTCGCCGAGGACCCGAACTTTTCTCGCGCCGCCATATGCGTAAAGGTCGCCTCCGGACCAAAATAGGCGATTCGGATGGGTGCCTCGACGGAGCGGGAGGCGGAAAGGACCTCGCGATAGATAGAACGAAGGGCCTCCTCTTGAAGGGGGCCACGATTTAGACTGGGAAGCCTCTGAAGGATCTCCTTCTCGCGACTGGGGACGTAAACTTCTTCTTTCTCCAGACTCTTTGCTTGCCCGATTCTTCGGGCAAGCAAAGCCCTTTCATTCAGAAGTCCTACAATCTTTTCATCGACTTGATCGATCTTTTTTCTAAGCGCATCGAGCGACTCTTGACGGCTCAATGAAAACCTCACATGGGCGTGACCTCTTTCGAAGCAGCACAAAAATTACGCCAGCTGTTGTAACCTATCTTAACTTCTAAGGAATTGCAAATCTAGTTCCAGCCTCTCTAGCCCCTTGACGAGGCCCGAACTGGCCCGCTATGAGGAAAGCATGCCCAGGGAGATCATCGTCCCCAAAGACGAGCAGCCCAAGAGGCTCGATAACTTCCTGAAAAAGCGGTTTCCAATCGGATACGTGAGGAAACTATTTCGTAAAAACGGCGTCCGGCTCAACGGCCGACGTGCGGGGCCAACGGAAATGGCGGTGCCCGGGGACAGAGTCCAACTCTTCATAGCGTTTGAAGAAAAACCCGAGACGGCGGGGGAACAAATCTCACCGGACCTCAAGCCCGAAATCATCTTTGAAGACGAAAACCTGCTCCTGCTCCACAAGCCGGCGGGGATCGCCGTCCACGAGGGCAAGCAGATCCTCAGGCAGCATTCCCTCCTGGGGATGCTGGAGACCGCCTATCGGCCAAAAGGCACGCTCCCGAGGCTCGTCCACCGGCTGGACAGAGACACCTCGGGTATCCTTGTGGTAGCCAAAAACGGAGAGCTGGCCGAAGAGCTCCTGCGGCGCTTTGAAGAAGGCGAGGTGGAAAAAGAATATCTCGCCTTGGTGGTGGGGCAGCTTCGCCCTCGCGAGGGCAAGATTAGTTTGGCGCTCCCCGGACGGGAGGGGAAACCCGTGCCGGCACTCACGCTCTACCGGGTCGAGAAAGAGTTTCGCGCGACAAGTCTCGTACGGGTCAGAACCGAAACCGGACGGATGCACCAGATCCGATTGCACTTCGCAAAGCTTGGCCACCCGGTCGTCATGGACGCGCAGCACGGAGACTTCCGTTTCAACCGGCAATTCCGTAAGGCCCACGGTTTGAAGCGGCAGTTCCTCCACGCGAGCAGCGTTGCTCTCGCTTACAAGGGAAAGAGGCAAAAGTGGACCGCGCCGTTGCCAGCGGACCTGCAACGGACACTTGAGTCCTTGGAGCAAGAGGTAAGATAAGAAGGCCGCCGGCAAAATGATATATCGAGCCGACGGCCGCGTCGGGAATGGTCTCAGGCCCCTGCCAAAAAGTTGAACAACACCACCAGGCCGGTGTAGGCGAGCATGGAGGCACAGGAAATCGATCCCGTAAAGAGGTATTTGAGCAGCGACGCGCGCTCGGTGCGGAAAATTCGCATGCTCGTATAGATAGCCGGTAGGCCGCAGAGAACGCCCAGCGCGCCTCCGCCGAAAACGATACTGACCGGCAGAGCGATCCAGGCGTATTCATACCATCGGAGAGGTCGAGCCCGGCGGAGGACGCACTCTTCGACATCGCTCCTTGGCGCCGGATCCAACCCGTTGAACCGAAATAAAAATTCAACCTGATTCCCCCGGTTGTCTCTCAGCATGTAGCGCTTCCTTTTCCCTTTGACCTCCCGGCCATCGACAAAGAGTTTGGGGCCTGCGAAAAAACTCGCCGTTCGAAGCTTGAGGCCTCTTCCCTCGAAACCGGCAATCTCTACGGGAACTTCCATCGCCGTTGTTTGCATCCTAAACGCACATGCCCACGACCGAGCTTTTTCCGAATGCCAGAACTGTGCCAACGTAAGTTGGCCCCTTCAAAAACCGACTTTCCCCCCTGAAATCAGAAGGTTGAATAAAATCAAAATGGCTAGGTCCGGGTTGACAAGAGTGCCAGAATTGATCCACCGGGTACAAAAATCGGCCAGTTGTCCCTTGACCAGCCTACTATCGCTCAACGGGGATCCCGGAACGATCGGCAAAGTCCGTGTTGACTCCCCGGAGACTCGTTGTTACGCTTGAGCCAAATTTCGTTGGGAAAACGGTCGATGGGCGACACAGGTAACGAACGGGTACCGGTGACCATTCTCACTGGCTTTTTGGGCGCCGGGAAAACCACGCTCTTAAACCGCATCCTCACCACGGAACATGGCCACCGCGTGGCGGTGATTGTCAACGAGTTTGGGGAAGTGGGAATCGACCACCATCTGCTGATTTCCTCGGAGCAGGAAATTGTTCAGATGAACAACGGCTGCATTTGCTGCACCGTCCAAGGCGATCTCCTGCGCGCCCTCTTCCATCTCCTCGAGCGGAAATCCCAATTCGACAGCCTGCTCATTGAGACCACTGGCCTGGCCGATCCCGCCCCAGTCGCCCAAACCTTCTTCGTCGACGAGCGGATCCGCCGGGAATTTCACCTCAACGCCATCGTGACCGTCGTCGACGCCAAACACATCTGGAACCACATCGACAGCTCGAGCGAAGCGCAGGAGCAAATCGCGTTCGCTGATCTGATCCTTCTGAACAAGACCGATCTGGCCGCTCCCGAGGAGTTAGAAGCACTGGAGCAAAAAGTGCGCCGTCTCAACCGCACTGCCCGCCTCTATCGGACCAGGAACGCAGACCTGGACCTCAATACTCTGCTGGAAATGAGAAACTTAAGCCTGGAGGAGAGGCTGGCGGCAACCCCGGATCTTGTCTCAGGCAATCACAACCACTCCCCGGCCATCTCCACGGTGTCGCTCGTTGACGCGGGAGAGCTCGACGGCATGAACGTCAGCCACTGGTTCCGTTCCCTCATAAGCGAGCACGGAGCCAACATCCTGCGCATGAAGGGCATTCTCAATCTACGGGGAGACCCGGACCAGTTCGTGTTCCAGGGTGTTCACATGATGTTCGAGGGAAGACCTGGACGGCAGTGGGAAAAAGGCGAGACTCGGATGAACCGGCTGGTTTTCATCGGGCGGGACCTCGATGCCCCCAAGATTCGGGAGGGTTTCCGCGGCTGCTTCGCCTCAGGGAACGGCGCTCCTTCCGCCGTCGTGGATCCCTTTGGGCGCGACCATTTAGAGATCTCTCCCTTTACGCTGGACCAGATCAGGTATTGGACCAGGCAAAATCTTGGATTCTCCCCGGGTGTGCCGATCGTCGTCAAGGAGGTCCCTTGCGTGAAGCCTGGCTGCCCGCCGATCGAGACCGCCCTCGTGGTCTTCCTCAAGGACGAACCTCCCAGGCTTTACAAGATTCAAAAGACCATCAACGAGGTCGCCTTCGACGACGTCTATAATCTGATCGAGAATCCTCTTCCGTGCTGCTAGCGGCCCGCTCACGCCCGGATCAAAAAGCCGAAGCTGAGCAGAACGCTGTAAAGCAAAAGGTGCTGCGCGGTGCGCGCGAGAAGGAGATTGAGTCGCGGGCCCGGCTCGGTCCGGAAAAAAAACCGGACCAAAGAAACCGCCCACGGAAATCCCAACCAGGGGAGGAGAAGCCACCAGTTACGCGCCAGGTACGCCATGAGAAAAAGCCAGCAATAAGACAGCACGATCAGGGCGGCAAATTCGGTGAGTCCGAAGTCGCGCCCAAATCGGATCGGCAGGGTCCGCTTACCAGCCCGAGTGTCGCTTTCGATATCCCGCACGTCGTTGACACCGAGAATGGCTGTCGTGAGAAAGCCGACCGGCACGGAGGCTAAAATCGCCTCCAAACCCAGCCCCCGCGCCTGCACATAGTAGGTTCCGCAGACCGCCACCGGGCCGAAAAAGACGAAAACGAACAGGTCCCCCATGCCCACGTACCCGAGCGGCCTGGGCCCCGCGGTATAGGCAATCCCCGAGGCAATGGCGAGAGCGCCAGCGATTGCGATCGGCCACCCGGCCCGGCTGATGAGATAGACGCCACAGAGCGCAGCCAAAAAGAAACTCGCGCCCATCGCCCAACGCAGCTGGTCAGGCGTGAGCAAACCAGACTGCGCGGCGCGCAGCGGCCCGAGGCGTGCGGAAGTATCCGTCCCCCTCAGGTGATCGTAAAGGTCGTTGGCGATATTGGTCCCGATTTGGATCCACAGCGCACCTAACAGCGCGGCCAAGGAAGGGATCAGGGCGAACAGGTCATCACCCCACGCAATCGCCGAGCCTACCAACACCGGAGAAACCGAGGCGGTGAGCGTCCGGGGACGCCCGGCAAGGATAAAGGCCCCTATCGATCCCGGTTTTGGCGGCATGAGAGAATGAAATTTACTCCTGGATCTCCCTATGCCGGGCCATTAACCGAGAATAGACGTCGAACGACAGAGCTAGTGCTAGAACAAGCCACCAAATCCTTCTCGGCATACGTGCCTCCTTCATCCTATATCCTATTAACCTACCCGCACTCGAACCCGGCCTTTCTCGCGATAACGGTCATAAACGCCTTGACGCTCGGGCCCGGCGCCTCGAAGTTGTCGTAGCGGGACTGAAGAAGCTCCCAACCAACGAACCGTTCTTGCAACTCGCCTCGGCCAAAGAGATAGTAGTGCTCCGGCTCAAACATATCGAGATACGTCGTCCCTTCTATCAACACGTTTACGATGGCACTGCCGCCAGGACTCACATGGTTCTTGATGTCCTCCAGCATTTCGAGCGCGCGCGACTTCGGGAAGAACATCAGTAGTCCGATCGCAACAACCGTGTCGAACGCCTCGATGATCCGATACGAAGCGAGATCGACTTCCTCGCCTTCGATCGGCAGCCCTTCGGCGCTCGCAACTTGCCGGATCCGCGCTATGGCGCTCGCGCTGCCGTCGAGTGCGAGAACAGAGCAACCGCGTCGCGCGGCCTCAATCGTCAGATTCCCGAGACCGCAGCCCAAATCCAGAACCCTCCCGCGCAGGAAGGGAAGAGCAATCTGCTCAAACGGATTGAGCGCGAACTCGCCTTCGCGGACTTGCCGCTGGAACTGGGTGTCAAAAAAGTCAACGGTGCGCTTGCCGGTCATGAACCACCTACGCACACGCCCCGGAGCGTGTCACATAAGCCATCGTGGAAACCCTACCACAAAAAGCCGCGCCCTTTGACCGCGCCGGACCGAAGGCCGCCTTGGCTTTTAGGCTTCGCACGCCAAACTAAGCCTCAAAATTGCTTGATTGTCGGGTACATAAGGGCGATTTGTCAAGCAATTGCCGCCATAGAGGATCACCCGGCAACTCGCCTCAGGCTCGCGAAATACTCTTTGACTGAGTCCAATATCTGTTTTCTATCCCGCTCCGGATGGAACCAGCGGATCTCCTTGTCACCGCGGAACCAGGTAAGTTGCCTTTTGGCAAGATGACGTGTGTCACGCTTGATAAGAGCGACTGCTTCATCGAGCGCGACCCGGCCGCGGAGATAAAGCCCGATCTGGCGGTAGCCGACGCTTTGAAGCGCCGGAAGATCCAGGCCGTATCCCCTCTCCACCAAGCCGTTCACCTCATCGACCAGCCCCCGGCCGATCATCTCATCGCAGCGCCGGTTGATTAGAGCGTACAGCTCTTCGCGCTCGCGATTGAGCCCTATCTTCAGAACCTCGAACGCGCTCTCTCTAAAGCCGTGCTCCTTCTGCCAGCGGCTTATCCCCTTCCCTGTCAGTTCGAAGATCTCCAAAGCACGGACGATCCGGTACCGGTCGTTGGGGTGGATCCGATCGGTAGCATCCGGATCGACTTGCCGCAGGCGCTCGTAGAGAAATTCCGAGCCCCTTTCCCGCGCTTCCTCTTCCAGCCGTTTTCTTACTTCAGGATTTTTCGCCGGCCCAACAAAAAGACCCTGGGTCAACGCCCTCATATAAAGCCCGGTCCCTCCGCACACAATCGCTTTTTTCCGGCGAGCGATCACGTCCTGAATAACCTTCAACGCCAACTCGCGATAGAGCGCGGCGTTGAATTCGCCGTCCGGGTCGACTATGTCGATGAGATGATGGGCCACTTTTTGTCTCACCGAAGCCGGAGGCTTCGCGGTGCCGATATCCATGTGGCGGTAGACAAGCTGTGAGTCTGCATTGATCACCTCACCCTCGACTCGCAAGGCGACGTCGATAGCGACCTCGCTCTTTCCCACGCCGGTGGGACCAAGAATGATTACAACTCTAGGCTTCATGGTTAGCACTTAGGACTGAGGAACGAGTGCTGAGGACTCAGTTCGGAGATGCTCAGCCCTCAGTCCTGATCTACCCAGTCCTTCCCCACCTATCAAGTCCTCTTAAACATTCTTTCCAGTTGATCTTGACTCAGCTCGATGACGACGGGGCGGCCATGAGGACACTGGGTGGCGAAATCAACGCGGTCCAATGCATGAAGCAGGGAGCGAATTTCCTCCAGCTCCAATCTGCGGTTGGCACGGACCACGCTGTGGCAAGCGATAGTCATCAGTCGTTCTTCCAAACCTTGCCGTAATTCCGCTGATTTTCCGACCTCCGCCAATTCCGCCACCATGCTGCGCATGGCGCCGCGATAATCTCCAGGGGCGAGAAGAGCGGGCACCGCCCGAATGGTGAAGCCGCTGGAACCGAATACTTCCACGGAAAACCCGAGCGAGTCGAGCAGCGGGAGATTTTGTTCCAAGAGCGCCCCTTCAGCGACGGAGAATTCGAGAACTTGCGGGAGCAGGAGACTCTGCCGTTGAACCTCTCCCCGCCCGAGCGCGTGGCGCATCTCTTCGAAGGCGATGCGCTCATGCGCCGCGTGCTGGTCGATCAGGACCATGCCGCGAGGTGAAGCGCAGACCAGGTAACAACCGAGAATCTGGCCTAAGATATCGAGCCCGGAGAAAAATCCCTGAACGCGTTCCTGCTCCTCGGTCCCAGACCGCATGGAACCGGAAGGATTGAGAGCGAATCCCTCTGCTCGTGACGACGAATGATAAGGAAAAGTGAGCTCCCGCACTTCAAAGACCGAGCCAGCGGTTTGCGCAGGCGCCTTCACCTGCATCCCTTTAGCTTCCGCTTTCAGCCCCTCCTGCACGGCTCCCGCCACGGCATCATGGATCTCCGACTGGCGGCGGAAGCGGACCTCATACTTTGCCGGGTGGACATTGACATCCACGTCCTCGAATGGAACTTCGAGGAAAAGGACCACCGCAGGGTACCGGCCCTTCATCAACAGCGTCTCATAGCCTTGCAAAATCGCATGGCTGAGGAGTCGGTCCCGAACGTAGCGCCGATTTACGTAGGTCAGGAGATAACGGGAGCTGGAAAAAGAGCTGGGGGCGGTGCTCAAGAAGCCGGAAAATTTTTTCCTTGTCTCCTCGGCACTGAAAAAGGCCATGGCGCTGGCAATCTCCGATCCCAGGACCTGTGCTAGGCGATCCTGAAGGCTTGACACCGCCACGTAGTCCGAGACCAACGTCTCCCCCCGATAAAGCCGGAAATGGACACCGCCATAGGCCAGGGCCAGACGGTTGACGACATCGCAAACATGGCTTAGCTCGGTCGCCGGCGATTTGAGAAACTTGCGCCGGGCTGGAGTATTGTAGAAGAGGTCGCGCACCTCCACCGTGGTGCCTGCGGGACAGCCCGCCATGACCGGATCCCCTTTTTTTCCGCCCTCGACGCGCAAACGATACCCCAAGGTTTCCTCGCGGATGCGCGTGACAATTTCCAGTTTCGCCACGGACCCGATGCTGGGGAGCGCCTCACCCCGAAACCCCAACGTCGCAATGCGAAAGAGATCCGCCTCGCTCTTGAGCTTGCTCGTCGAATGCCGATCCACTGCTAGCACGAGATCGGACGGCGCGATGCCGGCACCGTCATCGCTCACCCGGATCAGAGATACCCCGCTCCCCTCCACCCAAACCGAAATTTCCTTGGCCTGAGCGTCCAGTGCGTTCTCGACTAGCTCCTTAACGACAGAGGCAGGACGGTCGACCACCTCGCCAGCCGCGATCCGGCTCGCCAAACTCTCAGGCAGATGAATGATGGACAAGCGAGGCGCTCCTTATAGAGAGGCAGGATAGCTCACCCCTGGAAATCCGGTCAAGACAAAAGGGCGCTGTTGACAATGTCAGATTCCGCCAGGTAAGGTGACGCCAAAATATCTCTTTGCGAAGCCTCGCCAACGCGGGCATCTGTTCGTGATCTGAGTGGCGTGATATAAAGGAGACGACCGTGAAAAAGGGGAGCCTGCTGGTTGCTCTGTCGATTCTCTGTTTTTTCCCTGATTATCCTGGCGCTGCGGAAGATCAGACGGTGGTGGAGATGAAGGTCAAGCGGGTCATGCTTGACTCCGCCGCCAAAACACCGACCGCCGTCGTGATCCTGGAGAGCGTCAAGGACAAAAAGCTTGTCCCCATTTGGATCGGGAACGAAGAAGCCACCTCGATTGCGATCCAGATGGAGAATCTCGCGACGCCTCGCCCCAACGCCCACGATCTCATCCGCAATATCCTCCAGGGCATTGGAGCGACCATCTACCGCATCACGATTACCGATCTGCGCAACAATATCTACTACGCGGTCATCACCGTGAAGCTTCGAGGGCAGGAATTTCAGATCGATTCCCGCCCCAGCGATGCTATCGCCGTCGCCCTGAGGATGAAAGCGCCGATTTATGCCGCGCCCCAAGTCCTGGCCAAGGGCACGCAATTGCCCCCGCCCGAGAAGACCCGGGAGGATCTTCGCAAGATCCGCGGAGGCATCCAGGTGCAAGACCTGACTTCGGAGCTGGCGCAACTTTTCGGACTCCAAGTAGCAAGCGGCGTTTTGGTGGCGGACGTGGAGCTTGGAAGCCCGGCCTCAAACGCCGGATTCCAAAGGGGAGACATCATTCTCAAAGTGGATGGCCGACCCGTCCACCAGGCGACGGAACTGGAAAGCCTCCTCGGCGGCAGCAAAAAATCCGGCCAGGTCCGGGTAGAGGTCTACCGCAAAGGCAGAACGACCCCGCTTTTGTGGGATCTCTCTTCTTGAGCGAAAATCTTCGGCCGCAGGCTCGCCTAAACTTTTCCGTCCTTACCGAAAAGTAAGGTCCCCCATTTCTTGGCAGTGGCATCCAGCACCTCCTTGCTGGATTCCGCCACTAACGGGAAATCCTTAATCCACTCGAAGGGGCGGCAGGCATCGATGATCGCACGGGAATTGAAGCCTTTTTTGGTCGGATGAATGATCGGATCGAGTGGCCCGCTCCAGCAGCGCCGGATGATGTCGATGTCTGCATCCGGATCCGACCTCGTGGCCATCGCCCAGA
>JACPSF010000326.1 GCA_016193385.1 Deltaproteobacteria bacterium
AGAGAGCGGCGCGCCAAGGTCATTCACGCGGATGGAGAGTTTCAGGCCTCGCAGAAGCTGGCGGACGCAGCCGAGGTCATAGGGAAACAACCCATGGCCCTGCATCTCAGATTCCTGCAAAGTCTAGTTGAGGTATCCGCGGAGAAGAACTCTACGATTATCTTTCCAGTGCCCATCGACCTGTTGGCACCCTTTCTCAAGAAGAGTGAAACCTAGGGTCGCAGAGCCACGAGCCCTAACAGGCTGCGGAAAAAGTGATTTTCATGCTTCGAGAGCCTCAGCATGAACGGAAAATCATCAATGATTTCGAAGGGGCCTCCGTTCGCCCTGAGTTCGTCGAAGGGTGAACAGGGGGTTTTTCCGCAACCTGCTAAACGGCGGCATATTGAAGAGCGGCTTGTGGCAGCGTTAGACGAAACGCGGTTCCCTTGCCGGGTTCGCTCGTGTAGGTGAGGTTCCCCCCATGGGCCGCTACGATCTGTCGGACAACCACCAGTCCAAGTCCGCTTCCGGAACTCTTCGTGGTAGTAAACGGCTCAAAGATGTCGACCCCAGACGGGATGCCAACTCCCGTGTCCCCGATCTCCAAAACGACATCCGCCCCGGAGCTGTAGGCATTGAGTGTGAGTGTGCCGCCTTGGGGCATCGCTTCGACCGAGTTCTTGCACAGATTCCACAGCGCTTGCTTTAGCTTGTCCCGGTCCGCTTGGACCAAGGGAAGATCCGCGGGAAAGTCTTGCTCCACTAGAATGCCTCCGGCGGCGTAGTTTTCCGCCTCCATCGCAAAAATCTCCCCGGCAACCATCGCGAGGCTCGTAAGTTGAAAATTATACTGCTCGCGGCGGGAAAGAGATCGGAACTCGTTGAGCAGATGAGTCAGGCGGCTGATCTCATCCCTGAGGCGGCGCAAGGTGGATTGAACCGCCTGGTCTGAATAGCACGGCTGCCCCGCCAGGTGCCGCTCCAGGCGTTGCGCGGTCAAGAACATGCCGTTGAGGGGATTTCCGACCTCGTGGGCGAATTTTGCGGCCGTGGCCCCGATCGCCGCCAGGCGGCTGCCCTCGATAAATTGCTCCTGGAGCCGAGCCTTTTCAGAGACATCTCGGATGAAAGCGGCATAATGGACCTCTTCACTTTCGTCGCTCGTGACTTCTGTGATCGAAAGCTCGATAGGGAAGAGCTCGCCATTCTTGCGTCGTGCCTCCACCGTGAGGATACGGCCGATGGCGCGCCGCTCGCCGGTCTGTTCGTACGGAGCAAGATAGTTATCATGTTCACTTGCGTAGGGCTCGGCCATCAGGAGGTTGACTTTTTGTCCTTGGATTTCGGCCTTGGTATAGCCAAAGATTCGCTCAGCGGACGGATTAAACAGAACGACGCGACCCTGCCGATCGATCGAGATGACCGCGTCCTGGGTGGTATCGATGAGGCTTTGCAGCCAGGCTTCAGCTCTCGTGCGCTCGATCAGGGAGGCCACGTGATTAGCCAACTCGGTCGCCATTTCGATAAAGCCGTCATCGATGCGGATCACTTCAAGGCTCGCCAGACTTAACACTCCGATAACTCCTTTGCTGTCCCTCATCGGAACGCAAACAAAAGTCCGACAAACGTGCTCCCGCAGAACCTTATGGGCGTACTCGGGCCTCTCCCAAGCACCCGTTTCAACCATAGGCAGGCCGGATCGGGCCACAATCCCTGAGAGCGTCTCGTCCACAGGCACCTCCAAGATGCGCTCACCGGGGGGCAAAGGAATACCCTTGATCCCCTTGAACAACATCTTTTGTCGTGCCTTGTCATAGAGTTCGATCGCCACTTCAGGAAAGGCGGTAGCAGCGCTAATCTCTTCAACGATCGCTGGGAATGCTGTCTCAAGGGAGTGAGCGCTGAGAGTGATCTCAGAGATTCTGTGCAGGGTAAGCAGCTCCCGATGGCGTCTGGCAACTTCGTCTTCAACCCGCTTGCGCTCGACAATCTCAGCATTCAATGCTTCATTGGCTTCTGTCAGCTCCTGGGTTCGTTCCTCAACCCCGATCTCCAGCTCATCGCGCGCTCGACACAGCGCCTCCTCCGCCCGCTCACGCTCGGTGATCTCCTGTTGTAACCCTTTGTTGGCTTTTCTGAGTTCGGCTGTCCGCTCGTGCACGAGCTCTTCAAGTTGATCGCGGTGGCTCCTCAGTTCCTCCTCCGCCTTTTTGCGCTCTACCAGAGCGATTCGAAGATTAGAAACCTTCTGCTGATGCTCATAAATCACAAACCCCAGGGCTAATACGTAGGAAGCCAAGCGGAGCAAATGCCAAAACCACCACGTGTTGTCCCACAGCTCAGAGAGCGGGAACATCAGGTTTGCCAGCCCGAACAATGTAGCCATACAGGCAAACAGGCAAATCTCCGGCCTGCCGATGCGGCCAAAATCGATCAGCAATCGCGTCGCGGCAGACATGAAGAACAGGGCGGACAAAAGGTTGATTGTGTAGGCGGTGGTGGTGAATGCCCCGGCTTCCACCATTATCGGTAATGTCTCTCTAGCCTCCAACGTCCAAATTCCAAAGAACATTACCCCGATCACAACAGCCCATGGCGCCCACCTCATCCAGACTGCATCTCTCTCGGATGCACGCCAGGGTACCCAGACCAGTGCGAACCAAAACGCACCGACGAGACCGGCCACGCTGCGCAGCAAGACGAAACCATGCCCTGGCAAGGATGCCGCATGGAAGAAATCGAGCAGGCCCATGCCGAGAAATCCCATGGCGAGCAGGAAAAATTTTCCGCCATACTCCTCCCGCCTCTTTAGCATCAGAAGAATCGCCATAAGTATGGCTGCCAGCCCCCCAATGGCTTCCACGGCGGCGTGCAACGGCTCGTTAACCAGGAACCAGTCGGTCCCCAAGGCCTTCAGGGTAAGAACAAGCAAAACTAATCCAACGGCTATCCCTGCCAGGAGGAGACACAGCTGTCGCCGTTCAATTCTCATCATTTTGTGCTCCTGATGGGGAACCTACCTGCGCAGCACCTTCTCAGCCCGCTTGCACTTGGCATGTCATTCACCGGAGTTTGACGAACGGATCGCCGCGGAGGACGTCGCAAGTGACAGCCTCGTGACGGTCCCCGCCCTTTACAACCTCGCATCGCGCTGGCAGCACTATCGAAGATGAGGGAGGCTTCTATTTGGTACTGACCCCGTATAGCAAACTGGCTCGATTTCTGTCAATGATTGATGAAACTTTATGAAGTCGGGAGGTACCATACTTGCATTCGCATCCTCGCCATTTTTACCCTTCTCTGTTCGCAGCCCTGAGAAACTCAAGCCTGGGTTTCAGACAGAACTATCGGAATTTTTTGGCACGGGCCTTGCTCCTAGTGTACCTAGAAAGACCAGGGGGTTTTGCTATCGAAAAATCAGCTACGCGCTCAAGATGACATCCCTATGGCTCTAAGCCCAAGCAGCGGTGTAAATGTTACCTGAGAGCTATGGTGACCCGCTTAAAGGAGAGGAGCGATGAGTTTTCGACGCGTCCTTATCGCACTCGATCAGAGCGCTATCGCGACGCACGCGATGGATGTCGGGGTGGATCTGGCGAAAGCATTGGGTGCCCAGATCGGTTTGGTTCATGTCGTCGACCGCAAGTTAGCGAGCGCGCCGGAGGGAGGTATGCCGCCCTCCGTCGTTCTTGATGACCTTCGTCAGGAGGGACGACGGCTTTTGAAAGCCGCCTCGCTTCGAATTGGAGGTGATTCCCCACCTTGGGAATATCTCGTAGAAGGGAGTCCGAGCCGGGAGATCATCAAAGCCGCCACGGAGTGGAAGGCGGATCTGATCGTCTTGGGGACCCATGGCCGATCCGGGATTTCTCGGGCATTGCTCGGCAGCACGGCCGAAGGGGTCCTCCGGCATTCGCACATTCCCGTCCTGATCGTGAGAGCCGCCTCTCAATGAATTGAACCTCGGAGTATAGGCAATGACCAACAAAGCTTCACCGCAAGAGCAGGCCCTGCGTCTCTCCATGCGGATGCGCCATGATCAGCAAAAGACTTCGTATTCCTAAACCGTAAGATGATACCGTCTAAGCTACATTTTTTCCCCTTGCGTTACCCTTCATCCTCTTCCTGTTCCTGCTCATTGGCGTGCTGATCGCCCTGATCGAGATCGGCATCATCAAGTACGCCTACGAAAAGATCGGGATTAACCCGCGGTACGTGTTTGCTTTATTGCTGCTTTCGCTTTTGGGAAGCTATGTGAATATTCCGGTCGCGGAGCTGCCTGCGGAGCGGGTTCTTTCAGGCGAGGAAATTATCTTTTTCGGGATGCGATATGTCATTCCCTTAGTCGAAGAGTGGCCACGGACGGCACCCGAGGTCACCGTCGCGCCCCACGCAGACGGATCCCATGTTATGGCGGCTGCGCGCCGGTCACTGGCCAGAGCACGCTATAAGTTAGAGAGCCACGAGCCCTAAACGGCGGCATATTGAAGAGCGGCTTGTGGCAGCGTTAGACGAAACGCGGTTCTCTTGCCGGGTTCGCTCGTGTAGGTGAGGTTCCCCCCATGGGCCGCTACGATTTGTCGGACAACCACCAGTAAGAATAGCGAGTGGCTCAAGGTTTTCTAAATCGATCTCTACGGTCGCGAAACCCCAAAAGGTCCGGCCCTTATATTATTCCGAATGTTGGGTCGTCAAACTCCCCAGCCCGTCAAGCCCGCGCCACCTCGATGGGTCTCGCGCTCCCCTCTTTGGACTCAGCGTCCACCCGAATGCGCGCATCGACGATAGAGCAACCGGAACCGGGCGGGAGGGCGAAGACCGGGTTCAGATCCAACTCGCTGATCTCGGGGACCTCTTCAACCAGACGGGAGACTCTGAGGAGGGCCTCTTCGATGGCCGGTACATCGGCCGGCGGATGGCCACGATACCCTTCAAGCAGTCGATAGCCGCGAATCTCGCGAACGATTTCGGCGGCATCACGGTCGGTCAAGGGGGTCACGCGAAAGCGCACGTCACCCAGGATCTCGACATGGATACCTCCAAGACCAAAAGCGATCAGAGGACCGAAGAGCATATCTACCGTTGCCCCAACCATCAGCTCCACGCCCCCGAAAATCATCGGCTGGACCAGAACGCCTTCCATCGCCTCGAGATTTCCGTCCTCGGCCAAGCGCCCGCGAATCGCCTCATAAGCGCTTCTCACCGCGCCCTCATCGCTGAGATTCAGGCGCACCCCGCCCATCTCGGTCTTGTGAACGATCTGCTGCGAGGCCAGCTTCACCGCGACCGGATAGCCCACGCTGGAGGCCAACCGGGCCGCCTCCTCCGCGCTGCGGGCGATTCCCCCGCGCGGCAGAGGAAGGCCTAGGGCCGCCAAAACGTCTCTCGTCTCCTGCGTCGAGAGCCATCCCGCACCGCGCTCGCGGAGGGCCTTCTGGCAGATTTCGCGCGCGCGATGCGGATCGATATCATCGTAGTCGGGGATCAATCCCGGGGAGCGCGAACGCCATTCAGCATAAGCCGCCACTTTACCCAGCGCCCGTCCCGCCTCCTCCGGAAACGCGAAGGACGGGATATACTCCCGACCTATGGCTAGGTTCAGCCCCGATGTCTCCGCCGCCATCAGGCAAGCCAGAACCGGTTTGCCCGCTCCTCCTTTCTGGCGCCCCGCGACCACGCCGTCGCAGATGGCCGAGGCAATTTCCTTGGGATGGACCGTGCCGACGGGAATGAAAATGACAATCAGCGCATCCACCTCGCTCGCCTCGAGGACCGCCTGCACGGCTTGCCGAAAGTGATCAGGGCTTGCGGAAGCGATCATGTCCACCGGATTGGACAGGCTGGCAGCAGCAGGAAGGAAGGTTGCGAGCCTGCGCTTGGTCTCAGCGGCGAGCTCCGGAACCGCCAGCCCGCTCGCCTCACAACTGTCGGCGCCGAGGATCCCGGGGCCGCCGGCATTCGTCACGATGGCGACCCGGCGTCCGGGCGGCAGCGGCTGGCTGTCCAGAAGAACCGCGAGATCAAACATCTCATCCAGTGTCTCGGCGCGAATGACTCCGGTTTGACGGAAGAGGGCATCGACAGCCACGTCGCTCGCCGCCAGAGCAGCCGTGTGGGACCCGGCGGCGCGTCGGCCGGCGAGTGTTCTGCCCGCCTTCACGCAGATGATCGGCTTTTTGCGGCTCACCCCGCGGGCGATACGCGCAAAGCGACGAGGATTGCCGAACGACTCGAGGTAAAGCAGGATGATTCGGGTGTTGTCGTCCTCCTCCCAGTACTGGAGCAGGTCGTTGCCGGAGACATCCGCCTTGTTGCCCACGCTGATGAACGTGGAAAGTCCCAGCCGGCGCTGGCGGGCAAGCTCGAGAACCGCGATGCCGAGCGCGCCGCTCTGCGAGGACATGGCCACCTTCCCCGCGGGCGGGAAGATGGGCGAGAAAGAGGCGTTGAGCCGAACTTCGGGATCGGTATTGATCACGCCCAAACAGTTGGGGCCGACCATCCGCATGCCGTAGCCCCGCACTTTCTCAATAAGCCTTCGCTGCAGCTCGCCCCCCTCCCCACCGACTTCTGCATAGCCAGCCGTGATCACGACAAGCGCCTTCACTCCCCGTTCAGCACACTCGTCGACGACATCGAGCACCCTCTCGCGGGGAACCGCGATGACGGCCAGGTCGACCGCCTCCGGCAGCTCGCGCACCGACGGATAGGCCCGCATCGAGCCGACCGCGGAGGCCATGGGATTCACGGGGTAGACCGGTCCCTCGAAGCGGTTAATGATGAGGGCCTCGAGGATCCGGTAGCCGATGCTCGAAAGCTCGCGGGACGCCCCGACGACCGCGACCGAGCGCGGCTTAAAAATCGGGCGCAGGGAGGCGGTGGTAAAAACCCGATCACGCATTTCGGAGCGGTGGACGCTGGCCTCCGTCGGCACGACCGAGAGATCGACCTCCACGTAACCGCTATCGAGGCGCTCCTGGACTTGGAACCCGGAGTGACGCAGGACCTCGATCATCCGCCGGTTCTCCGTCATCGTGAGCGCCCAGAAATGGGTGATGCCGTGACCGACGGCCAGCAGGGCCAACCGCTCCAGGAGCAGCGTGCCCAATCCTTTTCCCTGAAAGGAATCCTCCACCACTATGCCGATCTCGGCGGTCTTCGCGTTCCGCGAAAAATAGGAGCCGGTGGCGATGATGGAAGGCCCTCCCTTCAACGTCCGGCAAACGATGAGCGTGAGCTTGGAACGGGGATCGGAGCAGTCGCACAGTGAGCGGAGCAGCTTTGTGTCCGGGCCGGTGCTGGAGAAAAAACGCCACCGCTTGGATTCGGGCGACAAGCGGTCGAAAAAATCTTCTAATGCCTCAGCGTCCTGGGGCCGGGCGATGCGGACTGTCGCCGTCGTGCCGTCGCGCAGGATGAGGCGCCCGAACTCGGGCGAGTCCTGGTACGGTAGCGGCACGTAGAGAGGGCGCACTTGACGCATGAGGTTCCCCTCAGGTCACGAGCTTTTCGATCCGCACGGCGCAGGCCTTGAACTCCGGGGTTTCCGTTATCGGATCATAGACGTCGGTCGTGAGCAAGTTGGTAAGCGTCTCTTGAGGGAAGTGAAAGCTTAAAAAGACGACGCCCTTTGGCGAGCGGTCGGTCACCTGCACCTGGACCCGCACGCGCCCGCGTCTGGAGATGACCTCCACCTCCTCCCCGTCCGCGAGCGCAAATTCTCCGGCGTCCTCGGGACTGATCTCGAGCCATTCGTTCGACACGAGCGCGTCAAATCCCGTCGCCCGGCCAGTCTGCGTTCCCGTATGGTAGGTGGAGCGGCGCCTTCCCGTCGTGAGCACGAGCGGATAGCCCTCGTCGGGTGGCTCCGCCATGGGCACCTGCGGCACCATCTGAAAAACTCCCCTTTCGTTTACGAAAGTTTCCTTGTGGAGATAAGGCGTTCCCGGATGGTCTGCGGTCGGGCACGGCCATTGGATGCCGTGAAATTCAATCCGGTCGTAGTTAATCCCGGAAAGAATCGGCGTATTGCGGGCCAGCTCGTCCCAGATCTCGGAGGGATGCGGGTAGCTCATCGGATAGCCAAGGCGGGTGGCAAGCTCGGAGAGAATGACCCAATCGGGCTTGGCCTGGCCCGGAGGCTCCACGGCCTTACGCACGCGCTGGACGCGGCGTTCCGTGTTGGTGAAGGTCCCATCCGCCTCGGCAAAAGAAGCTGCCGGAAGCACAACATCGGCCATTTGAGCGGTCTCAGTCAAAAAGATGTCCTGGACCACCAGAAACTCAAGCGCTTCCAGAGCACGCCGAGTCTTGCCCACGTTGGCGTCAGATACTGCGGTGTTCTCGCCCATGATGTAGACCGCGCGGATGTTGCCTTTAAGAATTTCGTCGATCGCCGCAACTTTGGTGATTCCCGGATCAGGGTCGAGCTTGACGCCCCACTCCCTCTCCCAGCCAAGCCTCATCTCATCCACGCCGGTCCGCTGGTAGCCGGGAAGGTAGTCCGGCAGACAGCCCACATCGCCGGCTCCCTGGACGTTGTTCTGGCCTCTCAGCGGGTTGACCCCCGCATTGGGAACACCGAAGTTGCCGCAGAGAAGCGAGAGATTGGCGAGGGACTGGACGTTATGAACGCCGCAGGAGTGCTCCGTAATGCCCAAGGTGTAGAGGATCGCAGCTCGATCGGCGCCAGCGTATTCCCGCGCCGCCGCTGCGATCTCCTCGGCGGGAACTCCGGTGATCCCAGCCGCATAGTCAGGGGTGTAAGCTTTCAGAAACTCTCTCAGCTCAACGAATCCTTTTGTGCGCTCGGTAACGTACTTCCGGTCGTACAGCCCTTCCTCGATAATCACATGGGCCATCGCGTTGTAGAGCGCGATATCGGTTCCCACCCGAAGGCGAAGCCAGCGGTGAGCGAACTGGACGAGCTCGATTCCGCGCGGATCGGCCACAATCAGCTTGGCGCCCTTGGACACGGCTTTCTTAACCCTCAGGGCTATGACCGGGTGGGCTTCCGTCGTGTTCGTCCCCGCGGCAAAAATCAGCGGCGCATCCGCCAGCTCGGCGATGGAGTTGCTCATCGCTCCCCGCCCGATCATGACCGCCAGACCGGCGACCGTGGGCGCGTGTCAGGTACGCGCGCAGTTGTCGATGTTGTTGGTGCCAATGACCGCCCGGGCGAATTTCTGCATCAGGTAGTTGCTTTCGCTTGTCCCCCGGGAGGAGCTCCAAAACACAAAGGCTCCGGGACCGGACTCCTGCTTGATCTCGGCGAACTTTCGAGCGATCAGGTCATAGGCCTCATCCCACGAGGCCTCGGTGAGTTTACCGTTGCGCCGGATCAGGGGAGCGGTCAGCCGGTCCGGGCTGTGGACGAAATCGAGACCAAATTGGCCTTTGACACAGAGGGACCCCTGGTTGACCGGCGCGGTCCAATCCGGGGTGACGCCGATCACTTTCCCCCGCGCTACGTGGAGACTGATGCCGCAGCCGGTGCCGCAGAAGGGACAAACGGATCTCACCTTGGTGACCTCTTCCACCCTGGCCTTGCCCAGCATCTTTTTGTCCCGCAGGGCGCCGGTCGGACAGGTCTGGATGCACTGACCGCAGAAAGTGCATGGACTCTCTAAGAGCGCGCCGTCGAAGGGGGCGGCAATCCGAGTGTGAAATCCCCGAGCGGCCGGCACGATGGCATGGGCCTGCTCCACTTCAGCGCATACCCGGGTGCAGCGGTAGCAGTAGATACAGCGCTCATAGTCTCGCAAAATAAATGGATTGGCATCCGCCAGACTCGCGCCACTCCTCGCCCCGGAAAAATTTCCCTCTCCTACCCCGAGCTCTTTGGCGACCCGATGCAGTTCACAGGGTCCAAGCTCCAGACATTGGGGACAATCTCCCGAGGGATTTTCCGACAGGAGGAGAGCCACAATCGTTTGCCGCCACCTTATCAGATCCGGATCACGCGTGGTCACCTCCATCCCGGGCTCGACGATTTGAGCGCAGGCCGCAACGGGCAGACGCCTGCCCTTGACGTTGACCACGCAGAGACGGCAGCTAGCCGAAGGACGCAGGCGCGGATCATAGCAGAGTGTAGGTATCGCTATTCCCACGCGCCGGGCAGCCTCCAAGACGGACTCTCCGCCGATAAAGTCGACGCGCTTACCGTCAATTAAAACCGCTTCGTTCATCGCTCAGCTCTATATTTTCCCCGTCGCTGCCTTCATAAGCTGCACACGCCCGCCGGGCACCTTCCCCTCTCCAGATGCTCCGCCAGCTCGCCGGCAAAGAAGCGGCGCATGCCGGCTACCACCAGGGGAGCGCTCTGCCCGAGACCGCACGCGGAGGTCGCGCCCATGACGGACCCGATCTGTTCCATCTCTTGGCGGGCATCCTGCGGGAGCGCTCCTCGACCGGTTGCGCCGTCGAGCAGCTCCCGCAGGCGGACCGTTCCGACGCGACAGGGAGAGCACTTTCCACAGCTCTCCGCTTCGTAGAAGAGCATGCACGAGCGCGCGAAGTCCACGATGCAGCATTGATCGTCCAGGACGATTACGCCACCTGAGCCAAGGGACGCTCCGTACTGCTCGGGGGCCCGATAGTCGAGCGCGAGATCCAAATGCTCCCGTGCCAGCAGGCCCCCGGATATGCCTCCCAGCGTGAATGCCTTGAGGTTGCGGCCGCCCCCCGGTCCCCCGGCATAGTTCATGATCAACTCCCGGGCGGAGACTCCCAGGGGCAGCTCGAAGTTGCCTGGACGGCGCACTTTGCCGGAGACGGAGTAAATCTTAGTGCCCGCATTGCCGTCCAGTCCGAGCGCTCGGAACCAAGCCGCACCTTTACGGAAAATCAGTGGGACAAAACAGAGCGTTTCCACATTGTTCACGACCGTGGGTTTCCCCCACAGCCCGCTCCTCGTAGGGTAAGGCGGTCGCTCTCTCGGCCAGGGACGGCGACCTTCCAGGGAGTTGAGCAGCGCCGACTCCTCGCCGCAGACGTAAGAGCCCGCACCGCGGCGCAAGTGGATGCGAAAGGTGAAACCGGAGCCGCCAATATTGCTGCCGAGAAGCCCTTCCCTCTCTGCTTCGCGAATTGCCTTGGACAAGACCTCGCAGGCCTGAGGGTATTCATAGCGGAGATAAATGATGCCAACTGTGGCGCCGACGATGAAGCCGGCCATAGCCATGCCTTCCAGAAGAAGATGCGGCTGGAGATGCAAGATGGGCCGATCCTTGAAGGTTCCAGGCTCTCCCTCATCGGCGTTACAGACGACGCACTTGGGCGTTTCCCGCGCCTCGAGCACGGCGCGCCACTTCACGGCCAAAGGAAAGGCCGCGCCGCCGCGCCCGCGTAGACCGCTGGCCTGGAGGATTTCCAGAGCCTGCACTCCCCTTCCATTCTGCACCAAGCTGAGCAGCGCCTCATACCCCCCTTTTCTCCAGTAGCTCTCAAGGCGGCGATCCGGCCCTCGGATGTGGCGGAAAATTCCTTCTTCCGCCTCTACGGATAGCGGCAAGCGAAACCCTCCATCCTTGCTATCGGTAGAGCGAAAATCTCCTCCATCGTACTCAGCCGTCGGCTGGTCGCACAGTCCCGGACATGAGATGCAAGGCACATCGGGGTCGCTACGCGCGCCTATCCCCGGAAGCGAGCACACCGGCCCGCGGCAGACACCTCGGGGAAACGAAGGTTCGCCTTCGACCCTAAGATAGTGATAAAAACTCGCGGCACTATAAACCTCCGCCACAGGCAATCCCAGAGACGAAGCCGTACTCGCCAGACGGTTGCGCGGTAGCCTTCCCTGCCCATCGCACGCTCGGTGCAGCGCCGACAAAAATGGAGCCGGGTTAGCATCCCAGGGTTTGTTCTTGGATGCGCTCATCGTCGCAAACTTCTAATGACCGGATTTTTTGTAAACACAGACTAGCCATTGTGGGGTTGAGCAATCCCTGTGCCAGACCCACTGAACTGATAACTCGATCTCGGAGGCGGAAAACCTCGGAGCCGCCCCGAATTTCTTCTCAGAAACAAGAAGGAGGGCGAGGTGGAATTGCAAACGTGCAAAATTCAGAAAAGAACACGTCGCAGGAACCTTTCGGCTCTGCGGGAAAGCTCCGCAGGGGGAGCATCGGTATTCAAGACCAAATAATTCTCTTTACCGACCTCCGAGACGGGCTCGAAAGCGGCTCGCTGTTCCACGTAAATTTCCCATCGCCCGTCTGAGAGATCCCGCCCCTCGGCCGCTCTCCTCTGTAACCGCTCCCGGACAATCTCGTCCGCGCTCTCGCAGTGGATCACCGCGACGGGGATCCCATGTCTAGCCGCCCGCCGCAGGATCGCCTCTCGCTGGGCCTTGCGGTGAAAGGTCGCATCCAGGATAACTCCCTCACCTCTGCCAAACAGCTCTTCCGCCTTCTTGGCCATTTTTGTATAAGTCGCCGCCGTCATCTGCGGGCTGTAGATACTCGCCTGGTAAGGAACGGCGCCCTGGCGCACTATGGTCCCGGCCATGGCTTTGCGTGTCGCATCCGAGCTAATCGTCGATAAACCCAGGCGCCGGCTCAGCTCCCGCGCCAGAGTGCTCTTTCCGGTCCCGGTAAGACCACAGACTAAGATCAAGAAGGGTTTGGCCGCGTCCCACAAGACGTCGCGGGCGTACTCGAAATAGCGCGAAGCCTCGGCTGACGTCCCGCCGGAGCGCAGCCCCGCCACTTTCCCCCGCACGAGAGCGCGATGGCATTTGTAGAACGGAAGCAGCCCCGGAAGTTCCGGATCGGCGATCATCTCCAAGTAGCGCCGCAGAAAATCTTGCGCCCGCACGCGCGCGCCACGGACTTCCATGTCCATGAGTAAAAAAGCGATCTCAGAAGCCAGGTCGCAGGAGCGGAGCTCGCGGCTAAATTCGATGCAGTCAAAAATCTGAATCCCAGCCGGCGCGAAACAAACATGCTGGCAGTGGAGATCTCCATGCACCTCCCGGATGCGCCCTTCCCGCACCCGCCGGAGCAATAAATCTCGGTGCTTGGCGATGAAACGCGCGCCGAAATCCGCGAAGGCGTCGAAGGTTTCCGCATCCAGGAGGCTGCCCACAAAGGCCCGAATATCGGCCAGGTTCTCGTCCCATAGCGCCTGGATCGCCTCGGGAGCGCCGCGCGCGCTGATCTCTGCTCCCGCCGGGGCCTGCGCGTGAAACGACGCCAGGATCTCCGCCAGAGATCGCATCATCCCAGGGGTCACCTGATCCCGCTCCAAGAGAAAGTTGAGCATGCGCTCGGCGGGAAGGCGGCGCATCCGCAGGGTATACTCAACCGGGTTCACGTCGCTCCCCAACGACCAGCAGCCGCTTTGGTGGGAAATCGGCAGAACCTCAAGGTAAACCTGGGGAGCGAGCCTTCGGTTTAGGCGCAGCTCCTCGTCAAGAAAGTACTTCCTGCGCTCTAGCGTCGAGTAATCCAGGAAAGAAAAGCAAACCGGCTTTTTGACTTTGTAGACGAGGTGTCCGACGAAGAAGAGATGCGAGATATGGGTTTCCAGATGCGTGACTTGTGGCGGGCGACCGGGGTAAAAGTCAGGCTCCATCATGGCCGCGAGCAGGGAACCCTGGCGCGGCGCGGCGCGGGCAGATCCTTTCGGTATAGCCATCTCCCACCATAAAAGCTCAAATCCTGGGACGAAGCTTTTTCTATCCCTCCTTTAACTTCTCTTCGAGAAACTCCAGGATCTCGACATGCTTTTCCGAATCCCGAATCATCCCTTGGATGAGAAGAACGAAAAGCCCGTGGTAGTAGCCCTTGCTCGCCTTGATGAGCCTCTTGTAATCTCTAATACCGTCCTTTTCCAGTCGGATAAAATCCCCGGTGAGCTTGAGCAACTCGTTTTTCTCCGCTCCCAGATCGTAAAAGCCGCTGATGGCGTCCGCAGGCCGGCTCCACGTAAGACCCCCCTTCAGGGTTGAGACCATGGAGTGAGTGACCGCGTTGTGCTTTTCCTCGTCATTAATGATGAGTTGAAGCAGGAACTTGACCAACGAATTCTGGGATTTCTCAGCAATCTCCCTATAACGCTTAGTAAATTCGCTTTCATGACTTTCGTGCGCGGCGAATTCGTTCAACAGGCGCTCAACCTCGGAAGTTGCCTGCGGTTCCGGCTCTGTCAACTCCGGGGTATAGAGCGTATAAAATTCAGGGACTTTCTCTTCCATGACCTTTCTCCTTTCTCGTTTTGCTTCAGGCCACGAACTTGGCGCTACTCATCCCCCGGTGGGCCGCCTGAGCCTCTTCCATTCGTGCAAACGAGCAAAGTGTATGCCAAGGGGAAGGTCTTATTTTCCAAAGCCTTGTAAGGCAAAAATCCGAGAAATGGGAATAATTGTTTGCGCCCTTCTCAGTTTTGAGAAGCCATGATTACAAGCTTTAGAGCGAACTCTAGCAACCGTTGGATTGCCTTCTGGCATAGATGTTGCGAAATCATCCATCTGGGGCGAAGTTCGAGCAGTTCCTTCCAATAGTTAGGATTTAGGTTCCGGAGCGACGGGTAGAGAGCACATTACAGCTTTCACGCGTAAAAAGGAGGTCGTTTATGCTGGCTAAAGACATCATGACCAAGGATGTCGTCACCGTAAGACCCACCACCACGATCAAGAGCCTCGCGAAGATCCTGATCCAGAATCAAATCAGCGGGGTCCCGGTGGTGGACGATACGGGAACAATCGTGGGAATAGTCTCGGACGCCGATATCGTTCGCAAAAAGGCGCGACAGGTCCGGACTGTCATGAGCAAAAACGTCGTCAGCATCGCGGAAGAGACGCCAGTGGAAAAAATTGCCCGGCTGATGACCACTCACAAGCTCAAACGAGTTCCGGTCCTGCGCGGCCAAAAGCTGGTAGGGATTGTGAGCCGGGCGGATATCGTCGGGGCCATAGCGATGGGAAAGCATATCGCCTTGCACACTCCGATCTATGATCTGTAGCCCGCTAGGATAAAGCTCGCTCAGAAGCCGCGGGATCCCTGACCTCCGCAGCCCCCTCTGTATTTTTTCATCCATGCAAAGGAAGAATCCTTTTTATTCCCAGAATTGGGAAGAGGATTCCCCTGGAAAGATCTACTTGAACATGGTCCACAGGCCGATCGCGATAAACAACAACCCGGAGCCCCACCTTACGTATTTGGGATCCAGCAGCTCACCCACGAAGGCGCCAGCCAAGACGCCCACTGAAGAGGTCAGGACCAAAGCCGAGCAGGACCCGATCAGGACGACCCATTTGTTGTAGTTCGGATTGGCGGCAAACGAGAAGGTAGCAAGCTGGGTTTTGTCCCCTAGTTCAGCCAGAAACACTGCGATGAACGTCGTGATGAGCTGTTCCAACATTCCGAAACCTCCTATGCTCAATCCGCGGTTCGTAAAGCTTGCTCTGGATCCCGTAAGGCCATCGACTCCGTAGGCATTTCGGATCTCACAACTCTTCTCTCTATTGCGGGCGCGCGGCCATTCCTAAGAGCTCTTGGCAGCGGTCTTCGGGGGTTCCTGGAATTGATGGCAATTCCAGCAGGCCGCCGGAGGATTATGCGTGGCTTTGTCTTGGTGGCAGCTCAGACAGGTCTCTCTCTTCCCCACTTTCCATTCATGCGGGGCATGGCACGCCGTGCAGTCTGTGGCCGAATGGGTAGCTTTGAGATGGAGCCCGCTCCGAGCAGGATGACAGGTAGCGCAGGCCATAAGCGGCTTGAGGCTCTGCTCTTTGAGATGGCACTGCTGACAAGGGAAAGCCATCGGAGCGCCTGCCGGACGCACGTGGCAGGTGGCGCATTCTCTCTCCAACCCTCTCCCTCTCGTATGACACTGGTTGCAACTGAGCGTGGCATGTTTTCCCCGCAGTTCCCAGGGATGCTCGAACTTCTCAGCCATTTCGGTCTCTGCCGGGCTTGTAACCCGGGTTTCCTGGCCGATGATCGTGTGGCAGAGATAGCAGTCTTTGCGGAGAACCTTTCCGTCCGCGCTCACATGTTTCCCCTCGTGACAGCGGAAGCAACCGAGATATATGGTATGGCCGATGTTGTCCGGGTGGGTACGCCAGTCCACCTTCATCTCGGGAAAGATATTCGTCTGATAGATCCTTTGCGCCTCCGCGATAGCCTTTTTGATAGCTTCCCTCTTTTTCGGGTAAAGCCGAGGGTAATGAGTGAGATAAAAACTGTCCAGTGACGTAGCGATCCCTTCCCTAGCCTTCTCCGTGCTGGGATAGGGTTGACTGAGAGCCCGCACCGCTTCTCTCTTAATGTAGGGAAGGCTGCTATCGATGAGGCCGGTGAGAAGGGCATTGTCCGTGGCCCCGTCCGGGTCGCGAAAGATATGGCTGGGGCGGTTATGGCAGTCCACGCAGTCCATCCTCCTGATCTCGAGTTTCTTCATTTCCTCGGGGCTCAAAGAGACGCTGCGATCGAAATACTCCGTCACCCTCCCTTGCATGTCCTTCACCCACACCCAGGGGATTTTTTGCCGCTGCGGGTCAGCGGCCCCATACCAGACCTGGTTGGCAATGTTCATGTGCCAGTGGATGCCGGCGGTAATTCCAGTTGTCGGGCTTCCTCCTCCGGTGCGGATGAGCATCTGAATCTGCCGGGCGCTGTTCTTTTCGTCATAGCCAAAGCGGCTGATGATCTTCAATTGGGCGCCAAAAAACTTTTCCGGCCAGTGACACTGCTCGCACGTCTCTCGCGCCGGGCGCAGGCTTTCCACCGGACTCGGAACCGGCCGCGGAAACTTGTTGAACAGGACCGAATAGATCTGATACGCGCCGGAAAGCTTGGAACGGACAAACCAGGTGGCGCCCGGCCCCACATGACAACCCGCGCATGGCACCCGGGAATGGGGCGAGGCCTGGTAGGCGGTGAACTCCGGATTCATGACGGAGTGGCAAAGCTCGCCGCAGAAAGTCACCGAGTCCGTGAAATGATAGGCGCGATAGCTCACCGTGGAGATCAGACCGAGTAGAACCACGGACGAGGCGATAACAAAGAAAAAGATCGCACGGGTTCTGGGATGATTCAAATCAATGTCGGGATAGGGGGGGAGATCTCCGAACCTCACGCGGCGCCTTCTCTCCAGGTATGCCCCGAGGGGAATGAACAGCAGCCCGAGCAGCAGAAGGCCGGGGTAGACCATGTAGGTGAAGACACCGATGTAGGGGTTGGCCTTCCCCACAATCGCTTCGATCAAAAACATGGAGAGGATGGAAAAAAAGCTGAGAAAGGCCAGCCCTGCACCCACCAGGCTCAAAGGGTGGCGTAAAAGACCGCGAACTCGACCGTTAGACAAGGCTATCCTCCCTCCGGCGTCAGCGCCGCTCAGCCCGACGGTCTAGGCTCACCGGATAAAGGGCCGCTGAAGCAAAAAGGCAGGATATAGTATCATGAAGCAGCCCCTTCCTTCACCTCGGCGGTTTCCCATGCAGGAAGTATTTTTAAAAGAATCGTGAGGACTATGAACGGCAGGATCAGCAAACCGATTGCGGTGAACAATCCTTCGATACCGGCGACCTCCATCTTGTACGTCGTGAGCCCCCGGAAACTCTTGGAGAATAACTGGCCTCCGATGACGACGTTCCATCTGGTGGCGAATATCCCCAGTTGAATCAAGATCACCGACGTGAAATACAACAATCTTCTCAGCTCTTCGTCGAACTTTAAAGACTTCACCGCAATCATGATCGCGAGAGGAATTAACATCCCGAGCAGGATCTGTATCACCCAGAGGCTGACAAACAACTTACCGGTCACGAGTTTCGAGAGTATTTTGATCGACTCCTCACTTTCGTAAAGACGATGGAGAAAATCCAGCGCTTCCAAGGTGAAATCGACGATGACCGCGTAGAAGAGGTAAGAGGTAATTCTATCGAGACATCTCATATCTATGCGCTCTCCCCTGAGCGGTGTGATCACCATGTACAAAAATATTACGAGGGCAATCCCCGACACGATCGCCGACATGAGAAATACAATCGGTATAAGCACGCTGCTCCACCATGGATTCGCCTTTACCGAGCCGAAAATAAACCCCACATATCCATGAAGAATAAATGCCGACGGGATGCCGATGACCGTGATCACTTTGATGGCTTTTTTATCAAATGCAACCGCTCCCTCACTGATATCGCTCGAAAACAGAGATAGTCCCCTGTAGATCCACTTCATCGGACCTTTCTCGCCCTTCGACCACAGGATCATATCTTTTCGGTATTCAAACCATATCTCCAAAAGAAGCACCGCCATCAAATACCAAAGGTACACGAAACCAAACATCGCCATCGCCGACCCGAGCTGCGGGGTGAGGAATATCTCAAATGCCCGCTCGGGATGACCGAGATGAAATTGGAGCGGTAGCGGGGCGATCAGAAGAAAGGCCAAAGCCGTTAACAGAGCCAGCCGATAGGTCGGCTGAACTTCTTTAACATTGAAAACCTGGACTAAAGAGGCAAGGATAAAGGCGCCGGCAACAAGTCCCGTAATATACGGATACACCACGATCAAAATCGACCAGTGGATCTCAAGCTCGTTGGGATAGATAAACCCGGTGACCGCGGCCAAAAGTTCGGACAATTTTTCGGCAAATTCTTTGGTCATCGCACCTCTCCGTCCAGTTCGGCGTAATAGACCTTAGGCTCAGTATTGAGGTAGGGCTTCAGCACATGGATCTTGTTGACCCGCGTAAAGCGCACAAGCCGACTTGCCATGCTCTTTAAATCCCCGAAAACCCGCGCCTGCGTCGGGCACACCTCGACGCAGGCGGGAAGCAGCCCTTTTACGATCCTGTGATAACAGAACGTACATTTATCTGCAGTCCGAGTCTCCGGGTGAAGATAGCGCGCCCCGTACGGGCACGCCTGAATGCAGTATCTGCATCCGATGCAGCGCTTGGAATCCACCAGGACAACGCCGTCTTCCGTTGCGAAGGTCGCCCCCACGGGACATACCTGGACGCATGGGGGATTCTCACACTGGTTGCAGAGTTTCGGAACAAAGAAACTTCTTAGGACATCCGTCTCGTCCGCCCTGGGTTTTCCTTTTTGAGCCTCAATGCTCGCAACCGTAACACTGCCATCCCTCTTTATGACGTATCGTTCCACCCAGGTCCGACAAAAGAA
>JACPSF010000327.1 GCA_016193385.1 Deltaproteobacteria bacterium
ATAAAGCTGGAAAAGCTGAGTTCGGGCGAGGGCTCTTTGAACCGACCCTTCATGCCTCCAGCCATGTCAGACATCATGAAGCAAGCGGCGTCGTAGAGTCGCTCTCGAACCAACTTCTGACAGAATAGCTCGTATCGCTTCGCGTACGATGCGCCCCGGAACTCTTCCCGCACGCTGAAATGTGGCTCGGCGACTTCCACCGGCGAGGTGGATCGAGGCGCCTCTTCCAGTAGCATGAAATAACCGAGAAGGTCGCGCCCGCGGCCACCCCCAACGCCGCCACCACTGCACCGATTGTGAAGGGCGCCCGATCCCTGCCCTCACCTCACCTACATATCCCGCACGTCCAGGAGATTTGATACGGCCGAGAATCTCCCTCGGGAGAACCAAATGTGGCCAAGTTGAGACTAAACAGCTTCCTAATCTGAGCGACAGGAAGAGGATATGGGAAAAGCCAGAGCCGGTCAGCTCTCCGCTGTTCTAACCGAATAGCCTAGGCGTTCGCCTGACCTTTTCTTAATCGCGAGGAGTGCGGGAGATTCGGGATGCCATTCCACGCGAACCAGATTCCCTAGGCTTGGATCAGTATAGGTGTAGGGGTATCGTAGATCGTAGACGCGGTAGAGCGTCGCAAAGAACGTGTCCAGATTCAGCGAGCTTTCAGGGGCAGGAAAGACGTCAAGCAGGGGATTCTGTTGTTTCAAAAAGCCTGCCTTAAGTAGAGCAAGACCTACTGCTTCGTATCGCGCATAATCGTCGCGGATCAGGCGCCTTCCCGTCAGCCCATCCAAGATTCTTGCGTAGGCCTTGATTGCTGGAATCGCATCTCCGCTCCCATCAAGCGAAATATCATTCGGTTTGAGACTTCCATCGCTGGAATCGGTGGCTTTCAAGAAGTGGACGAAGCCGTAAACCAGCCCTGGATACATGAGGTGGATGTTCGCACAGTCGCCCATCGCTTCCTCAGTTCGGTTGACCAAATTGCGAAAGGCCCGACTGGTACCCTTGACCGAGACGGCCAGCACTGGGCCGATGCCTTCCTTGCTGGCAACCAAATCAATTCTCTTGCTCTTGAGGGCACCAAGAACCACTTGCTCTTTCTCATCCTTGCTACCCGGATCAAACGACAAATACCACTTTCCTCCTCGAAAGTCGGAGGAGAGGGGCGGCCTCGGCATAAGGTCTATCGGCTGAAATCCCCCTTCGAGAACGAACCGCACGGCCAGATATCGGTGCAGCGGCTTGATGTGCTCAGCACTTTCCGTCGAAGTGGCCTCAATAAAGGTCCGAGCGGCTTTGCCGAGGAGAATCTCCGAGGGGATCTGGGGCTCAGGCATAATGTCTCCAGTGCCTCATCTCATAAATGGCGTCCCTCAACGCGAGCGTTTCGGATGAAGTCAAGCCCAGCTTTCCTAGAGGCAACCGGACGTTTGCTGCTTCTCTCGGTTCGAGCTTGAGCATCCCACCGCCCAACGGATGGCCCTCGAGTTCACAACTTAGGTCAACTAAGGGATGAGGCCACGCCCTCTGGAGGCTGTGGATGCTACACCCGGATTTCACAGTAACGGCATGAACAGAGTTTGTGCAGACACAGCCAGCCTCATTTCGCACCAGCACCGGTCGTCTTCCGCTCATATAAGACAGAAACGCGTCGGGGACTCGAACATCAGGAACGGCATACCATGGATCGCGATTCCGACACTTATAGCCCTTGCGAACCTCCTGCCCTCTTGCGCTATCCAAGTAGCATCTCAGGCTGGGGGTGAGCTTGCCAGTTCCTTTCAGGTCGAGAAGCAAGACGGGTTCATCTCGCTGAAGCCATTTCCGAACGGCCCTGGCATCTACCTTCACAGCAGGAAGCTGATCTGCCTTTCTGATGGTCACCCGTAGGACGGTGCCTGGGAGGTCATGAAACTTGGCTTCAGACGGTCGAAGATGAAAGAAGTCGTTGGCTCCACTGACGTAGCCAATGCCTATTTTGGCTACATCCGCGAAACGGACAACGTCAGGGCCACTGCACAATTCCAAATATGCTGCAAGCGAGTCATCCGACAGGAGGAACTTCCGAAGCCTATAGTCGGCCTTACGCCAAGCGTCTAGGGACACACTTTTCGCTATCTTGGGGGGTCGAGAGGACGGGACAAACCGTTCAACGATTGAAAGTTCTATCGAGTTGGTGCGTCCACCAAAGCCGGATGCAAAGAGTAGCCAGGCATCCTCTGCGAGATCCGGGAAGAGTTTTTGGCAGATGGCTATCACCCGTACATGGTCAAAGTGGTCGCACAGAGCTGCGAGCGTGGGGATGGCATAGGGTGCATGCCCGATCTCCGCAGGCACAACAAACGCCATCCTCCCTCCAGGCTTAAGCAGCCCGGCCGTCGCAACGAGAAACGGCGCCCATGAAGACGCAAGGCCATTGAACCTTGCACCAAGCCTTGCTGCTACCTTCAATGCTCGCTGCCGGACTTCTCCATTAAAGTGCTGATACCGAATGAAAGGCGGGTTGCCCGCAGCAGCTTCGAATCGCTCGCGCGTTCCCGATGCCCAAGCAAAGAATTCTGCCTCATGGATTAGCGCCCACGGAGCCCTGGTTCTTGCAGATGCCGCAGCATCTTTATGAACTTCCACACCAACCGAAGCGCGGTGGAGGACAACGAAACGTCCGTCGCCGCATGATGGGTCGAGAAGGCGGTCATTCTCTCCCCTGATGACCCAGCCGACCAAAGCCCGCGCTACAGCCTCTGGAGTCAAGACTTGACCGAGGCGCTTTCGGTTTTCGAGAGAGCTGGTCATCTCGTCCATGATCTTCAAATCAGACCCGGCATCTGCCTCCGGCTCCCGACCAGCTTGGGTAAGAGCGAACGGAGTCCCCACCTTGGGCTGGCCCTATCGCTGTCAATGTTCTCGGCCCCAAACAGGAAAAGGTTGGGAATAGGATGGGAGAATTGTACTTTTGAGCGATTGAGGAAGACAGGGGCTTTTTTCGGGGGATGAGAGCGTGGGCCATGGATCTATTCTCCCGGGGGCACCTCCCCTCGGGAATAGCAGAATCCCCCCAGGACCGATGCCGCAAGGGCCACCAGCCCAACCACGTAAATCACATTTCC
>JACPSF010000328.1 GCA_016193385.1 Deltaproteobacteria bacterium
AACGAGATCAACACCATCCCCGGCTTCACCAAGATCAGCATGTATCCCAAGATGTGGGAGGCGAGCGGCATCTCCTACACCGAACTCATCGACCGCCTGATCCAGCTCGCCATCGAGAGGTTCAAGCGGGAGAAGAAGTTAAAGACGTCGTTTTCTTAGGCGCAGCGTGATTGACGGCCGGCGGCCCCATTTTCTCCCGTCTCAGGGCGCAATGTCGAAGGCGTCCACCCAGATCCATAACCCGCTCGCGGCCGGGTTCTTCGTCCCCGTCACCTCGATCGTGAGCGTGTGGGCGGCCCTGCTCAGACCGCTCGTCGAGTAGAGCACGGCCTGCGCTCCGCCCGGATCACCGTAGGTATCTACCTCAGCCACCAAGGCCCCATCGATAAATACACGCGCTATGCCACTCCACTGGTCTTGATAGCCGATCCAGCTGACGCCGCTCCCGGTGAAACTCACGGTCGCCCGGGCCCCGGCCTCCATGGAGAGCACGGCGCTGCCGCCGCTGTGCACAGAGTGGGCATTCGAATACCAGGCGCCGGTATAGTCCGCCGCCTGATCGCTCTCCTCCACGCGCCCCCCGCTGGGAGCCGGGGGCGGTGGCGGCGAGGAGTCCGTGGCAATGTCGAAGGCGTCCACCCAGATCCATAACCCGCTCAAGCGTGTGGGCGGCATTGCTGAGACCGCTCGTCGAGTAGAGCACGGCCTGCGGCCCGCCCGCGCCCAGATAGGTATCTACCTCGCTTACAAAGACGCCATCGATATATACCCGCGCTATCCCGCTCCACTCATCCCGATAGCCGATCCAGCTGATGCCGGTCCCGATAAAACTCACGGTCGCACGGGCCCCGGCCTCCATGGAGAGCACGGCGCTGCCGCCGCTGTGCAGAGAGTGGGCATTTGAATACCACGTGCCAGCATAGCTCACGGACGGATCGTCTTGTTCTATTCGCGGCTCTGTAGAGCTTGCCTCGGGCGTCAGGAGAAAGGCGCGCGTCTGGCCATTAAGAGTACCACTTCCCACGATCTGTCCGGCATCATTGATGGATCTAGCTTGTGTGAGCGTCCAGCCGGAACCGGGCGGGATCAAATTATTGAGGTCCTGCATGACGCCGCTTTGCCAAAGGAAAGCCCGCTGCGGAAAACCGGAATTGCCAGACCAGCCGACCACTTGGCCGGGGCCATTGATCCCCAGCGCGCTGCTCCAGCCATCGCCGGAAAGCGCGCCCAGATCCTCCATCATGCCCCCCTGCCAAAGAAACGCATGACCTCCAGACGAGCCGACTACTTGGCCGGAATTATTGATGGCTGTAGCGGTGCCAGGGCCGAGGTCCTGCATCAGGCCGTTCTGCCAAAGGAAAGCATGCTCGCCAAAGTTGTCGCTTCTGGACGAGCCGACTACTTGGCCGGAGTTGTTGATACCATTCGCGCTGCTCGATGGAGTGAGAGAGAAGCAGTTGCCGACACTGCCTGGAAGCGTGCCGAGGTCCTGCATCAGGCCGTTCTGCCAAAGAAAGGCATGCGGGGGAGGGCGGTTTCTACAGGGCCGTCTTTCCCCGGACGAGCCGACTACTTGGCCTAGGTCATTGATGGCGTTGGCGTTGGAGTATGCGCTGTTTGGAAGTGTGCCGAGAGATTGCGCCACGCCGTTCAGCCAAAGAAAGGCGAGATCGTGCTCTCTGTCAACGGTAAAACCGTAACCAACTACTTGTCCAAGGCCATTGATGCCTGTAGCAATCGTGAATGGAGCGAAATTGAAAAAAACCTCCTGCATGACGCCTTCCTGCCAGATGAAGGCGCGTTCGCGCCCGTCAGGAACTGCCGCACCACCGACCACTTGGCCCGCGTTGTTGATGCCATGAGCCGCGCTGAAGTCCCCGCCAAGAGTCCCGAGGTCGGTGATGGTGTAACCCTGCGCGGCGGCTATGCCCACTGCGGCAAAACAAATCACAATGAAAGTTGCGAGCGTCACTGCAGCTGTCCCGATTGTTTTTAACGTCGGACGGCTATCCGCCGCTTTGAAAAGTGCGCAATTCACGGGCACCTCCTTTCCGCTGATCATGCCTTCCATGTTTCTCATCGACGTTGCCACCAACGAACCGCTTGCGCTTTTCCCGCCCCCGTCAGCGCTCATTGACAAAGTCCTCCTTCAGATAGCGGTGCCATTGATCACCTGCCGCCACTACATTCCCTGCTCCATCTAGAACAAACCTCTAAAATCCGCTTCCATGCTCGTCCCCCTGCTCTTCCCCATCCACCCGCCCCTCGACTAGCTATTGCCGGGATGCAATTGGGAAGAATGATTCAGCTCAAAAAGCGCATAATTTAACGATAGTGGCCATGAGGAAAAACACAATCGGGTGAATTACGGAGAAAGATTCTCTAGCCTTCGACTATCTTTCTCCTGCTAACCGGCCAAAAAGTGCAATGCCTCTTCGATTCCTCCAATACGGCTTCAATACGCGATGACTGCATTGTTGACAGTGGAGTTAAGGTTAAAGAGATCAAGAAAAGACTCCCGACCCCTTTTTCTCCCCGCCCATTCAACAAGAGCTGACTCTACGGTCCTCCCATAGAAGAGAGTTGTTGGACTTCCGCTGCGCTGAGAGCCCGGTTATAGAGGCGCACGTCGTCGATTTCGCTGTGCAGGCGATCGAAATCACCGAAGCCACCTATGTAGAGGGGGTCGGTGCCGAAAGATGTCTGCCCATCAACAAATAGATCTGTGTGAATGAGTTGCCCGTCAGAATAGAGATCACAGCGGCTAGCCGGAGCATCTAGCACCACAGCCACATGATGAAAGGTATTATCCACCGTGGTTAAGTAACTGAGGGGCGGAGAGATTCCAGCGCAGGTCCAATTGTTGGGACCGCCCGCAGTTTGAATCCCGTAGGCCCACCCGCTGCTTGGATCCCGAAACACAAAGAGCGGGCCCGGACCCCAGTTCCCCATCGCGATGGCGGCTTTGTAATCTCCAATGCT
>JACPSF010000329.1 GCA_016193385.1 Deltaproteobacteria bacterium
AAAGGGCGCGTGAGGATCTGCAGCAGATGCTGGCTCGCCAGCGCCAGAGTCTCGGCGGCATGCCGCCGAGACTCTGGCGCTGGCGAGCCAGCATCTGCTGCAGATCCTCACGCGCCCTTTGGGAATCGCGCAGGGTGAAGACCATTTGCTCGCCCTCGAAGACCTGTTCACCCACCGCTAGAACCCCTTTTTGCGGATCGAGCCCCACGATGTTGCGCACCAGGTATTGCCCCGGGGCCACGCTGTTCTGTCGGCGATCTGCGGGCAGGCCGGCGAAGACAAACGCGAGGGCACGTCCGATGTCTTCGAGGAGAGGCCCTTTGATAACTTTGGCGAAGACCTCAAAGGCGGGGCGGTGATCTAGCTCCAGGATGAGATTTCCTTGTGCCTTGGTGATCACCATCGGCTCAGTGATCGGCTGGCATCCCTGAGTGATATCAATCGAGGACTGAAATGGGCCGTTGAGCCAAAAGCCGGAGATGGAATTGGAGGTGATCTTGTCGCCGAAGAGCTGGTAGGTTTTTCCCCGACTCCCGTTCTCTGAAGAACCTGCCCCTACAACGGGAAGAGACCCAAGCCCTTCCTCGATGCCCTCGAAGAGCCGACTTGGCTGAGCGTTATAAGGATCGGGGAACAAGACCAAAAGCGATTCCCTCTCGGGCTCGATCTTGACGGCCCGGGCGATCTCCCTCCCCATCTCGTGATCGCGACCTTTCAGGGGGTTAAACCATAGCGGGTGAGCTCGGAGATCCTCTGATGAGAGAACTAAAACAGCGATCCCCGGGGCTCCTTCGATCTCTCCATCACGACTCAGCACACCTGCGCCGCTCGAGCCGACGATCGTTTCGGTTTGCGTTATCGCCCTTGTGACACTAAGGAGCTTCTGGCTGTCGTCGAGGTGATCAACGGTAAAGAAGACGAGGACCAAATCTGCCTCAGCGATCCCCCCCTGGGTCATCGCCTGCGCGGCCGCCTCCCTCGCGGCCTGTTCTGTTACGGAGTTGGCGGACTGACCGACGCCTGCTCGGAGCATGCCCCGAATCTATTAGAAAGGCACTCAGGCGGTCAAGTAGCGGAAGGTAGCGATCCATTGCTCGCGGTCGGAAGGCTCGCTCCCCGAGCACGCCGATACAGGAGAGTGCCGTTGCTGACCTTTTCTGTTATCTGCTATAAGGTCGGCTGTGAAAGTAGTCCAGATACCGCTTTTGCGCGACAACTACGGCTACCTCGTCGTGTGTGAAACAACCGGAGAGGCGGCCGTGGTAGATCCCTCGGAAGGAGAGCCGGTTCTGCGCCGGGCGGAAAAAGAAAAGGTCCGACTCAAAGCGATTCTCAACACGCACCACCACCGGGACCATACCGGCGGCAATCCGTTCCTGCTGGAACGATTGCCCCTCGAGGTTTATGGACACAAGGTTGATCAGGACCGCGTCCCCGGCATGACACACCCGCTCGAAGACGGCGATGAGATCACGCTCGGCGAGATCAAAGCCAAGGTCCTATTTATACCGGGGCACACCAGAGGTCACGTTGCTTACCTGTTCGGAAACAAACTCTTCTGCGGTGATACGCTCTTCGTGGCCGGATGCGGCAGGCTCTTTGAGGGAACGGCCGAGCAGATGCTCGACTCGCTCAGCCGGCTAAAGTCGCTTCCCTCCGACACGCTGGTTTATTGCGGGCATGAATACACGGAGAAAAACCTTCAGTTCGCTTTGACCGTCGAGCCGAACAATCCGAAGTTGGCTGAAAAAATGCAAAAGGTGCGAGCGCTCAGGGCGAACGGCGTCTCAACCGTCCCCTCGACGATGGCTGAGGAATGGGAGACTAACCCGTTCTTTCGTTGGGACAGCGAGGAGATCCGCGGCAGCGTCAGGAAGAACGCTCCCGGAATCTCGCTGGACCCGGTTTCGGTCTTCGCCGAGGTGCGGCGACTGAAAGATCAGTTTTAGGCGGTTTCGAAGGAGGTGATCATGACCCAGCCCGGTTGGGCGACGGCAGAAGGTACGCTGCGGTTTATCAGGCGATTTGACGGAAAGATCCCATCCGACCATTTTCGAGAGCACCAGGGTCTATCGCTCTCGTCGATCGGCATCGGCACCTACCTCGGCGATCATGACGTCGCTACCGACGATCTTTACCAGCAAGCGGTCGTGCGCACGGTCGAGGTGGGGGGCAACGTCATCGACAGCGCTATCAATTACCGCTTTCAGAGAAGCGAGCGCTCCATCGGGGCGGCCTTAAAAGAGCTGGCGCAGAAACGCATTAGCCGGAGCGAACTCGTCATCGCGACCAAGGGAGGCTTCATTCCCTTCGACGGGGCCCCGCCGCAGAACATTCGCAGCTATTTCGAAGAGACTTTTATCCGGCCGGGTATCGCGGGCTTTGGCGACGTGATTCAGGGATGCCACTGCATGACCCCAAAATATCTCCTGCACCAGCTCGAGTGCAGCCGCCGAAACCTCGATCTCGCCTGCATCGATATCTACTACGTGCACAATCCTGAAACGCAGCTCGCGGAATTATCGCGCAGTGATTTCAACGAGCGCCTATTGCGGGCCTTCGAGGCGTTGGAAGGGGCGGTGTCGGAAGGAAAGATAAGGATGTACGGCACGGCGATCTGGAACGGCTACCGCAACGACCCGGCGGCTCGGGATTACCTCTCGCTGGCCGAAGTCGTGGAGATCGCCAAAAAGGCGGGTGGGGAAAAGCACCATTTCGGGGTCATCCAATTGCCTTTCAACCTCGCCATGCCGGAGGCCCTGACCAAGAGGAACCAGGAGCTCAACGGCGAGAGACTCTCGGCTCTGGAGTCAGCGCAGAGACTCGGGATCGCGGTGATGTGCAGCGCTTCCATCCTCCAGGGCCAGCTCGCGCGCGAACTGCCTCCCATTGTCCGGGAGGTTTTCGACAGCTTGGAAACGGACGCGCAAATGTCGATCCAGTTCGTTCGCTCCGCCCCGGGAGTCACTACGGCCCTGGTGGGCATGAAGCAGACGGGCCATGTGGAAGAAAATCTTAAAGTAGCCAGGGTTCCACTCACGCCCTGGGAAGATTACGCGCGCCTATTCCAAACATCGCAAACTTGAACTGCCGAGAAGGGGGCAGCGCTGGATGTGCTCTACGGCGCCAGGACAGCTAATCGCCGGAGACGCAATCCACGTTGGCAAAAATTTCTTTGAGCCGCTTTGTCACGGCGTCAGAAAGCGGAGGCTTGAGCAGAGAGTCGAGGTTCTGGCGCAAATGATCCGGGTTGCCCGTGCCCGTCAAGACCGTGTGGACTCCGGGCTCATATCGGCAAAAACGATAGGCCGCATCGGGAATGCTCGAAGTCTCTGCGCCGCGGAGCAGAAAATTGAGAGGCTCCTCGCCTGCGCCTGCTCCGGCGTCAACCAATCTCTTCGCCTTTAGCTCATCCCACACATGTCTGAGGCGCGCCGGCTGGCTCAGGGCTCTGCGCACGGCGAACATCACCAAGACGCCGATGTTCTTCTGCAAAGTTTTCGGGAAGACCCTGGCCCGGGCCGATTGATTCAATATATTGAATCCAACCATCATCACATCCCAGAAATCATCCTCCAGCGCGAGCTGTAGCATCTCATGGCCAAATTCTTCCCGGAACGCTTCCGTGATGCCTAAAAAACGGAGCTTTCCCTCCTGGCGCAATTGGAAGAGTGTCGGCACGAGTTTTTCCAATACCACGGCGTATTCTTTCCGCTTAACGCTGTGGAGGTGGTAGATATCCACGTAGTCGGTCTTGAGCCGAACCAGGCTTTGCTCCAAACCGCGCTTTAGCTCCGCCGCGGGGTCGGGGTGACCCAGCGGCGGCAGCCTTTTGGTCGAGATCACCACACGGCTGCGGGGAACCGTTTCCAGGGCCTTCCCGACAACCTCCTCGGTCCCGTAGACATCGGCTGTATCGATCAGGTTGACACCCATATCGACGGCCTGTCTAACCAATAAAATCGCGTCCTTCTCAGTCTTGTTGACTCTCAAACCGAGACGGCTCGACCCACCGCAGCTCAGGCCGGCGACGCTGACCTCAAGGCCGGTCCGGCCGAGAATGGCAAACTCTATGGGAACACCTCCGGGATCGCTACTCAGCGTCCCGACGGACGCGGACGCCTAACACTTCCGCCGTCGCGCAGACCTGATCCTCCACACTCAACGTGCAACTCACCCAAGTTTTTCGCCCCTCCACTTTGGTGATTCTGGCTCGCAGGTGCAAAGGCTTGGCGATGGGAGTCGGCCGGTGGTAGTCGACCTTCAGGTTGGCCGTGACATAAAATATCTTCGGCACGCTTCCAATGGGGCGCCCTTCCGTCTTATAGGCCTGTGCGATGGCGAGATTTAAACTGTGGCAATCGATAAGCGAGGCGATGATACCGCCGTTGACGATATCTTTCGACCCGCCGCACTGATGCGGCTCAGCCTGCCAGGCGCAGACAGCCTCGTCGCCATCCCAGTAGCTCTTGATTCGCAAGCCCTTCTCGTTGTCAGGGCCGCACCCGTGGCAATGGCTGACCGAACCCTGATCCTGGAAGGCCTGCTCGCTCATGGGGCCATCCGCCCGACACCCTCAAGCCTTTTTGCTCAGTTTGAGGGAGACCGAATTGATGCAATAACGCTGGTGCGTCGGCGCCGGACCGTCATCGAAAACGTGGCCTAGATGGGCATCGCACCGGGCGCACAGGACCTCCGTTCGGCGCATGAACAGGCTATGGTCTTGTTCCATCCGGACTCTCCCAGACGCGATCGGCTCCCAGAAGCTCGGCCAACCGGTCCCCGAGTCAAACTTGGTCTCTGAGCTGAACAGATCGTTGCCGCAACACGCGCATTGATAAATGCCTCTGTCTTTGCAGTCCCAGTATTTTCCGGTAAAGGCACTTTCGGTGCCCTTCTGCCGGCAGACATGGAACTGCTCGGGCGTGAGCTGTGCTTTCCATTCCGCTTCGGTCTTGATCACCTTCTCCTTCATGATCCCTCCTCATCACGGTCTCCTGCCAAAACCGCGCCCGTCCCGATAAATCTCCGGCCCCGGTCTCCCCCGGCGAGGTTTTTGGCCCCTCAACTCTCCGGGGACGATGACCCTGGGGCTTTGGTTTTTTTTACCTTACCGCTGGGGACTTCGCCTAAGCTGCTTCCGCTCAAGACAAAGTTGAGGATGTCGCTCCGGGTAATAATGCCGACGAGCTTCCCTGCCTCTACGACCGGCAAGGAGCCGATACGGTGACGCTGCAGAAGCGTTACGGCGCTCGCAAGTGGGGTCTCTGGAGAAACCGTCATGAGGTTATATGACATGATCTCTTCGACGGTATAAGTATCCGCAAACCGGTCGATCTCCTCGCCACGGTTAATGACCATGCTCGTGGGGTAGGCGTCTCGAAGATCCCGATCGGTGACGATGCCTACCAACTTCCCGCCATCGAGCACTGGAAGCTGATTGATCCGGTGTTTGGCCATAATGCGCCGAGCCAGGCCGATGCTGTCGACGATCTCAACCGTCAAGACGTCCCGGGTCATCCACTGGGACACTGTGAATACCGAACTTTTTCCTGCCACCGCTGAAATCTCCCTCTATCCGTCAGAAGCCAGGCCGCGAAAAAGGACCATGCCGGGGACCGGATAACCGCCCCGCTCATTCTGGCGGCCTTGACCGCCATTTGTCAAACAGAGCCTGACAGGTCGGAGTGGCAGCCACCGAAATGTTTGACCACGAAAGCCCTCCGAAGCGTAAATTATCAGAGGCGGCGATGACTTGCCAGCAGGTAAAATTGACACCCCCCTGCCCTGCCTGCTATGGTGATTTCCCCCTTTGAGCAAAGACCCGATGAAGGTGATTATCCGCAATCCCAAACGGCGGCAACTTGAGCTGGATGGAAGCCGGCAGGTCAGAGACGTGCTGCGCGAGCTGGACCTCAACCCGGAGTCGGTGTTGGTGATTCGGAATGGAATCATGCTGACCCGGGATGAGAGGGTAGAGGCAGAGGACACGATCGAAATCTTGTCGGCGATCTCGGGAGGTTGAGCATGCGCTGTCTCAAATGCGGTGAGAAGGCGATTATGGAGCTGTCGAGACACAACTCGGCGTTCTGCCAGCCCCATTACGTGGAATATTTCGAGAATCAGGTGGAGCGGGCCATCCGCCGGCACCAGATGTTCGACCGGGACGATCGCATCCTCGTGGGCGTCTCGGGCGGCAAAGATAGCCTCTCGCTTTGGCACGTCCTGGTGCGCCTGGGGTATCGAGCGGCCGGCCTCCACATTCACCTGGGCATTGACGATTATTCCAAGACCTCCTATGGGAAAGCACTGAGCTTCGCGCGCGAGCGGGGGCTTGAGCTGATCGCGGTCGAACTGGCGGAGAGATACGGCATGAACGTGACGCAGCTCGCCCGGACGGTCCGGCAGGCTCCTTGCTCCGGGTGCGGCCTGAGCAAGCGCTATATTTTAAACCGCGAAGCTTATGAGCGAGGTTTCGATGTTGTGGCGACGGGCCATAATCTGGACGATGAAGCCGCTACGCTTTTGGGCAACGTGCTGCACTGGCAAATCGGCTACCTGGCCCGGCAGTCTCCCGTCCTTTCCAGCGCCGGGGAAAAGCTCGTAAAAAAGGCCAAGCCGCTTTACACGCTCACGGAGCGGGAAACCGCGGCGTACGCCCTCCTGCACGACATCGACTACGTCGTGGAGGAGTGTCCCAACGCGCCGGGTGCCAAGTCGCTCTTTTACAAGGACGTGTTGGCCCGGATTGAGGCGGTATCCCCGGGCACAAAACAGCGCTTTTTCTGCGAGTTTTTGGATCACGCCCGGCCGCGCTTTCGGGCGGGGGGCGACGAACACACCTTACGCGATTGCGCCATGTGCGGGCAGCCGACCACAGCTGAACTTTGCGCCTTTTGCCGTCTGTGGGAGCGCGCTCAACGCCGCACCGCGAAGCAAAAAACCCGCCCCCCGGCAGTCAAAGAGGCCATCGGGGACGAGTCGCAAAAAACGGTCTCCCCTTATTAGAGTTTCTTTGTCTGTTTGAGTCGCGCCTACGGATCTCGCTCTTAGCGGGGAGCGGAGTTAGGCCGCCATCGCTTCCATCTGCTTCGTATACTTTCCATAGCGGGCGGCGCTATTGCACTTGGCCCGGTGGTAGAAAATTTTCTGGGCCGCGGGGACGTTGGTGGCTTCTCCCTTCCACGCCTTGAGCGCGGGGTCCTGCAGCGCCCGGGCATACGAGAAGCTAACCTCCCACGGGTGACCTCCCATGGCATTCATCGCATTGAGGTGCTCCGTGGCGCGTTCGGCGCTCTGCCCGCCGGAGAGGAAAACGATTCCCGGCACGGCCGCAGGAACGACCCGACGCAAACAGCGCATCGTCGCTCGCGCCACCTCCTCAACGCTTGCCTGCTTCGGACACTCTTTACCGGAAAGGACCATGCTCGGTTTGAGCAGCATGCCCTCGAAGGCGACGCGATGCTCCAGAAGCTCGGAAAAAACGCATTTTAACGTCGCCTCCTCCGCTTCCTCGCAGCGCTCGATGGTGTGGTTGCCGTCGATCAGGACTTCGGGCTCGACGATCGGAACCAAGCCTGCTTCCTGACAGAGCGCGGCATAGCGGGCCAGGGCATGCGCGTTCGCCTCGATACAGCCGCGGGTTGGAATCCCCTCGCCGATAGCGATCACCGCTCGCCACTTAGCGAATCGGGCGCCGAGGTCACGGTACTCCGACAGCCGGTTGCGTAATCCGTCCAGCCCTTCGGTGACCTTTTCACCCGGAAAGCCAGGCAAATCGATCGTGCCTTTATCGACCTTGATGCCCGGAATGATGCCTTTCTGTGAAAGCACCTCGGGAAAGGATCTACCCTCCTTGGCCTTTTGTCTCACGGTCTCGTCAAAAAGAATCACCCCGCTGATAAATTCTTCAACACCCTGCGTCATA
>JACPSF010000330.1 GCA_016193385.1 Deltaproteobacteria bacterium
GGCCTTCGAGGCCAAAGGACGAAAAGGATCGCGCTTCCCGGCCGAGGAATAACGGGGGGGCTCCGCCGGCTCAGAAACCTTTGGCGGAAGGGCCGAGGCTTCACCCTCTTTTTTCGCCTGGGCCTTCGGGGCCAGCGTCGGCTGGAGTTTGGCTCTCCCCGCCTCCTTCAGCGCTTCCAAGCGCTCCCCGACCGCCGCCGGCGCCTTTTTAAACTTCTCGACCGCTTCGCGAGTCTTTTGCGACGGCGTTTCCTTCTCCTCTTGAGTCCCGCCGGCGTGGGGAAACCCCAGAAGAGAAACCACTCCCAAGACCATCAGGACCTGCGCTCTTAACCAGAGATTCACTTTGCGCTTTTACCCCTTTCCCTTTGCCGCCTTGGCTTTTCGCTCGGCAATCTTTTTCCGCTCCGCCTCATCCAGAAAGCGGAAGGTGGTGGCCAAGGTCGTCGCATCCAAAGACACCCGCTCGCCCTGAACTTTCGGGTTCCGGATCTCGATGTTACGGATGTTGACCAGCCGGTTTAACCTGCCCACCTCATCGAAAAAAGCCACCAGTTCGTGAAACCCCCCCCGAACTACGACGTCGACCGGTATCTCAGAATAGAAATCCTGCGGATTCTCCGCGCGGGGGCGAAAGTTCAATATCTCCAACCCCGATTCTCTCGCCTTGGATGAAATGCTGCTCAGGAGATCCGGGATCTCCTTCTGATCGGGCAGTTGTGCCACGGCTTGTCTGAGCCTCCCGTCCAGCTCTTTGAGCTGCTGCTCCAACTTGGGCAAATTGGCCACGAGTTGCTTTTTCTTATCTCGCTCCTGCTGCATCTTCCCGATATTCTCGGTGAGCTGCGAGATTATCAAAGACTGGGGCGAGTAAAGGAAAAAATAGTCGAGGGCCAAAAGCCCAACAACGAGACCCGCCAAGAGCCCGATCCTCTGCTGGCGGGGCAAAGCCAGGATGCGGTCCAACAACTCTTTCATTTCTTCCCCACCTCCTTTTTACCGGCCACCTTCTGATCGGTTTGGTTGCCTGGAACGGGAGGTTGGTAGAGGAGGCTTGAGTTAAGCGAAAACCGTTTCAGCGGAACGCCCTCTTGCTCCACCTGAGCCGTTTCAACCAGTTCCACATTGTCAAAATAGGCCGAGCTAGAGAGCGCCTTAAGAAACTCGGCAACGGTCTGGTTGTCCACCGCCAAACCATCGATGGTCACGTTGCCGCTCGCCTCGCGGAACTGGGTCAGCCACAGCCTTGCCGGCATTGCCGAGGAGAGACTTTCCATGACCCGCACCGGGCCGGTCTTTTTCTTGTCCAAGTCATCAATGACTTTGACCTTCTCCCTGAGCTCCGCCACCTTTTTCTCCATCTCCCCAACACCCTTGGCCTTGGCATTGAGGACCTCTATTTCCCGGCGCAAGCCCGCTAGCTCTCCTTCGAAGTGCGAAATCTTTCTGAGCTGCATCAGGTAAACGCCGGTGAGCACAACCACAATCAGCCCGACCGACACGCCTGCAACCATGAGCTCCTGGCGCCGGCCGAACTCGGCCGTGATCTCTCGGAACGGAAGTAGATTGATACGGATCATTTGTCGCCTGGCCTCCGAATGGCAAGCCCGGCGCCGACGGCCAAAACCGAAGCCGCATGCGCCATGTAGTCTTTGTCGATGTGCCGGCTCAAACCAAAGTTGCGAAAGGGCTCGGCCAACTCCACCGGCACTCCGAGTCTGTGGGAGAGGATGGGGGCGAAACCGGGAATCTTGGCTCCTCCCCCGCTCAGATACATGCAGTTGATGCCCTCATCACCCGCCATGGCCCCGTATAGACTCAGGGTTCGGCCGATCTCTTCCGCAAGGGACTCACAGGTGGGCCGCACCAGGGCTGCTAGATCGGCATCCTTTTTCCCCTCCAACAATCCCGTGACCTTAAACGTTTCGGCCTGGTCGTATGATATCTGCAGCGCCCCCGATAGGCTCTCGGTAAACGCCTCTCCCCCCACCGGAAGGTCGCCGGTAAAGCTCGATATTCCCCCTTTCAACACATTGATGCTCGTGTAGCGTGCCCCGATATGGATCAAGCCAACCCCCTCATCCGGCTTGACTTCATAACTGGTCTCGTACATATTTTCCAAAGCAAAATAGTCCACATCCATAATCGCCGCGGTCAATCCCGCTTCCTGAATCACCTGGGTATAGCTGTTGATGATCTCCTTCTTCACCGCGACCAGAAGCACATCCATCTTGCTCCCATCCTCCACGTAATTGAGCACCTGGTAATCCATATTGACATTCTCCAGGGTCTCTGGGATGACATTGCTTGCCTCGAATTCCACATTGGCCTCGAGTTCTGCCTCCTCCTGAGCGGGAAGCTGGATCTTCTTGATAATCACTGCCCGCCCGGGGACTGCAGAAACGACCCTGGTTGCCTTGACCCCGTTGGCATGGATGAGGTTCTGAATGGTCTTCACCACCACATCCTTATCGGCGATCATGTTGTTCTGTACGGCGGTGGGAGGCAGCGGCAGGATACCTAGATTGAGCAGCCGGTAACCGGTCTTCTCGCCGACCGCTTCGACCATCTTGACCGAGCTCGAGCCGATATCGAGGGCCACAAATCCCCCCTCTTGCCGGAAAAGGCTCAATCCACCCAGGTTCAATTGTTTCCAAAAGGGAGGGATCTTCATTGTTTAAACACCCTGTTCTTTTGCGTGAACCTGAGGCCCAAGGCCATCAGGATCTTACGTTGCGTGGAAAGGCGGCAGCTCATCCCCTTTTCGATCCGGTCTAAGGTTAATAGCGAGATGCCGGCCATCCGCGCAAGCTCAGTTTTGCTCAGCATTCTCGATTCGCGTAATCTCTTCAGATTATTTCGCTCCATGCCGTCACCCTAATTCGTGCCGCTTCTGCCCCAACAAGGTCATTATTGTCCAACAATGGGAGGCTCATTGTCAATCGGAAAATTAATATCAATTAAGCATAATTATATCTCGCCCAAGCAGGGCTCCATAAGCCGATGCCAGACTGTGTCGCCATCTTGCCATGCAAAAAATATGCAAACACAGACTCTTCGCCTCAACTCCTTGACTTTACTACCTATGCTCCTTAACCCCTGAATCCCTGCACCTGGCTGCCCCGATCTTCGGTGATGGACCGATTGGACATTTTTCGGCACTCGGATACCAAAAAGAGACACCGCGTTCGCGCCTAAACGCTGCCTCAATATTGCTTTTCCCCCATCCAGCAGGTAAGAAATCGCTCATGCAGGGGGGAGAAACGAATTTTGCCCAGATCATCGTTCCTTCCCCCTTGAAGCAGCCTCTCACTTACGCGGTTCCACCTCTTCTTCAGGGAACTCTACAAGTCGGGATGAGGGTGCTGGTGCCCCTAGGCAGGCGGAAGGTCACGGGGGTGGTAGCCGACTTTCTCGCTCAAACCCCTGTCAGGGGGGTTAGGGAGATCCTGACGAATTTAGACGACCGACCCATATTGGATCCTTCCCTCCTTAGGCTTATCGATTGGGCCTCTCACTACTACCTGGCCCCGCTGGGAGAGGTCCTGGCCACCTTCTTACCACCCCAATTAAGAGCCCGGACTTTAAGGGTAATCGTCCCGAAACGGGGAGTATTTTCCGCGGCAGGAGATCTGGAAAGAAAAATTCTCGCAGAGGCGCGCCGACGAAAAGGCAGGCTCACCATCAGCAGCCTGACGCGAAGAATGGCCGAAAAGGACCTCCATCGCGCCCTCGATCACCTGAGCTCCCTGGGGGCAGTGGAGGTTAGGGAGAGCATCGCCGGCCGCAAATCAGCAAATCATCTCGCAAGCACCCTACGAAGGCAGCCAGCCCCTGGGTTCCTGCCAAAGAATAAGACTCACTGCGGAGCAACAGCAGGCCGCAGATCTCATTGGCGCTCGCCTGAAGCGGGGAGGCTTTGAGACCTTTCTCCTTTACGGCGTCACCGGGAGCGGCAAGACCGAGGTCTATCTCCAGGCCATGGAAAAGGCCAGAAGAGCGAACCGACGCAGCCTGATCTTGATTCCTGAGATCTCCCTCACGCCTCAACTGTTGGATCGCCTCGAGGCGCGCTTTCCGGACCGCGTTGGCGTCCTTCACAGTGCCCTTACGCCCGCAGATCGCTGGGCCCAGTGGTGGCGTATCCTCGACGGGGGAATCGATGTGGTGATCGGAGCCCGCTCCGCGATATTTGCTCCGGTGCCCGACCTGGGGCTGGTCGTCGTCGACGAGGAGCACGATCCCTCATACAAACAGGAAGAAGGGCTGCGCTACCACGCCAGGGACCTGGCCGTGGTGCGGGGAAAGCTTCTCGGTTGCCCGGTCATTCTGGGCTCGGCAACGCCGGCGGTGGAAAGCTTCGAAAACTGCCGCCAGGGCCGCTATCACCTACTGGAGCTAACCCAGAGGGTGGAGCGAAAACCTCTGCCTCAGGTGGCGGCAGTTGATTTGAGAGCCGAGAACGAGAAAAAAAAAGACCAGGCCAAAGGAGAAGGTCGCGCGCGGACTCTTTCTGTGTTATCCGGCGACCTGGAGAAGGCGCTGCAAAGCAACTTTGGTCGCGGCGGCCAAAGCCTGATCTTTCTCAATCGACGGGGCTTTGCGAATTTTCTCCAATGCCGGCTCTGCGGCTATGTTCGGCGCTGCCCCCACTGCTCCGTCAGCCTCACTCTCCATCTCAGAGCGCAAACCCTGTACTGCCATCACTGTGGCTTTCGCGAGCCTGCTCGCGCCACCTGCCCGACCTGTGGCAATCCATCCCTGGCAGGAATGGGATTTGGCACAGAGACGGTAGAGCAGGAAATTTCCCGCCTGCTGCCGGGGGCGCGTATAGCTCGGATGGACCGGGACACGACCACCCAAAGAGGATCTCACGGGCGCTTGCTTCGAAGTTGGGAGAAGGGTGAAATCGATGTTCTCGTGGGCACACAGATGATCACCAAGGGACACGACGTCGGCGGGGTAACGCTAGTTGGCGTGATCCTTGCGGATCTGTCTCTGAACCTCCCCGATTTCCGGGCGGCAGAGAGGACCTTTCAGCTCCTGGCTCAGGTGGCCGGAAGGGCGGGCAGGGGACGGGAGCCAGGGAGCGTGATCATTCAGACCTACGCGCCCGATCATTACGCGATCCAGTATGCGACTACCCATAACTATAAAGGGTTCTTCGACTCGGAGATAGAGTTTCGTCGCACCCTAAGGTACCCACCCTTTTGCCGTTTAATCCAGCTTCGACTAGAAGGACCCTCGCCTGAAGACACGCAGGCCAAAGCGAGGCTGTTGGGCCAAGAGCTGCGCCAGGAACTCGACCGCGATCGCCGGCACGAAAACTTAGAGATCCTGGGCCCAGCGCCCGCACCAATCGAGAAGCTGCGCAATCGCTACCGCTGGCAGATACTGCTTAAGGGGGAAAAGAGCTCCCCCTTGCTCCAGTTGGCCGAGCGAGCACGCGCGATCCTGCCTCGTTCCCGCAAAACCCGCCTCTTCGTTGATGTAGATCCTTACAATATGCTATGAAAAAAGTTGCCAATGGCGAAACGAGAAATCTTCAAATACCCCGACCCAACCCTGAAGCAGGTTTGCCTGCCCGTGCCGGCGATCACAGGGGAAACCATGCGTTTAATCCGGGACATGGTGGAAACCATGTATGCTGCCCCCGGGGTCGGCCTGGCTGCCTCACAGGTCGGAGTGCTTCAGCGCATCATCGTCATAGACGTGGACTACGAAAATCCTGGAAAAAACCTCTTCAAGCTCATCAACCCCGAGATCCGTCGGGTCGAAGGGGAGATGGTCTGGGAGGAGGGATGCCTCAGCGTCATCGACTTTACCGCGGAGGTCAAGAGAGCGGCGCAAGTGGAGGTGGTGGGCCTCGACGAGAAAGAAAAAGAAATAAAGATAGAGGCGGAAGGGCTTCTGTCGGTAGCTCTGCAGCACGAGATCGATCACCTCGACGGAAGACTCTTTATCGACCGCATTAGCCGCTTAAAGCGCGATCTCTACACGCGCAGGCTCAAGAAGATGTTGCGCACCGGACGGGCTCTGCCGGAAAACCCCCGGCTGATGATCTAAGCCTCCTCAGCTCCAGGTTTGCTCAAGACTTCAACTTCGTTTTATCGGTGCCTTGAGGTTCTATGTCTGAATCCTGGCCGATCGTATTCATGGGCACCCCTGAGGCTGCGGCCTTTTCCTTGGAACAGCTCCTCAAAGGTCCGGATCCTGTAGTCGGGGTGGTCACACAGCCGGACCGGCCTGCCGGCAGGGGACAGAAAAGTCTTCCATCGCCGGTTCGAAGAGTCGCTGAGAAACACGGGCTTCCGGTCGCCGCGCCGGAGAAGCTGCGCGGTCCGGATTTCCTCGCGGTTTTGGAGCGCTGGGCCCCCCGGCTGATCGTGGTCGTCGCTTATGGCCGCATCCTGCCTCGTGCTATCCTCGAACTTCCCCGCCACGGTTGCCTGAACGTCCACTATTCGTTGCTACCTAAATACCGCGGTGCCGCGCCGGTGGCCTGGTGCATCATCAACGGGGAAGAGAAAAGCGGTGTGACCACCATGCTCTTGGTCGAGAAAATGGACGCCGGCCCGATATTCCTGCAGGAGGAAGTCCCATTAGTACCAGACGAGACCGCAGCCTCCCTACAAGGCAAGCTGATCCCCATCGGCGCCAACTTGCTGTTGGAGACGATTCGCAGACTAAAAGACGGGTCGCTGGCGCCAAAGGAGCAAAACGAAGCGGAGGCCAGCTATGCTCCGATTCTGAAAAAAGAAGATGGGAGGATTGATTGGAGAGATCCGGCGAAAACGATCGAGTGCCGCATCCGCGGTTTTGATCCCTGGCCCTCAGCTTATACCTTTCTCCACGGGAGGCTCCTGAAGATTCACCGGGCACACGCCATCATGGGAGAGGTCAAAGAGCCTCCCGGTACGGTCCTAACGGTAGATCAAAGGGGGCTCTGGATCGCTACCGGACAGGGGGTGCTCAGCCTGGAAGAGATCCAATGGGAAAACCGCAAGAGATTGCCTGCGGCTGAGTTTCTCAAAGGGGCGAGAATTGAAAAAGGCGAGCGGCTTTGACGCGGGCGAGACAGAGCGCTGCCGAGAGTTGGCGGTCGAAATCCTTTTCAAAGTCGACACGCGAAAAGCCTACGCGGACATCCTTCTCGACCAGGCGCTGAGGGGTTGCTCCTTGTCGCTCCGCGACCGCGCCTTGCTGACCGAACTGGTTTACGGGACGCTACGCTGGAGAGGGAGAATCGACTGGCATCTGAGCCGCTATCTGCGCCGCCCTCTTCCGGTCACGGATGCGTACCTCAGAAATCTTTTGCGCCTCGCCCTGTACCAACTCCTCTTTCTTGACAAGGTGCCCGATTACGCCGCGGTGAATGAGGGAGTGGAGCAGGCCAAGAGATACGGCGGCAAAAAAGCCGCGGCCCTTATCAACGGTGTCCTAAGAAAAATCCTGCGCGAAAAGGATCGGCTTTTGCTCCCCGAGGCTAAGACCGGTCTTGCAACTCATCTCGCCGTCCTCTGGTCCCATCCGGAATGGCTGGTCAAAAGGTGGCTCGAATACTTTGGCCCCACGGAGACCGCAGCTCTCCTGAAGGCCAATAATCAAGCAGCGCCTCTGACGCTGCGCGCCAACCGGTTAAAGGAGACGAGGGAGAACCTGCTTAAGGCATTTCATGAAAAGGGGCTGGAGGCCGAGGCCACCCCATGGTCTCCTCAGGGCATTCGTGTAAAAGGATCGTCCGGGGTAGAGCAGGTGCCGGGATTTGAGCAGGGTCTCTTTCAGGTGCAAGGGGAGGCATCCCAGCTGGTCGGTTACCTTCTCGGCCCCAAACCCGGCGACCGCATCCTAGATGCCTGCGCCGCGCCCGGAGGCAAGACTACTCACCTCGCCGAGTTGATGGAGGATCGAGGGGAAATCGTAGCCACCGACGTCTCGGCCAGAGGACTTGAGAAGCTAAAGCAAAATGTGCAAAGGTTAGGGCTGCGCTCGATCCGCTCCTATCCCGTCGATGTGCTTGGAGGGCTTGACGGGCCTCTGGCGAGGCCCTATGACCGCGTCTTGGTCGATGCTCCTTGCAGCGCGCTGGGAACGCTGCGCTCTCATCCGGAGGCAAAGTGGCACCGGAGCGAGGCGGACGTGGAGCGGCTGAGCGGGTACCAGAAAAGAGTCCTGGAGCGGATCTCCGGTTACCTCAAGCCGGGCGGGACCCTGATTTACGCGACCTGTACGCTCACGCGCGAAGAGAACGAAGGCGTGGTGGAAAATTTCTTGGACCAGCACAGCGATTTTACCCTGCAGGATGCCGCACCCCATCTTCCCGGCGAGGCTAGGGACCTGATCAAAGAGAAGTTCTTTATGGCGCTTCCCCATAAACATGACACGGAAGGCTTCTTTGCCGCCAGGATGAGGAAGGGGGGTGGAAAAAGCGGATGAAAATCGCTCCCTCAATCTTGTCAGCCGATTTCAGCAGGCTCAAAGATGAAATCGAGGCGGTGGAGGCGGCGGGTGCCGACTGGCTTCACGTGGACGTGATGGACGGCCACTTCGTCCCGAACATCACCGTCGGGCCGGTGGTGGTAGAGTCCATCCGCAAGGTGACCCGTCTGCCGCTGGATGTACACTTGATGATCACGGAACCGGACAAGTATGCGCCTGAATTCATCAAGGCAGGGGCGAACTGGATCTCGATTCATCCGGATACCTGCAAAGATCCCAGCACGACTCTTGAGACGATTCGTGGGCTCGGAGCGAGGGCCTCCATCGCGGTCAATCCGGACATCGCTCTTGACGAGGTCGAAAAATTCTTTTCTGGAATCGACATGATCCTCATGATGACGGTCTTTCCCGGCTTTGCCGGACAGACCTTCATCGAGGACGTCCTTCCCAAGATTCAAAAAATCAGAAGCATCATCGCTGAGAGGAGACTGCCCGTCCTGGTCGAGGCCGACGGGGGGATCAAGGCCGACAATATCCACCGCGTGGTGAGCGCGGGAGCAGAGGTCATCGTCTCCGGTTCCGGGATCTTTAAGACAGCCGATTACGGCGAAACCATCCGTCGAATGCGAAAGGCCGTAGAGAAGATCTGAATTCTGTAATTTGCAATTTGAGATTTTCAATTGTACAACATACACACGGTCGGGGCGTGGCTCAGCTTGGTAGAGCGCACGGTTCGGGACCGTGAAGTCGCTGGTTCAAATCCAGTCGCCCCGACCAT
>JACPSF010000297.1 GCA_016193385.1 Deltaproteobacteria bacterium
AAGCGTAGGTAGTGCTATTGCCTCGTTCGTCGGTGGCTTGGATGGCGTGGCCCTTGTCATCATAAGCGTAGCTAACAAAGCTGCCGTCCGGATTGGTGATGCGTATGAGATTGCCTTTGGCGTCGTGCTGAAACAAAGTCTCTTTGCCCGCCGGGTCGGTGATCTTCTGCAGTTTCTGCCCGCTGTAGGTAAAGCTGCTAGTCAGCCCCACAGGATCGCTGATCGTAAGCAAGCGTCCGCTCGCATCGTAGCTGTAGCTCTTTGTGTTGCCGTTGCGGTCAACCGTAGAAGTCTCAAGTCCCTGGGCATTGAAGTTTGTTTTCGTGCCTTCTTTGAGCGTCCTGGTGTACGTGCCGTTGGGATTGCGAACTAAGACAGAGAAATCCCCTTGAGGGGAGGTGAAGGTATCCGGGCCGCCGGAGAAGAGACGGGCCGTGCCGTCGCCGGTGGTCAAAAGCACAGAGCCATCGGCCTGCGCATGAAGCTGCTGAATATCGGTGAGCGCCCAGCCGGAGCCAAAGGGACTGGCTTTGCGGTTAAGAACAACGACATTGCCGTTCGTGATGCCCCCAATGGAGGAGTTTTGGTAGTTAGAGAAAATCGTCGCCTTGTAAGGATAGCGGTTTGTCGGAAGATTGGAGGCGTCGAACTGGACGGAGAGCCGGGAGGTGGAGTCTTGGTCCTCCGGCAGGCTCCTCGTATCGACAAAGACCTCTCCACCTTGCTGGACTCCGCCGACTTCCAGTTTGGTAGAGAAGGTATTGGGCACTGCGGCGCGCACGCTCAAGGTGGCATTGAGCGAGATGATCGGTCTGGGATCCGCAGTGACAGAGCTATAGGTCAAAGAGAGAGAGCGGCTCTGGCCCAGGGAGCGATAAGAGGGAAGGGCATGATTCAAATAGAGGCTGCCCTCTTCTAAGTCAGCTTTTGAACCGACATCGGGGTTGCAGCCGCCACCGCACAGATGGTTCCCTGATGAGCTGTCTGCGGGAGTCACGCTAGCAGCCAGTGAGAAGTGCCAGGCGCTGGCGCTGACCCCGCCCTCAGTGGTGACGATGCTCTGGCCGTCCTGTGACACGACTCCTTTGCCAACCAGATTGAAGGTCCCTGTGTCCGGGCTTAAAGACCAGAGATTGAGCTCGCTGCCAGGAACCATCCCGTCTGCGTTCGGGAAAGTCAGCCTTGCAGGAGGATTGAATCTCACTCCTGCAGGCTGGATGGTAATCGCCATGCCGGGCCTTAGCTCCTCCGGCCTGGACTCGGGCCGACCATAGTCGGGCACCGGGTTGATGGAGAGTTTTTCAGTAAACGGTGTACCATCCGAACTTTTAGCCGTCCCGCCTGGGATGGTTAAATCAACCCCGGGCACACTCGGATTGCTCACCACGGTGGCAAAGACCGCACTGACCTGGACCTCGGCAGCTACTTCCACGCTCGGAAGGGTGATGGCCGAAGGGAGGTTGTTGAGCACGCCTTCGATGAGATCTGCGGGCACGGCTAGAATCGCGAAGGTCTCCGGCTGCCCGGCCACCTTAGCCTCTCTGCCATTGACAGTGAGCTCCTGGCGGCCTGAGGGAATGGATTCTAGGAGGAAAAAGCCGTCCGGCCCGGAACGGCTCGACTGGCCAGTGGACTTAAGCGTCACTATGACGTTCTCGAGCGGATCAGGAGGTTGGTTGAGGTTGTAGACCCGACCTCTGAGTCTGGTTATCCCATCTCCCACATTTTGTACTGTGATGGTGATCGTCTCGGAAACCGATTGGGCGCCGCTCGTAGCGCTGAAGGTGACCTGAAAGCTCCCTAACTGGTTTCTGTCCGGCGTGAATGTGAATAGTCCGGTGGCAGCATTGAAAGTGGCGTTCCTAGAAAGTGGTAGGGGCGAAACAAAGAGATTCACAGACGCTGCACCGGTACCTGTAGCAGTGACGGTGAATGTAAGGGTGTCGCCCAAATTGACCATCCGATCGCCGATCCGCCCAAGCTGAGGCCCCAGAGAGACGGTGAAGGTGGAGAAGGCAGAGGCGGAGTTGCCCGCTCGATCTGAGACCGATACGAAGACGGTGTGCTCACCAGGGGAAAGGTCAAAGGGATCAAGGGTAAAATTTGTCTCAGTGATGATGGCCTGCTCTGTGCGCTCTGTTCCGTCCAGAAGGATTCTCGCTGAAGCTGGGTTGACGCCGGAATTAGTGTCGCTAAAGTCAGCGCTAATGATGGGACGCGCCGCTGTCACCACCGACCCATGAGCCGGAGTGAGGTTGACGATCAATGGGGCTGTGATATCGACGGTAAAAGCGGACGAGGCGGAGGTGGTGTTGCCCGCGTGGTCAAAGACAGTAACCGAAACCGTATGTGGGCCTTCAGGTAGCGGGCAGTTCAAAACGTTCAAGCAGTTCAAGAAGTTCAAAGTAAAACCGGAAGAAGTCACCGAAGCCTGAGCAGTGACATCAAAGCCGTCCAGACGGATCTCAACCTTCCCCACGTCGATGCCGGAGAGGCTGTCCGAGAAGTCGGCCCGTATGAGCGGCCGTGGGTTATTCAAGAAAGAGCCGTTGGCCGGCTGAAGATTCGTGATCAGTGGAGCGATGTTGTCGTGGGTGATGGCAAATTCCGCCGGGGCGCTGGTGAGCCCGTTGCCGCTATAGGCGGTGGTAAGAACAGAGAGCAGGTTTTGGGCGTTAGCTGTGAGGGGTATAGTCAGATTGAAAGAGCCGTCCTGGGTTAACAGGGTTATGGAGTTTGTTGGGTTGGCTGAGTCGGTCACAAAAGCGTCGATGCGGGAGTTGGCTTCTGTCGTGCCTGTTAGGGTCAGGGGGGTTTGGTTGGTAAAGGGAGAGACGGTCAAGAGAGGGGAAGGAGGAGCGCGAAAGCGGATGATCCGGCCTTTTTTATCCCCATTGTCGTCAGCCACATAGAGATTGCCTGAGCTGTCAAAGGCCAGGCCGCGGGGCTCCTCCAACTTCGAGGCGAAGCGGGTGAGGGTGCCGTTCGGCGGTGAGCTCACGGTCGAACCGTCAGGGGCAGCCTTGCCAATGGCATCTTTGTGTTTTTTCTCTAGCTCTATCTCCTCTGCGCTCACGTAGAGGGTGCCTAGGGCATCCACGACCAGCCCGAAAGGCTTCTTGATCTTATCCTTGGTCAGTCTGGCAATCTCGCCTGCGCTGCCGCCGGTTAAAACCGGAATCTTGAAGATCCCGCCCTCATTCGCGCTCGTGCTCGTATCTGTCTTCTTTAGCCCTCTGGCCGCGGCAAAAACGTTGCCCTGATGGACCAGAATCCCCTCAAGCCCTTTGAAGCCCTCTGCCCATACGGTCAGCGCGCCCGCGGCGCCCCGGCGTAAGATCGCCTCGCCCTGCTCTTCGTCATCCTCCTCATCGTCTTTGTCCTTGGCGGACTTAAGCCCCTGGGCGGTGATATAAATCACTCCGTCCTCTGCCACGGCGATCCAGCGCGGCTTTTTCATCTCCTGTGCCAGAACCGCAAGAGTGCCGTTGCTCTCCAAGCGAAGCAGCCTTCCTGCCCCTTCCTCCGCGATGAGCAGGCGACCGGCGGCGTCGAAGCCCAAACCGACGGGCCGCTTGAGATCGGTGACGAAAGGTACGACCTCGCTGCCGGTGATTCTTAAGGCCTCCCCGGCCTTGCGGTCTGAGACGAAGACGGCTCCACTGGAATCTACAGCGACCCCGGTAGGCTCTTTGAACCCATCGGCTACTATCTCTACGGGAGCCAGGGCGTCGATCTCTGTAACG
>JACPSF010000298.1 GCA_016193385.1 Deltaproteobacteria bacterium
ACCTTCGCGCCGCGCGCAGCGAAATGGTCTGCAGCCTCCTGAACCAGTTGTTCCGGCACGGAAGCACCGGAAGTAATACCCAACTGCTCGACTCCCGCCAGCCATTTCGGATCGATCTCGTTGACGTCGTTGACCAGGTAGGCTGGGACACCGCGCGAGCGAGCCACACGGCAGAGCTGGTTGGAGTTTTCGCTGTTCTTGGAGCCGACAACCAGGATTAAATCGACCTCGCGCGCGAGCGCTTTGACTGCGTCCTGGCGATTTTGAGTCGCGTAGCAGATATCCTCTTTGGGCGGCATGACCATGCGGGGGAATCTCTGCTTTAAGGCTTCAGTGATCTCCCGCGTGTCATCGACGCTCAGCGTGGTCTGGGTGAGAACCGCAACTTTCTCCGGGTCCGGGACACTCACCTGCCGGGCCTCGTCCAGGCTGCCGACGACACGGATGCGATCCGGGGCTTCGCCGAAAGTGCCCATGATCTCGTCGTGGTTGCGGTGCCCGACCAGGAGTATCCAGTAGCCCTGGGCGGCGTAGCGATGCACCTCACGGTGGACCTTCTCCACCAACGGGCAGGTGGCGTCGACCAGGATCTGGAGCCTTTTGGCTCTGGCCTGTTCCGAGACTTCGGGAGAAACCCCGTGCGCGCTAAAAACCACCCTGGCGCCCGGAGGGACTTCTCCCATCGATCGCACGAACGTCACTCCGCGGCGCCCGAAGTCCTGCACCACATAGCGGTTGTGGACAATCTCATGAAAGACATAGAGTGGCGGTCCGTACTTCTTCAGCGCGCGCTCCACGGTCTCTATCGCCATCTCCACCCCGGCGCAAAAGCCCCGGGGTTGGGCGAGAATCACCTTTTTCACCGCCATAGTTGCAAGTCTGGAGCAAGAAGGAGATACTGTCAACCTTGAACGAACGGCGCTAGACAGAGCGGGGATGCGTGCACCGAGGGACGATCCCGGTTCTAAGACGACAAAAGCCCGAGGATCTTCTCCGCCGCGACCTCGGCCCCGTCCAGCCGGACAGCGGGCCAGTTTGGGCTCTTTTCGAGAAGCCGCATCAGGTAGGGGCCCAGATCGGCATTCAGCAATGCCTCCTGGGGGATGAACTCACTCGTGGCCCATTGCTTTAGGGCCTCCACGAGGAAGGGATATTCAGGAAACTGGCCCCTTGAGGTGTAAAGCAGGGTGGTTTGATGAGCGATGACGTCGGCGACGACCCCGTAGCCAGGCTTACTTATCACCACGTCCGCCGCGCGCACGAGATCCACATAGTCAGGGAGCGCCTCAGGAAGGACGAGAAAATTCTTCCCTTTTTTCGGCGTGCCGGCCGTCGAGACGAAAAAGAAGTCGCCTAATCGCTGGAGCCTTTCCCACGGGAGCCGCTCCAAACCGTAGCCGCCGAAGCTAACCAAAACGATCTTAGCGCTCGAAGGCAGGCCAAACCTCCGACGCGCTTCTTCTCGACTCAGCGGAGAGACGCGCGTGATCAGAGGGATAGGGATCGTTTCGGAAAAGACTCCCAAATCGCAGGAGAAGGGCAGGGAGAGCGCCAGCGCAGCCCTGCGGTAGAAGCCCTCCATCTTTTCAATAAGCGGTAGAAACGAGCCGCGCTCGGACAGATAGGATCGGTAGATCCAATCCCAGGTGAAGTTGGCGATGGCGATAGAGGGGAGCGAGGCACGCGCGGCTACCTCAAAGCAGAGAGGCGGGATGTCGCCTAGAACTAGCCGGATGCGTTCTCTTTGGACAAATCCAAGCTCCTCTTCCAGGATTCTCGGCGTCTGCTCGTGGAGGGCTTGGCAGGCAAGAAGCGTCCCCTCCACGTCCATCTCCAAGCTATCTTTTTGCAAAAACCCGACATCGACAGAGCCATAATGGTGGGAAACCGGAAATCCGAGGTCGGCAAAGAACCTTTCCGGGGCCGCGCTGCGAATATGGATCTCGAGATCCGGACAGGCTCGCTTCAGGGCCCGGATGACCTGAACAGAGCGTACTGTATGGCCATAACCGTGGGCCGTGATATAGTAGGCAACCGATGTCAAAAGCTTTCTCTGCTACGAGAACGACGTCGCGTAATCGCTCAAAGCTATTTTGAAGATCCGGCCCTGTCAAGCGTTTGCGTTCTCTCAATACCACTTCCCCTTGCAGGGACAAAAGAAACAGGGTAGGGAGTTCTTAGGTTTCGCAATCGCGGGGGGAATTTATGACCGGAACTATTAAAAAAATCATGCGCCAAAAGGGCTTTGGCTTCATCGTTCCTGACGACGGCAGCGCAGATGTTTTTTTCCACCGGGGCAGCGTGGCGCCGCGAGTCCAGTTCGAAGACTTCAACGAGGGGGATACGGTGCAATTCCAGACCCGCCGCGGCGAAAAGGGGCCCGTGGCCCTTGATATGAAGCTCAGATAAGACCAAGGCTGTCGGACTCAGGAGAAACCTATGGATAAGTGGGAAGCCATGTCGATCAACCGCCGCCTATTCGACCTGGGGTCCCGCCTAGGCTCGCTGGAGGGCTACCTCTGTAGCGATGAAAAGGTCGACAAGAGCTACCTAAAGAACTGGCTCGACAACATCGACCGCGAGTTCAACCAATTGCCTCCGGGGCTGAAACAAGAAATCGAGGGGGATTACCTGGAGATCTTACGGAAGGTGGAGGCGCTGCTCAAAAGGCTTTACGGCGATAAAGATGCGGACGCGCTGCAAGTGACGGGTATGATCGTCACGCTGAAGGGCCAGAAAATGCCGCAACATTAACTTCTAAGCGGAGGGTTTAGCAATGCGAACTAAATTAAAAATCATCGCACTGCTCGTGTGGTTGCCGATCTTTACTCCTCTGGCAGCCTCGGCTCAGACCTCCCGTAGCCTATACGTCGGCCTCGTGTCCATCACGCCGTCGAATACCCCCGTCTTGGCGGGCGTGGATGGCGGGTACTTCAAAAAACAAGGCTTAGAGGTCAAGCCGCTGGTCCTGTCGGGATCCTCTACGGCGCTGGCCGCGATGTTGTCCGGCGAGGTGCAGATGATCTCGATCGCCGGTTCCGGATTAATTAACGCGTCTCTTGCCGGTAGAGACGCCGTCATGATGGCCGGCACTGTCAACTTCGCTCCCTACGAATTGATTGTTTCCAAGGAAATCAAACGGCTTGAGGATTTGAAGGGCAAGAGACTAGGGATTGCCCGTTTTGGGGGCTCGGCCGATTTTCTTGCCCGCTGGGGCCTGGAAAAAAACGGGCTTAGGCCCGGAAGAGACGTGGTAATTCTCCAGACCGGGGGGAATCCGGAGCGGCTGGCGGCAGTGAACCAGGGAGCTATCCAGGCGACGCTGCTCGAACAGGCTTTCGCTTATCAGGCCAAGAAGATGGGCCTTCGCTCGCTGATGGATTATTCCACGATCGGCCTGGACTATCAGCATCAAGGCATGGGCACGACCAAGAGCTTCATCGAGAAAAACCATGAAGTCGCACTGCGTTTTCTGAAAGGGATGATGGAAGGGATCCAGCGGCTAAAAAACGACCGGGCCTTTGGTTTCAAGGTTATTGAACGGCATCTCAGAATCTCGGACGCGGATGTCATTCAGAGCGCCTATGACTATTACGTGCCGAAGATAGACGCGGTCCCCTATGCTAACCTAAAAGGGATGAAATTTTTGTTGGATACCATAGCGGAAAGCAACCCGAAGGCGAAAAAGGCCAAGCCCGAAGACTTCGTGAACACGTCGCTGCTGCAAGAGATTGAATCCAGCGGTTTCGTGAAACAGATTTCGGGCAGATAATGTTCTCGTCGGCCACTGCCGAGAGAAAGATGCCTACCAACAGTCTTATCCACGAAACCAGCCCATACCTTCTCCAGCACGCCCACAACCCCGTGGACTGGTATTCATGGGGCGAAGAAGCCATTAAGAAGGCGCAGCACGAGAACAAGCCGATTTTGCTAAGCATCGGCTATTCGGCCTGGCACTGGTGCCACGTCATGGAGCACGAGTCGTTTGAAAACGAGGAGATCGCGGCTTTGATGAACGATCTCTTCGTCAACATCAAAGTCGATCGCGAGGAACGACCCGACCTCGACGAGATCTATATGAACGCCGTGCAGATGCTCACCGGACGCGGCGGCTGGCCGCTAACGGTTTTTCTCACCCCGGAAGGAAAGCCCTTTTACGGTGGCACCTATTTTCCTCCCGAAGACCGCTACGGGGTTCCTGGTTTCCCCAAAATTCTCAAAGCCGTGGCCCAGGCCTATCGAGAGAGACCAGACGACGTTGCGCGGAACGTCGAACAGCTCGTAAGCGCCCTGGGCCAGCTCTCAAGCTTGAAAGAGAGCCAGCGCCCGTTTTCCCCGGACATCGTCGCGCAAAGCGCAGCTCAGCTCGCGCAGGCTTATGACTCTGAGCATGGCGGTCTCGGGAGGGCGCCCAAGTTTCCTAACGTAGGCGTCTTGGAGCTGTTCCTGCGCCACTACCGGACATCCAAAGACGAGAGATCTCTTCAGATGGTGGTCCACACGCTGACCCGAATGGCGCAGGGCGGCATCTATGACCATCTGGGCGGCGGTTTCCACCGGTACTCGGTGGACGATAAATGGCTCGTGCCCCATTTCGAGAAGATGCTCTATGACAACGCCCAGCTCACCCGGACCTATGCTCAAGCCTTCTGCCTCACCGGCGATCTCTCTTTTAAGCGAGTCGTGAAAGAGACCGTGGAATACCTCCTGCTTGAAATGTTCCATGCGGAAGGAGGTTTCTACTCCACCCAAGATGCGGACAGCGAAGGCGAGGAGGGAAAGTTCTTCCTCTGGACCGAAGCGGAAGTCATGCGAATCGTGGGTGAAGAGGCCGGTCAAATCTTCTGCCGGATGTACGATGTCAGCGAATCGGGCAACTTTGAAGGCAGAAACATCCTTCATCCCATCCTGGGCCTGGACCAGGCGGCCAAATATTTCCGCCGGGAGCCCCAAGAGATCGAACGCTCGCTGGCGGAGGCCAAGCGGAGGCTCTTTGAAGAAAGAGAGAAAAGGGTGAAGCCTTTTCGGGATGAAAAGATCTTGGCGGCGTGGAACGGGCTCATGCTCACCGGGCTCGCTGAGGCGATACGAATCCTACCGGAAAGGCGTTATCTGGAAGCGGCTAAGAAAACCGTGGACTTCATCTTCACCCGGATGGTCGGGGATGGCTTTTTGCTCCACAGCTATAAAGACGGCCAGGCAAAACTCCGCGGCTACCTCGATGATTATGCCTTTGTGGCACTTGGTCTTTTGGACCTCTGCGAAGTCACCTTGGAGTGCTCCCTATTGAAACAGGCCGTCTGGCTCTCGGAGAAGATGATCCACGAGTTCTGGGATGACATCGACGGCGCTTTCTTCTACACCGGATGGTCGCACGAAAAGCTCATCAGCCGGACCAAGCCCGCCTTCGACAGCTCCATTCCGTCGGGAAACTCCAGTGCCACTCAACTGCTCCTGAGGCTCTACCACTACACCGGCAGAGAGGAGTACCGCAAAAGAGCGGAACGGGGCCTACGGCTCTATTACGATGCCATGGAGAAACAACCGTTTGGTTTCACCCACATGCTCTCGGCCTTGGACTTTTATTTGGCAAAGCCGAGGGAGATTGTCTTGGTCGGAGAGAGAGAGGATCCGGAGCTCAAAAACCTCGTGCAAAAGATCCACTCCCTCTACCTGCCCAACAAGACTCTTCAACTCCTCGTCCCGGGAGAGCCTGTGAGTCTGAACTCACCACTTTTGGAGGGAAAAACGCAGGTCAATGGCCAGCCAACTGCCTATGTGTGCCATAACTTCGCCTGCTCGCCGCCGGTCACAGAGTGGGACGATCTCAAGGAGCTGCTGGAACCATAGTTCTCACGTAAGGAGCTTCCATTTCTTTCCTCTCTGACGCGCAGGCTGACGGCCGGTGGCCGGAAACTAGCGTGCAGCTACGGCGAGCGTCAATAACCGATGGGCTCTATTACGAAAGGCCTTAAGCCGGCATCGACCGATCTTCGCCACCGGTCTCATTCAAAATCGCCTGGAGAATTC
>JACPSF010000299.1 GCA_016193385.1 Deltaproteobacteria bacterium
ATCTAGAGCCTTTCTCATTAGTGAGAAAAAGAGTTGTCAGAAAAGCCTAAGATTTGGCGAAATAGAGTTTCGCTGATTCCATCCGAGTCACATTTCTCCTGCCTTTCCAAGTAATTACGATTATTCGCAGTACTGGCATACCTCTTGCGTTTCGGCTTCTTACCCCCCCTCGGGAAATGAATGTCAGGCTCCTGCCGAAGGTCCAGTGGAGTCAGCCGGAACGACCTTCCCCCAGGGCCGGAGAGGAAAAAGTGGGATGCAGGCTCCGCAGGATAGCTCGCCGCTCAATTTGATTCGACAGAAAGAGCGGGAGCTGGCCCAGCGCATCCGGACGGGCATGAGCGAGGCGGACGCGAAGGTGGCCGGGGCGCGCCAGCGCGCTGTGCTTATCCGGGAAGCGGCCGAGCGCGAGGGCTTGCGTGAGGCCGAGGAATGTTTTCAGCGGGGGCGGGCCGAGGCTGTAGCCGAAGCCGACCGCGTCAGAGCTGGCGGCCAAAAGGAGGCGGAGCGAATCCGCCATGCCGGATTGGAGCGGGTTGAGCGCGCAGTCCAGGCGATTATTGAATTTGTGTTACCCGGTGAACGGTGATCCCCCGATGCTTCTGCCGATGACGAAAATCCAAATCCTCGGCACCAAGGGTAAGCTTGAGCCGACCCTGCGCGCCCTTCATCGCCTGGGAACGGTACAGATCGAAGATATGGCGCAGCGGAGTCCGGAAACGGTCCTGCCGAAAATGGCGCTCGATGCGGCAGGACTCAAACAGCTCGAAGAGGTCGCTTTACTGGTGACGCGCCTGGAGGCTTTGCTCGCTCTCCTGCCCTTGCCCTCGCTGCCGGAGAATCTGCCGCGGCTGTACGAGGACGCCTCAGTGAGGCCGACCGAAGAGCTTCTCACGGAAGTGAAAAAGGTTCTGAACGAGATCGCACCGAAGGCCCAGGCCCTGGCGCTCAGGCGTGATGAGCTCGATGGCGAGCAGGCTTCGCTTTCTCGCTATCAGGCGACCATCCGCACGCTGATGCCCCTGGCCGCCGAGCTGCCGGAGCTGGCGGGCTTCGAGACCGTGGCCCTCCTGATCGAGCGGCGCTCCAGCGCCGTCCTCAACCTCATTCGCCAGGAATTGCTGGCGTGGATGGGTGATCAGTTCGAACTCAATGCGCGCCATGTGGATGAGGAGACAACGGCGGCGATTCTCGTCTTTCCCAAGGAGCAGAGCGAGCGGGTCAACTCGCTTTTGGGGCGCGAGAACATCAGCCAGGTCCGTTTGCCCAAGGAACTTGCGGGCGTATCGTTTAAGGACGCCGTCGGAATCATCGCGGCCAGATTGGCGGAGATCCCCCGCGAAATGGAGCAGACCCGCGCGGAGCTTCGGGAGCTGGCGAAGAACTGGAGTGGTTCCCTCGCCCTGCTGCGGGCGGTAGCCAGGGATCGCCTCCAGGAGATGGAGATCGTCGGGTACATCGGCACCACCCGGTATGCCTTTGTGCTTGTCGGGTGGCTGCCGAGCGAGAGTCTGAGCGCGGTGAAAGACGCGTTAAGAAAGACGGTCGGAGAACAGGTGGTCGTGAGCGAGCTCGAGCTGGACCGGGAGGAGATGAAGCGCGCGCCCGTCGCCCTGTCCAATCCCGCGCCGGTCAGGCCCTTTGAGTTTCTCGTGCGGCTTGTGGCGCTACCGCGTTACGGCGCGCTCGACCCGACCCCCCTGCTCGCGCTGTTTATGCCGGTATTCTTTGGTTTGATCCTCGGCGACGTGGTCTACGGGGCGGTCCTGCTGATCATAGCGGCATTACTCTGGCGGCGGTTTTCTTCCGGCACTCTGCGCAGTCTGGCTCAAGTCATGGTTCTCTGCGGCTTTTGGGCTGTGGTTTTCGGTTTTCTTTTTGGCGAGTTTCTGGGGAGCTTTGGATACGAGCTTTTCCGGCTGAGACCTCTTTGGATGGAGCGCAGCGGTGTGACCTTGATTCCACTCCTCGTTTTTGCCGTCGCGATTGGAGCGGCCCACGTGACGCTGGGAGTAATCCTCGGGGTGTGGGAGGCGGCGCGCCGGCGCAGCAAGCGAGAGCTGAGCGAGCGCCTCGGGAGATTCGTCGCGCTGGTGGCTCTTTTCTGGCTCCTCGGCGTCCTCTCCCGTCAATTGCCGCAGGGTTTCTCCACACCGGGAGTGGCCGCGCTCATCATCGGTATCGTGCTGCTGGGCGCGCCCATGGGGTGGATGGGAGGGATCCTCGGCCCGCTCGAAGCCCTGGGGATGCTGGGGAACGTGTTGTCTTACCTGCGGCTTGCGGCGATCGGGTTGGCCTCGTTCTATCTCGCCGAGGTGGCCAACCGTCTCTATGGGATGTCCGCCAACGTCGCCGTCGGCGCTATCGTCGCCGGCCTGCTGCACGCGCTTAACCTCACGCTGGGCATCGTGAGCTCGACGATCCAGTCCTTGCGATTGCACTATGTCGAGTTCTTCACCAAGTTTTACGAGAGCGGCGGCGAATCGTTCAAGCCCTTCAAGCAGAGTGGCATATAAGGAAAGGAGGGAGCATGGATCTTGGAACTGGATTGTTGGCCATAGGCGCTGGCCTGGCCGTAGGTCTGGCGGCACTGGCTACAGGCTGGGCTCAGGCGCGCATCGGCGCCGCCGGAGCGGGTGCCCTGGCGGAGAAGCCTGAGATGTTCGGCTCGATCCTGATCATGCTCGCCCTGCCGGAGACTCTGGTCATCCTCGGTTTCGCGGTGGCGGCGATGATCATCCTGCTGCTTCATCCGGGCGGGTAGGCAACCGTGCTGGTAGTGTCGGGGGATGGCTCGGGCGGTGATCGGTTATGGGACTCGAAGAGATCCTGAAGGCGTTGGAGGTCAAAGATAGACATCTCGCCGGCGCGAGGCAGCGGCTGGGAAAGGAGCGAGAGCGGCTTGTGAGCGGCGCCAAACTGGAGGCGAAAATGGTCTGTCTGGATGCGCGGGAGGCTTTGCTTGGGCAGGCCTTTACCATGGCGCAAGAACGGCTGGCCCAACTGCGCGGCAACTTGGCCTACCCGGCGCATCTGATGCGGCTGACGAGAGAGGCGGTGGCCGAGATCGGATCCGATCTGCGCATTGCGGTTAGCGCTGTCGATGAGGAGCTTATGCGCGGCGTCGTCCTGGAGTTGGGGGTACGGGCGCAGATCTCGGCCGGCCTGAACACCTGCGGTGGTCTCGAGGCGAGCACGCCGGATGGCCGCATCCGGGTTGTGAATACGGTCGAAGCCAGTCCCCCTTGTAAGGCTCGGAGGAGGTTTCGTGCAGGGCGACTACAGCTACGGGAACGCCCGGGTCCGAGCCATGAGAGGGCGCTTGCTCGACGCGCGGGTCTACGGCGATCTGCTGGCAGCCGCCAGCATCGATATGGTCATCGAGACGCTCGTGCGGACCGCGTACCGGGAAACCATCGAAGCGACGTTGGTCAAATACGGCGGCATGAAGTGCGTGGCCGAGGCGCTGCGCCTTGACTTGGCGCGCACCGTCGGCAGAATCAAGCTCTTCTTCGAAGGCCGACCGCGAGCGCTCGTGGCCATGCTGCTTTCACGCTGGGACATGAGGAATCTGATGGCGGTACTGCGGGGCCAGGCGCGCGGCGTGGCGGCGGAGGAGATTCTCGATGCGGTCGTGCCGGCCGGTGAGTTGACCGAGGCGGAGTTGCGCGAAATGGCTTGGCAGCCGAGCATCCGCGCCACCGCGGATCTGATGTTCACGTGGCGTATTCCCCATGCCGGCGCGCTGGGCGAAGCGCTTCGGACTTCGAGTGGCGATTTGGCCGATATCGAGACCAGGCTCAATCGGCTCCGGTACGGCGAGGCGTTGGCCCGGCTGGGACACGAGATGAACGAAATGCTGGTGCGGGAGATGCTTGAGGCTGAAATTGATGTGGCGAACTTGACTGCTCTCATCCGGCTGTTGAGCCTGGGCGATCGCAGGGCGAAGCTTCGGGCCCGCTATGGTTCAGCGGACCCGATGACGCTTCTGATCGAAGGCGGCGGGCTTTCGCCGCGCGTATTAAGCGCGTTGAGCGCTGCGGAGGATGTGGAATCGATGGTGCGCGACTTGAGCGGGACCACCTATGGGACGGCTTTGATGAACCGTTGGGAGACATACCGGCAAAGCGCTGATGCGGCCGTCCTTGAGCGCGGCCTGGAGGAGTTCCTCGTGCTCAAGGGTATCCGCATGTTCCACCGGGATCCGCTGAGCATCGCGATTCCGACTGGATATATCTGGGCCAAAGCGAACGAGGTCGTCAACATGAGGCTGATCGCCCAGGGAAAGGCGCTCGGCTGGGATCGCGATTCGATTCATACGGAATTGATTTGGTGGGTAAGGGAGTAGACGCATGGCCAAACTCGCGGTGATTACGGACGCCACCTTGGCGGTCGGTTTCTCCCTGGCGGGGGTGGAGGTGCATGCGATGAGCTCTCCGGAGGAGGCCAAGCGCGTTCTCCTTCGGCTCATGAGCGAGGCGGATATGGGCGTGATCGCCATCAACTCGGGCTACCTGAACGCGCTTGACGGGATGACGCGGCGGCGGGTGAGCGAGAGCACGAAGCCGGTGATCGTGGGCTTGCCGAGCGGCATGCCCACGGTGCCGGAGGAAAGGCGCAGCCGGCAGATCGCCGAGTTGATTCGGCGCGCCATCGGTTTTCGCATTACGTTCCCGGGAGGATAGCCTTGAACTGTTTGGACGTTTTGAACTCTGCGTCGGTTCAAGCCGTTTAAGCCGCAAGGGATCGGATTGGGGCTGGGAAAATGACCAGATCAGCCGCAGCACGGGGTATGCTTCGCCGCATCGCCGGGCCGGTGGTCGTGGCGGACGGATTGCGTGGAGCGCGTGTGGGCGATGTCGCCCGCGTCGGCGAGGCCGGGTTGATTGCCGAGATTATTCGCCTGGAGGGGGATCAGGCTACCCTCCAGGTCTATGAGGACACGGTTGGTCTCAGAGTCGGCGAAGCGGCCGTCTCCAGCGGAGAGCCGTTAATGGCTGAACTGGGGCCGGGCTTGCTAGGTTCTATTTTCGACGGGCTGCAACGGCCTTTACCTGAAATCCAGAAACAGATGGGCCCCTTCATCCACAAAGGCGCGACAGCGCCCGCCCTGTCACGGGCGCGGCGCTGGCCGTTTACGCCGGCAGTGAGAGAGGGCGATCGCGTCGGGCCCGGTGACGTCCTCGGCACCGTTCCTGAGACGCCGCGACTTACCCACAAGATCTTGGTTCCCCCCGGTGTGCGGGGCCATGTTGCGGAGATTTGCCGCGGCGAGTTCACCGTTGAGGATGCTGCAGCGCTGGTCGAGATCGGCGGAAGCAAGCCAGTCGTCGAGATCGGGCTCAAGCAGCGCTGGCCGGTGCGCCAGGGCCGGCCTTATCAGCGTAAGCTCTCGCCCAATATGCCCTTGATTACCGGCCAGCGCGTAATCGACACTTTCTTTCCGGTCGCCAAGGGGGGCACCGCGGTCATTCCCGGAGGGTTCGGCACGGGCAAAACGGTCATGGAGCAGACGCTGGCCAAGCGCGCCGAAGCAGAAATAGTAGTCTATGTCGGCTGCGGCGAGCGGGGCAACGAGATGACCGAGGTATTGGCTGAATTTCCCTGCCTGGTCGACCCGCGGGCCGGCGTAACCCTGATGGAGAGGACCGTCCTTGTGGCCAACACGTCCAACATGCCCGTGGCGGCGCGCGAGGCTTCCATCTACACCAGTCTCACCATCGCCGAGTACTATCGCGACATGGGCTGTGATGTCGCACTGATGGCCGATTCCACTTCCCGTTGGGGCGAGGCCCTGCGCGAGGTCTCCGGCCGCTTGGAGGAGATGCCGGCGGAGGAAGGTTATCCGGCTTATCTGGGCTCACGTCTGGCCGGCTTTTACGAGCGCGCCGGCCGCGTCGTTTGCCTGGGTCAGGACAGCCGCGAGGGCTCGGTGACGATCATCGGCGCCGTGTCGCCTCCGGGGGGTGACTTTTCGGAACCCATGACTCAGAGCTCTCTACGCGCTGCGGGTACTTTCTGGGGCCTGGATGTCAACCTGGCGCGCCGGCGTCACTTTCCTTCTATTCATTGGATGACGAGCTATTCGCTCTACGAGCTCAGCCGCTGGTTTGACGAGTGCGTCGCCCCGGATTGGCAGGAGCAGGCGCGGCTGGCCATGTCGCTTTTGCAAAGGGAAGAGGAACTCACGGAGATCGTGCAACTGGTCGGCAGCGAGGCCATGCCGGACGCTGAAAAGGCGATTTTGCACGTGGGGCGCTTGCTGCGCGAAGACTATTTGCAGCAATCCGCCTTTGACGCGGTCGATGAGTTCTGTCCGCCGCTGAAACAGTACTGGATGCTGCGGGCCATCCTGGCTTTTTACCGAGAGCTGGCGGAGGCGTTGGGCCGGCGTGTGGCCCCGGTCCAAGCCATGGCCCTGCCGGCGCTGGGCGAGATCGCGCGCATGAAAGAGCTCCCGGCGGAAAAGGCCGAGCGTGAAATCCGGGGGTTGATTGAGCGAATCCACGAGAGTCTTGCGACGTTATCTGAGGGAAAATAACGGGGCCGGACCGGTGCGGTGCCCCGCATCCCGGCCGCGGAGCAGGTGATGATGCAACCAACGGCAAGGCGTCCGCTCTTCGCCAAGGAATACTGCACCGTGTCCTGCGTAGCGGGGCCGCTCTTGTTTATTGAGCGCGTAAGCGATATCGGACACGGCGAGATCGTGGAAGTTTTCTCGGGCGATGGAGAGATGCGCCGTGGTCAGGTGCTCGAAGTCAACGGCGATCGCGCCGCAGTGCAGGTGTTTGCCGGCACTCGCGGTTTCGCTGTGGAGACGACACGGGCCCGCTTCACGGGCGAAGTAGCACGCCTCGGCGTCGGCCTGGAGATGCTTGGCCGCATTTTCGACGGCTCAGGTCAGCCGGTGGACGGGGGACCGGCCCTGATTGCAGAGAAACAGATCGAGGTCGCCGGGCTTCCCATCAATCCCTGCGCGCGCGATCACCCGGTGGACTTTATCCAGACGGGTTTCTCGGCCATCGACGGGCTCAATACACTGGTGCGAGGGCAGAAACTTCCCATTTTTTCCTGCTTCGGTTTGCCGGCGGCGGAGGTGGCGGCTCAAATCGCGGTCAGTGCCAAGGTGATCGAACAGGAGGAGGTAGGGGAGGCAAGACAGCCCTTCGCCGTGGTGTTTGCGGCCATCGGGATCACTCATCGTGAGGCTTCCTACTTTCGCGCCCAGTTTGAGGAGAGCGGTTCCCGCGACCGCACCGTATCGTTTCTCAACCTCGCTGATGATCCCACAGTGGAGCGCGTCCTGGTGCCTCGATTGGCGCTCACCGCGGCGGAATACCTCGCGTTCGAGCGGGATATGCACGTTCTGGTTATCATGACCGACATGATCAACTACGCTGAGGCGCTACGCGAGATCGCAACGGCCCGCGAAGAGGTCCCCGGCCGGCGCGGCTACCCCGGGTATCTTTACAGCGATCTCGCCGCTCTCTACGAGCGGGCGGGGCGCATCAAGGGCAAAAGGGGCTCGATTACGCAGCTCATCATCTTGACGATGCCGGACGACGACATCACGCATCCGGTGCCAGACTTGACCGGCTATATCACGGAAGGCCAACTCGTGCTGTCGCGCGACTTGCACCGCAGGGGCATCTACCCTCCGATCGACGTGTTACCGAGCCTCTCGCGCTTGATGAACGCCGGTATTGGCTCCGGGAAGACGAGGGAGGACCACCGCAGCGTGGCCGATCAGCTTTACGCCTTGTACGCGCAGGGCCGCGACCTGCGCCGGCTGGTGGCCATCGTCGGCGAGGCGGCGCTGTCGGCCGAAGACCGGCTCTATCTGGATTTCGCCGACCGGTTCGAGCAGCGTTTCGTTCACCAGGGACGGCGGTCTCGGGAACTCAGGGAAACTTTAGATAACGCCTGGGATTTGTTGTCCATGATGCCGGCGGCGTCGCTTAAGAGAATCCGGTCCGAATTTATCCAAAAATACCACCGCGGCGGAGGCGCCCGTGACTGAGCGCGTCGCACCCACCCGTATGGAATTGCTGGCCAGAAGAGGGCAGATCGCTCTGGCCAGGCAGGGCCGGGATTTGCTTAAAGAGAAGCGCGACGTGCTCATGAAGCAGTTTATGAAAGTAGCCGAGCTCGTGATCGTGAGCAGCGACGAGCTCGAGCGCTTAGCCGCGGCCGCGAGGCACGCGCTGGCATTGGCCGAGGCGGTGGAGGGGGACGATGCGGTCCGCTCGGCCTCCTTCGCGGCCCGTGGCGAAGTCTCCCTCACCTTGGAGCGAGGTCAGCTCATGGGTGTGTCGGTGCCGCTCATCGAGAAAAGGAGCCTGTCCCGCTCGTTGCTGGACCGGGGCTATAGCCTGGCCGGCAGCTCCGCCCGGATTGACCGGGTGGCGCAACGTTTTGAGGACGAATTGAGCCTCGTCGTCGAGATTGCCGCGAGCGAGGCGCGGCTGCGCCGCCTGATCGAGGAGATCCGGCAGACTAGCCGACGCGTCAACGCGCTGGAGCACAGGACGCTCCCGTGTCTTGAGGCCGAGCGGGACTACATCGAGATGGTGCTGCAAGAGCGGGAGCGAGAGGATAACTTTCGACTGAAGCGGGTCAAAGGGAAGCTGCGACGCGGGAGCCGCCACCGACCGGACCGCCCTCGGGCCCCTCGGGGGGATGTCGAGTTGAATTCTGTAACGCCCGGTTCCTGAAGGAGCCGCCGGAGGCGAGAACGATGCGAATCAGTTCATCATCTGGTAGTAGACTTCGAGGAATCGTCGCTGCTGTATTGTTCCTTCTCGTCTTCCTCACTCCGGGCCTTGTGCGGGCTCAGGCCGTCCGAAAAGATCTCTGTCTTTCGTGCCATGGCACGGAGGGGCTCGAGAAGGTACGCGAGGGGAAGCCCGTTTCTCTTTTTGTCTCCGGAGAAAAGTTTGCCCGTTCAGTCCACGGTTCTCTGGAATGCACGGGGTGCCACAGCGATGTCTCCCAAATCCCTCATGCCCCGGAATTGAAGGCGGTTCAGTGCTCCACATGTCATGCGGCGGTTTCCCGGGAATACTCTCGGAGCGTTCACGGGAGGGCTAACGCGAAAGGCGATAGAGACGCTGCGACCTGCAGCGACTGCCACGGGAGCCACGACGTTCTCCCGAGGGCACATCTGGAGTCGCGCGTGAATCCGCTGAACCTGCCGCGGACCTGCGGCGGCTGCCACGGGCTTGCTGGTTGCGGCGAATTGCTCGAGTTGCCACGGATCTCACGGCATCCTTCCAGCCTCAGATCCGCAGTCTACCGTGCACAAGACCAACATCCCCGAGACCTGCGGTCGCTGCCATGCCGGAGTTCTGCGGGTGTACGCCGACAGCGTTCACGGGAGGGCAGTCAAGGGAGGGAATCCGATAGCTCCCGTTTGCATCGACTGCCACACCGCTCATGAGATCCGGCGGGTAGAAATGGAGCGTTGGCGGCTTGAGATTGTTCGCGAGTGCGGCACGTGCCACGCGCAGTCGCTGCGCACCTACCGGGATACTTTCCACGGACAGGTGACCTCTCTGGGATTTACGCGGGTGGCGCGCTGCTCGGACTGCCACGGAGCCCACGACATCCTCGCCAAGTCCGATCCCCGCTCTTCCGTGGCGCCGAGCCGGGTCGTGGCCACCTGTCGCAAATGCCACCCGCAGGCCAGCGCCAACTTTGCCAAATACGACCCTCACGCCGATGATAGAGATCGCGCCCGTAACCCGGTCCTGTACTACGCCGCCCGTTTTATGACCTGGCTGTTGGCCGGGGTGTTTTTCTTCTTCGGCATTCATACTGCTGTTTGGGCCGCGCGTCCGCTCATTGCTCGGTTTGTGAAAAAGCGACCGAGGAAAGAGGACGGAGACGAACCGCCCGAGCCCGGGGGGGAAGGTGGGGGGGAGCACGAACCAAAGGAGGGGAGTTCTCGTGGCTGAGTATTACTTCCGGTTTTCTCTTGGCCAGCGTCTTTTGCACGGTCTTTTGGTCTTGACCTTTCTTGGCCTGGTCGCTACCGGCATGCCGCTACGCTACAACCAAGCGGGCTGGGCCATCTGGCTCTCTCACACTCTGGGTGGGTTCGGTGTCATGGGATTTTTTCACCGCACCTTCGCCGTGCTTCTAACTCTGTGCTTTTTTCTCCATCTTGGGCCGATTCTTTACCGCTTCCTCGTGCGTAGAGAAGCAGGGATACTGTGGGGTTCGGACTCTCTGGTGCCGCAGCCCAATGATTTCAAAGAATTTTACGGGCACCTCAAATGGTTCCTGGGCTTGGGGTCCAGACCAGCGTTTGGTCGCTTTGCCTACTGGGAGAAGTTCGATTATTGGGCGGTCTTCTGGGGTATGGCGATCATCGGGACCACCGGCTTTATGCTCTGGTTCCCGGGCTTTTTTTCCGCGTTTCTCCCCGGTTGGATCTTCAACGTGGCCTTGGTTATTCACGGGGAAGAGGCTTTGTTGGCCGCTGGGTTTATCTTTGCCATCCATTTTTTCAACAGCCACATCAGGCCGGAAAAGTTTCCCATGGACCTGGTGATCTTCACAGGGAGAGTGAGCAGAGACGAGCTTCAGGAGGAGAGGCCCGCCGAGTATGCCAGGCTTTCTCGACTCGGCGCTTTGACGAGCGTGAAAACGGAGCCGCCGCCGCGCTGGATGAAGAACCTCTCGTGGATTCTCGGCGGCGTTAGCATCGCGATCGGTTTGGCACTTTTCTGTCTGATCCTTTTTGCGGTCCTGACCGGAGGAAGAGAATAAGAGTTTCCAAACGCTCGCACGCCTGATCTCATGCGCCATCCATGTACAAGGGGGCTTGAATGTCATCTAAGGTCAAGATGATTCTGGGGATCGGGGCGATCATGCTGGCAGTAATTGTAGCCTACGTAATCGTTACCGCGAGGAGCCAAGCGAATCATCTGTTGAATCTCACTCGGCGCGAGGCGGAGTTAGTCGCTGCCGTAACGGAGCGGGCGATTGCGCTAGCGATGACAGAGGGAAAGAGCCAGGAGGTTCAGGCAATCCTCGAACAGATCAGCAAGGTTCCGCAACTTGCGGGGATCAGAATTGTGGATTCCGACGGCACTATCATTCGCTCGAGCAGTCCGGGGGAAACAGGCCAGATCCTTGCGCAAGAGGACCGGCTTGAGGAGGGCAAGGTGCCAGAGCCGCTCTGGAATCATGCCGAGGGGACGATCGGAATCTTTCGCCCCATCCCGAACCGACCGGTCTGCCACACCTGTCATTCTCAGGATCGTGCATCGATTGCATTCCTGAGCGTGCGCCTTGGTTTGCCGAGTGCCGGATCTCAGATATCCCAGCAATGGAAGGTCATGGTCCTCCCCGCCGTGCTCGCCCTCGTTGCCGCGGGCGGCTTGATTGCCATTTATTTCACGCTCGTGATCGGTCGGCGTATCGATACCTTGTCCCAAGCCATGAGCCGGGTTGAGGCCGGAGATCTTTTGGCCAAAGCCCCAGAGGGCGACCGGGATGAGCTGGGGCGGCTCGGAAAGAGTTTTAACTCCATGATGGGCCGACTGGCCGAGGCCCAACGCCAACTGGAGGACCGCCACGCGGATGAAGTCCGGCGGGCGGAGCACCTGGCCTCTCTTGGAAAAATGGCAGCCGGGATCGCACATGAAATCAATAATCCCCTTGCGGGCATGCAGAACTGCATTAGGACTCTCCTCAAAGGCGCCAGAGAGGAGGCGCAGCGAGTGCAATACCTGACAATGCTCCAGGAGGGGCTGAGCCGCATCGGTCGGACCATCAGGCAACTCCTGGACTTCGCACGTGAGAGGAAACCCCAACTGACTCGAACCCATTTCCCACCCCTTCTTCACCGTTCCATGGCCCTTTTGGAGCACGAGCTGGCGGCCAAGAAGATCTCCTGCTCTTTGTCTACGGAATCCGGGCTTCCCGCGCTCCTAGCTGACCCGCACCAGCTTGAACAAGTCTTTCTCAATATTCTGATGAACGCCGTCGAAGCTATGCCGAGCGGAGGGAGCCTTACGGTGACGGCTGGAGTTCGACGCCGTCAAGCCGGCTCTTGGATAGAGGTCTCGGTCGCCGACACGGGAGTCGGAATTCCCGCCGAGAACCTGCCTCGCGTCTTTGATCCCTTTTTCACCACCAAAGAGGTTGGCAAGGGGACAGGGCTCGGGCTCTCGGTGAGCTACGGGATCGTGAGGGCTCACGGCGGCGTCCTTGAGGTTCAGAGCGAGGTTGGAAAGGGGAGTACCTTCACAGTTATCCTTCCGTTGACAAGAGAAGGGGAGGGCCAATGCGCCACCGTGTCCTCCTAGTTGAAGATGAGCCAATCCTTCAGGTGACGCTGGCGAACGACCTTGCCGAAGAGGGATATGAGGTCGCCACCGCGTCGGACGGAGCGCAGGGGCTTCGCCTCATCCAGGAGAGAGCATTCGACGTGGCCCTTCTGGATCTGAAGCTTCCCAAGGTGGATGGACTCGCCTTGCTCCAGAGCTTTAAAGCCGAGAGCCCTTCTGGTATCGCCATTATGATGACGGCCTACGGGACTATCCAGTCGGCGGTGGCGGCGATGAAAGCAGGGGCCACTGACTACCTCGTGAAGCCGTTTCCCACGGACGATCTCCTCATTCTCCTCCGCGGCCTCCTAGCTGGGCGTGCGGCCTGGTCTGAGCAGGGGCCGGGTCCATCTGAGGCCCGCAGATTCGGCGACCTTGTTTACGCGAGCGGAAAGATGGCCGAGGTTTGCGACCTTATCGCCACCGTGGCCCGGAGCGATGCCACCGTCTTGATCCAGGGAGAAACGGGCACGGGAAAGGAGTTGGTTGCCCGTGCCGTCCATCAGGCAAGCCCCCGGCAATCCTTCCCGCTCATTAACGTTGCGTGCGCAGCGATTCCAGAGTCCCTGCTGGAGACGGAGCTTTTCGGTCACGAGAAGGGCGCGTTTACGGGAGCGATCCGGGACCGAAAGGGACGCTTTGAGCTGGCTCATCGTGGGAGCCTCTTCCTGGACGAAGTCGCCGATCTAGGATCGGCAGTCCAAGCCAAGTTGCTCAGAGTCCTCCAGGAAAAGGAGTTCGAGCGGGTCGGCGGGAGCCAAACTATCAAGATCGACGTCCGGCTTATCTCCGCCACCCGTAAACGGTTGGAAGACGAAGTCTTAGCCGGACGCCTCCGTGAAGACCTTTTTTACCGCCTCAAGGTGATCACCGTTACCCTCCCTCCTTTGAGAGAGCGCAAAGAAGACATCCTCCCGCTGGCCGAGCACTTTCTCGAGAAGTACCGCCGCCCGCTGGGAAAGGAGATTCGGGGTCTTACCCCCGAAGCCTGCGGCTGTCTCCTCTCCTACGACTGGCCCGGAAACATCCGGGAGCTGGAGGCAGGGATCCAGCGAGCAGTCACCCTGGCGAAAGACACTGTCCTCACGCCCGACGACTTTCCCCTGGAGGGTATCGTCATGTCTGCCGATCCGCCCGGTGAGCCGGCTCGCTCTCTCACCGATGCGATCCGGGAGGCTGAACGACAGTACCTGCAAGGCGTCCTCCGGAGCGTCGGTGGTCAACGAAAGCGCGCGGCCGAAATCCTGGGGATGAGCCGAAAGACTCTCTGGAAGAAGCTGAAGTCCCTGGGTCTAGAATAATCTTCGCGTTAGTTTGCTTGTCCGCGCGCTCTGGGTTGGCTGCTCGTCACCCGCATGTGCAGATGACTTACCTCCACGCATGGCAGCGATCTTGCACGTTCAAAATTAGGATATGAGCAAGAAAGTGCTGACCTCAGCCTCTGAGGCGGAGGTCGGGGACCGGCGGCTGAGCACAGTCCGTGAAAAGGCGGAACGGAAGCACATCGTCTCCATCATCCGTCTCGCGAAAGGCAATCGGGCTCAAGCGGCTCGGATTCTGGGGATTAGTCGGAAGACCTTGTGGAAAAAGCTCAAGCACCTTGGCGGGGCTAGCTCTCCTGATGTTACTAAAAGGTAACGGATCTCGACTGCATGTTACCTTTCGGTAACATGGTCAGATCGAGTTCTCCGCCTGAGTAACGTGTTTGTCCAAGTTTTTGGACAGTTACCCCTCTCAGCTTCGAAGCTTTCCTCTGGCATCGGAATTGCTGCGGCGACACAAAGGGAAAGTGTACCCGGGTGGAGTTCAATTTGAGGTCTCATGGCGAAGGTTAACGGGGGTGATCATGAAAAAATTGAGTGTCACGAAAAAAGCTGAGGAGCGGCGGAACTTTCTCAAGACCGTTTTGGCTGGTGCGGTTATAGGAGCAGGCCTTTTGGCCAAACGGGAAAGGGCAGAGGCCGCCTCCAGCGAAAAGCCACTACCTGAGCTTCCCGATGGAGAGAGTCCGCTTCTACGTATGCAGCGTGATCTGCAAAGGGCATTAAGAAAGCCGGTCGACGAGAGACGGTGGGTCATGGTGATTGACCAGAGAAAATGCGTTGGCTGCAACGCTTGCAGAGTAGCTTGCGTGACAGAAAATGCGCTACCGCCTGGGGTGACGTACCGCACGGTGCCCGAGACGCAAAGCGGCGAGTACCCCAAGGTGAGCCGCTTTTTCATGCCTACCCAATGTATGCAGTGCGACAAGCCTCCGTGCCTTGGGGCAGCCAATGCCGTCTCTCGAGGGTCCATTACCAAGCGGCCCGACGGGATCGTAGCCATTAACTACCGGAAGTTTCGAGGGCGAAAGGCGTTTCAGGCTGCGGTTAAAGCCTGTCCGTTTAAAGCTCTCTACTACGACGACGGGCGCTTCTTCACTGAGGGAACGCCAGCCTTTCAGCCCTACGAGAAAAGAGAGAGCTACGACTACGGGGCGGTGTGGAAGCGGGTTAAAGGTCAGAATGATCCTCCCATCGGCGGGGGCAGGAAGTGCCATTTCTGTCTGCATCGATTGACCGCTAGCATGCTTCCCGTATGCGTGACCACATGTATTGGGCGAGCAGCATTTTTTGGCGATCTTAACGATCCCCAAAGTCTGGTGAGCGAGCTTTTAGAAAAGAACAGGGCAAAGGTAGTGCGCATTCGGGAGAATCGCGGCACCGAGCCCAGGGTCTATTACATTGTGGATGATCCTGCCCTAGCTGCGGCCTACCATACTTAGGAGGTTAGAGTCATGAAGAAGAAAACTTTAATTAGCCAAGGGATTGATCGAAGAGAGTTCTTAAAGTGCGGCGCCTTCCTAGGAGGAACGGCCTTCTTAAGTCAGGTGGCACAGAATAGTCTCTTCCCCCGGCTGGTAGAAGCTGGAGAGGTTGTGCCAGGCTTGGAATATCCTTTGGCCAAAGCGGAGAACATCCTTTACAGCGTGTGCCAGCAGTGTAATGCCCAGTGCGGCATCAGGGCTAAGATTAAGGATGGGGTTGTGGTGAAAATTGATGGAAGTCCCTTCAGTCCATGCGGCATGAATCCGCATCTTTCGTACAAGACCCCAATATCACAGGCTGCAACGGTGGATTCCGCCCTTTGCCCCAAGGGCCAGGCGGCTATCCAGACTTCCTACGATCCTTACCGGGTGATCAAGGTTCTAAAAAGAGCCGGTCGCAGAGGCTCCAACCGATGGATAACCATTCCTTTTGAGCAGGCCATCAATGAGATTGCTAATGGCGGCAAGCTCTTTTCCCATGTGCGGGGAGAAGAAAAGCGAGTTGTCAGTGGTCTTAAGGAGATTTGGGCTCTAAGGGATGCCAAAGTTGCCGGGGCAATGGCCAATGACGTGAAGGTCATCATGGGCAAAAAAACGGCCGAAGAGAAAAAAAGGGCCGTGGAAGAGTTCAAAGCCAAACACAAAGACTACTTGCATACTCTGATTGACCCTGAGCATCCAGACCTGGGTCCCAAGAATAACGAGCTCGTCTTTGTCTGGGGGCGGTTAAAGTCCGGTCGCGGGGACCTCATCAGCCGCTTTACCAAGGATGCTTTTGGCTCGGTGAATGCTCATGGCCACACAACGGTTTGCCAGGGTTCCCTCTACTTCACCGGCAAGGCCATGAGCGAGCAGTACGTCGACGGCAAATGGGGCGGAGGCAAGAAGTTCTTCTGGCAGGCCGACCAACAGGGATCTGAGTTTATCATCTTTGTCGGCGCCAATCCTTTTGAGGCGAATGTCGGCCCCACTTTCCGCACGCAACGAATCACGGATGGCCTTGTCAGCGGTCGGTTAAAATTTGCGGTGATAGACCCGCGCCTCTCTAGGACAGCAGCTTTGGCCTGGAAATGGCTGCCGAATAAGCCTGGAACAGAGGCTGCTATAGCCTTGGCCATGATCCGATGGATTATCGACAACAAACGCTTCGAGGAGCGCTATCTACGCAATGCCAACAAGGCAGCGGCGGGGGCGGATAAGGAACCTAATTGGTGCAATGCTTCCTGGCTCGTGCGCCTAGACAAAGAGGGAAAGCCGGGAGGACTCCTCCGCGCCTCGGAGGTGGGGCTTGCCGCAAAGGAGAGTCGCAAGACAAGCGATGGAAAAGGAACGTACGAATTCGATCCGTTCGTGGTCTCGGTTAATGGGCGCTTTATTCCCTTTGATCCCAATGACAGCAAAAACCCCGTCGAGGGCGACCTCTTTGTGAATAGTGAAACAGGAGGAGTGAGGGTCAAGAGCGCACTGCAAATTCTCCATGAGGAGGCATCTGCCCATACGATTGAGGAATGGGCAGAAATGTCGGGGCTCAAGGCCGAAGACCTGGTGGAGCTGGCTCGGGAGTTCACAAGTCATGGTAAGAAAGCTGCTGCAGAGATCCACCGGGGTGTCTCCCAGCACACCAATGGCTTTTACAACTGCACAGCTTGGTATTCCTTGAACCTGCTTATCGGCAACTATGACTGGAAAGGTGGTATGGCTCAGGCCTCCACTTATGACCATTTTGGGAGCAGGGCTGGTAAGCCCTTCCCCATCGGGAGGATGCATCCGGGGAAGATCCCCAACTTCGGCATCAGCATTATTCGCCACGATATGAAATATGAGGATACAACCCTCTTTTCTGGTTACCCTGCTCGGAGGGCCTGGTACCCCTTGGCGAGCGATATCTATCAGGAGATTATCCCGTCGGCCGGCGATGCCTATCCCTATCCGATCAAGGCTCTATTCATCTACATGGGGACGCCTGTCTATTCGCTCCCTGCCGGTCATACCAACATCGAGATCCTGGCAGATGTGAAAAAGATTCCTCTCATCGTAGCCAACGATATCACCATAGGCGAGACCTCCATGTACGCCGACTATATCTTCCCAGACCAAGCCAATTTGGAGCGGTGGGAGTTCGCGGGTTCCCATCCGTCGATAATCTGGAAGATGCAGCCGATCCGCCAGCCGGTGATCGCCACGCCTAACGAGACCGTGAAAGTCTTCGGTCAGGAGATGCCTTGCAGTCTGGAGGCTTTGCTGCTTGGTGTGGCGGAAAAATTGGGCCTGCCGGGATTCGGCCCAGGAGGGCTAGGGGAAAAGGGAGACTTGCTCAGGGCCGAGGACTTCTATCTGCCCATGGTAGCCAATGTGGCCTTTGGTGATAGAGCTGACGGTTCGGATGCGGTGCCGGATGCTGACGACCGGGAGGTGGAGCTGTTTTTGAAGGCCCGCCGGCACCTGCCAAAAAGCGTTTTTGATCCTAAACACTGGCAGACCGTATTAGGGGAGAAGTGGTGGAGGAAGGCTGTCTATGTTCTTAATCGAGGCGGGCGCTACGATGATTTTGCCAATGGGTACGATTCGGAGCAATTGAAAAACAGGCACGGTACCCTGATCAACCTCTATCAGGAGAAAACCGCCACGACTAAGCATAGCATGACGGGTAAACCATTCTCCGGGGTCGCAACCTATCTTCCCGCTCCTACCGATGTGCTTGGCCGTCCGGTGGCGGATGAAGGCTACGACCTCACGCTTATTACCCATCGGGAAGTAACCCAAACCAAGAGCCGAACCATCAGTAACTACTGGCTACTGGGCGTTCTCCCTGAGGGGATCTTTGTCATCAGCACGGCCGATGCACAGCGCTTGGGTTTCAAAAATGGGGATCGGGTAAAGGTCCTCTCTGCCAGTAATCCAGAGGGCGTGTGGGACCTTAAGAACGGCCATAAGAAGGCCATGATCGGGGAGCTGACCGTTACCGAGGGAATTCGCCCCGGTGTTGTAAGCTTTTCCTTGGGCCACGGCCACTGGGCCTATGGGGCTAGTGATGTGGTGATCAATGGCAAAAGAATCCGTGGTGATAAAAGGAGAGATAAGGGGATACACGCCAATGCTGCCATGCGCGTCGATCCTGTTCTCAAGAATACCTGCCTCTCCGACGTGACCGGTGCCAGTGCGGTTTTCTACGACACCAGGGTGAAGCTGGTAAAAGTCTAGAACTGGAAGTAACACCACTCGAAGAAAGGAGAAACCAACCATCGTAGCGCTCTATCTAATTGAGGTACGCCGCTCTCTATTCTGGTATCGGCCTTTTCCCAAAAAAGAGAATCCAATCGATCTCGGTTGTTTGTATTCTGTAATAAAATTAGGGACTTACTTATCTCCTAAGCTTGGCACAAATCGTGCTAAATCTTCGAGCCCGTCAGCGGCGAGAAGGAAAGGGGGAATATCGTCACGCGCAAAATGACAAGGGAAATGATGCGAGGTGTGTTAAGAAAAATTCCTGAGCAGATAAGAAGACTTTCTATTGTCATCGCAATCATCATTGCGGGGGTTGTCACGGCACGATATGTCATCCTGCCGTCTTCTCTTACAGATAGGCGATTCCATCGAGAATCCACCGCACAGAGAGAAGTTGCAAAAAATATCGTCTTCGCGGGCGCGACTATTTGCGGCAATTGCCATGTCGACCAGGCCGCCAAGAAAAAGGACGGTTTCCATAAAAACGTCTCCTGCGAAACCTGTCACGGGCCCGCGCAGGCGCATATAGAAAATCCCTCAACCAAGCCTACCGCGCCGAGGGGCAGGGACTTCTGTGTTTTTTGTCACGCTTATGATCCATCGAGACCCACCGGATTTCCTCAGATCAATCCCGTTCTCCACAATCCGATTAAGGCTTGTATAACGTGTCACAACCCTCATGACCCGGTACCTCGGGAGACTCCGCGGGAATGTTCCGCCTGTCATGCGCAAATCGCAAGCATCAAAACCGTTTCCCCGCATGCGCTCATCGGCTGTACGAGCTGTCACAGCGTCCCGGTGAAACATAAGGTAACTCCGAGGAGCGTCAGGCCGACGAAGCCCGATACGCGGGAATTCTGTGGAAAGTGTCACGGGAAAGAATCCGACCGAAAGGATGCACCCAAGATAGACCTCGCCAGCCATGGTGAGAGGTTTCTCTGCTGGGAGTGCCATTATCCGCATCGGCCCGAGAGGATGTAACCACGATTATGCATAGAAGGAAGTTCCTAAAAAATGCCGTTTTGTTTGTTTCCGCCGCGGGGGTGTTCCGGCACCTTCTAAAGGATGCCTCTGCAAAACCCACGACCGGTGGGTATGATCCGGCCAATCACCTCTACGGAATGGGCATCGACATAGAAAAGTGTATTGGGTGCGGCTTATGTATCGAAGCCTGCAAGAAGGAAAACAATGTGCCCAAGGAGCCTTTCTTTTGTCGGACCTGGGTGGAACGATACGTCATTAAGAGGGATGGCAGTGTTACGGTTGAGAGCATTGAGGCTCAAAAAGGAAAACCCAGGGCAGACGAGCCGGATATCCTGAGAAGTTTCTTTGTTCCAAAACTCTGCAACCAGTGTGAGAATCCCCCATGCGTCCAGGTTTGCCCCGTGGGAGCCACTTTCGCGACGGAAGACGGCGTTGTCCTTGTGGATTCCAAGCGATGCATCGGATGCAGATACTGCATTCAGGCGTGCCCGTATGGGGCACGCTATCTTCACCCGGAGACTCGGACTGCGGATAAATGTACGTTCTGTTATCACAGGATCGTAAAAGGGCTGCTTCCCGCCTGCGTCGAGGTGTGCCCGACGCAGGCGCGGATTTTCGGGGATTTAAAGAGCATGGCGAGTCGGCTCGTGCGCTTTACGCGGGTCAATAAGATTCATGTGCTAAAGCCCCACCTCAATACTGAGCCTAAGGTATATTACGCCGATATGGACGGAGAGGTGCGATGAACCAAGAATTGGTCCAAAAGTTGTCAGAACTTCTGCGGGAGGTCACCGGGTTTATCTATCCCAATGAGGTGGAGATCCACTGGTCGATTTTGATCGTGGTGTATCCGTATATTACAG